>JANNKM010000001.1:0-3235 GCA_031396305.1 Rhizobacter sp.
GGCCCAAACCGCCACGCAGCGAAGTCGAAGTGGCAGCCAGACCCCGCGAAAGTTCGTCGTGATCCGCGCCAGCTTGATCGTGGCTTTGCTGAGCGCTGCCGGCATCGCCGATGCCGTGACGACGATTTACCGCTGCGGCCCGGGCGGGAAAGAGTACTCGCAACGGCCATGCGCTGACGGCACCATCGTCGAAGGCACCGACGGTCGAACCGGTGCCCAGCGCGCCGCCGCGGTGCGCGCGCTGGAGCAGGAAAAGCGCAGGGCCGCCGAGATGGAGCGCGAACGGCTCGCCGAGGAACGCAAGAAAGCTGCTCCGCCCATTGGAATCGATGGCCTCGCGCGGCCGGCTGCCGCATCTGCCTCGGCGGCGCAGGGCAGCACGACCAAGAGCGCGGACGGCAAGATCAAATCCAAGGCCAAGCCGCCTACCGAAGACTTCATTGCGGTGGAACCCGTCGCGAAGAAGAAATAGCCTGCCGTCATCGCGCGTTTCGGGTCGGAACACGCCCACAAGCCCAAGTTCAGGTGCCTGGCTTCTGGCCCTGCAAGCGCTGGTACTTGGCCCAAAGGATTTCGCGGGTCTCAAGGTGCCGCGGGTCGAGCGGGATGCAACTCACCGGGCAGACCTGCACGCACTGCGGCTCATCGAAGTGCCCCACGCATTCGGTGCATCGCGTTGGGTCGATCTGGTAGATCTCCGCCCCCATCGAGATCGCCTGGTTCGGGCACTCCGGTTCGCAGACGTCGCAATTGATGCATTCGTCTGTAATCAGCAGCGCCATGTTGCTCAGAAATACTCTCAGGCTCTCAGCCGGGATCGCTTTTCACGCGGTGCCTGAGCCGCTCCAACACCGATGGCGAGACGAACTTTGAAACGTCGCCCCCCAGCGTCGCGATTTCGCGAACGAACGTGCCCGAGACGAACTGGTAAAGATCTCCTGGCGTCAGAAACACAGTTTCGACCTCCGGCATCAACTGCCGGTTCATGCCCGCCATCTGAAATTCGTATTCGAAGTCGCTCACCGCCCGCAGGCCCCGCACCACCACCTTGCCACCGTGTTGCTTCACGAAGTCGCTGAGCAGGCCGCGAAACACCATCACCTCGACGTTCGGATACTTGGCCGCGAGTTCAGTGGCAATCTGCAACCTTTCATCCAGCGTGAACATGGTTCGCTTGTGATGCCCGGCGGCGACCGCGATGATCAAACGCTCGAACAGGCGGCTCGCCCTGCGCATCAGATCTTCATGGCCCAGAGTCATCGGGTCGAAGGTCCCCGGGTAGACGGCAATGAGGCGGGTTGTGGAAGTCACGTCGAGAGTTTATCGCCCCCGGCCGCACCGCGTGCCAGCAACCCGAAGTGGACTTGTCCGGCCTGGGCGCGACGCGTGACGCGCCAGCCCGCGGTGGCGAGCACCTCTGCATCGATCGGCCGGCCCGATTCGAGATAGACGACTCCACCGGCAGCGAGCAGGCGCGCTGCGTGTTCGAGCGCCGGCAGCGTCAAGCCGGCATTGAATGGCGGGTCGATGAAGATCAGATCGAAGCGCTGCGATGCACAGGCCGCCATCCACGCCACGGCATCCACGTTCTCGACGAGAACCGCCACAGCACCCAACCGGTCGCGGCATTCGACGAGACCTCGGGCCAGGCCTCGGTCGCGCTCCAGCAGCACCACCGACGCGGCGTGTCGCGACGCGGCCTCGAATCCGAGCGCGCCAGAACCCGCGAACGCATCCAGGCAGCGCCATCCCGTCAGGTCCTGGCCGAGCCAGTTAAAAACTGTTTCGCGCACGCGCGCTGGTGTGGGCCGCAAGCCGGGGATATCGGGCACGGGCAACTTGCTGCGCTTCCATCGCCCGCCGATGATGCGTACCGCATGCGGCAACTCGCGACGTAATGTGTCGCGCCGCGCGACCCTCATTGCCGAACCGCGATGCCGTCGCGCGCCATCAGGGCCTTCGCCTGGCCGACCGTGAATTCGCCGTAGTGGAAGATGCTCGCGGCCAGTACCGCGTCGGCACGGCCGATGCGAATGCCTTCCGAGAGGTGCTCGAGTGTGCCCACCCCACCCGAGGCGATCAGCGGCACGCTCACCGCGTCACTGACGGCACGCGTCAACTCCAGATCGAAGCCGGTCCTGGTGCCGTCGCGGTCCATGCTCGTCAGCAGCAACTCGCCCGCGCCGGTTTGCACCATCTGGCGTGCCCAGGTCAGCACGTCCAGACCAGAGTTCTTGCGCCCGCCATGCGTGTACACATCCCAACCAGCGCCGCGTGTCGCGATGTCGTCGCCGACGCGTCGTTTGGCGTCGATCGCGACGACGATGCACTGCGCCCCATACTTGCGCGAGGCGTCGGCTATCACCTGCGGGTTCGCCACCGCCGCGGAGTTGAAGCTGACCTTGTCCGCCCCGGCGTTGAGCAAGCGCCGCACGTCATCGACGCTGCGCACGCCGCCGCCGACGGTCAGCGGAATGAACACCTGAGACGCGACTGCCTCGACGATGTGCAGCATCGTCTCGCGGCCATCGCTGGTGGCGGTGATGTCCAGAAACGTCAGCTCGTCTGCCCCCTGGTCGTTGTAGCGCGCGGCGATCGCCACCGGGTCGCCCGCGTCGCGCAGGCCGACGAAATTGACACCCTTGACGACGCGCCCGCCAGTGACATCGAGGCAGGGGATGATGCGTTTGGCGAGCATTGAATGGCTCAAGCCGCGCCGTTCAACTCATCGGCACGCGCCTGCGCCTGGCCGAAATCGAGGTCCCCGGTGTAGATGGCCCGGCCGCAAATCAGGCCGCGGATTCCCTGGTCTTCGACGGCGCAGAGCTTCTCCACGTCGGCCATGCCGCTCAGGCCGCCCGAGGCGATGACGGGAATCGTCAGCGCCTGCGCGAGCTTGACCGTGGCGTCGATGTTGATTCCTTGCAGCATGCCGTCGCGGCCGATATCGGTGTAGATCACGCCTTCGACGCCGTAGTCCTCGAATTTTTTCGCCAGGTCGATCACCTCGTGGCCGGTGAGCTTGCTCCAGCCGTCGGTGGCGACCTTGCCGTCTTTCGCGTCCAGGCCGACGATGATGTGGCCACCGAACGCGCTGCATGCGTCGCGCAGAAAACCCGGGCTCTTCACCGCGGCGGTGCCGATGATGATGAAACTCAGGCCGTCGTCGAGGTAGCGCTCGATCGTGTCGAGGTCGCGCAGGCCGCCGCCGAGCTGCACGGGAATGTCGTCGCCG
>JANNKM010000009.1:0-24695 GCA_031396305.1 Rhizobacter sp.
GTTCATACCGTTGATGCCGGCCTGCGCCTCGGCATCGCTAGCCATTTCGACGAAACCGAAGCCTTTGGAGCGGCCGGTGTCGCGGTCCATCATTACCTTTGCCGAGGTCACGGTGCCGTACTGCGCAAACGCCTGCTGCAGATCCTCGTCGCGAATGCTGTACGCGAGGTTGCCGACGTAGAGTTTGTTGCCCATGGGGAGAGGCCCTTTCAGATTCTCATAAACGATGTGGAGCTTCTACCCATCGTGAACCATTCAAGCGAAGGCGCGGCGTCCATACACAGAGTCGCGAATATACGGGAATTGAGCCCGCGGCGGCGGCGCAACCGCGCACAAAGTGTTGTTTTCGGGCAGTTTGATCCGACCCGCGCAAACCGTCGCCGGTGCGCTCGGCGTCGCGCCTCAATCTGCGCCGGGAGCGACGAAACCGCCAAAATGCACCACCATGATCCCAAGCACCTATGACTTCGTCATTTGCGGCGCCGGCACGGCTGGGTGCCTGCTGGCGAACCGGCTCAGCGCTGATCCGGGAAAACGCGTGTTGCTGCTGGAGGCCGGCGGCAACGACCACTATCCATGGATTCACATCCCCGTGGGCTATCTGTTCTGCATCGGCAATCCACGTACCGATTGGCTCTATTCCACCGAGCCACAGGCCGGTCTGAACGGCCGTCAGCTGCGCTACCCGCGTGGCAAGGTTCTGGGCGGGTCGTCCAGCATCAACGGCATGATCTACATGCGCGGTCAGGCGCGCGACTACGACGCATGGGGTGCGGGCGACGGCCATGGTGCCAACCTGGGCTGGAGCTGGGCGCAGTGCCTGCCCTATTTCATGAAGCATGAAGACCACCATCGCGGCGCCAACGCCTGGCATGCCGCGCCCGGTTTCGACGCCAGCGGCGCGCGGGCCGGAGGCGAATGGCGCGTTGAAGCGCAGCGCCTGCGCTGGGACGTGCTCGAAGCGTTTTCCCAGGCGGCACAACAGGCCGGTATACCGGCGAGCGCCGATTTCAACCGCGGCGACAACGAAGGCGTCGGCTACTTCGAGGTCAACCAGCGAACGGGTGTGCGCTGGAACGCGTCGAAGGCTTTCTTGCGCCCGGTGCAAAACCGGCCCAATCTGGAGGTGCGCACAGGCGCCCACATCGAAAGGGTTCTCACGGAAGTGGGCGCGCACGGCCTGCGCGCCACGGGGGTTGAATTCAAGACCAGACGCGGCGAAAACAGCGCGCCGATAGCGGCGCTCGCCAGTCGCGAGGTGCTGCTTTGCGCGGGCGCCGTGGGGACGCCGCAATTGCTGCAGCTCTCGGGAATCGGCGCGCCGCTGCTGCTGCAGGCGCATGGCATCCGCATCGCGCAGCCGCTGCCGGGGGTGGGCGAGAACCTGCAAGACCACTTGCAGATCCGTGCGGTTTACCAAGTCGAAGGCGTGAAGACGCTCAATACGATGGTGCAGTCGCTGCGGGGCAAGGCGGCGATCGCCCTCGAATACGCGCTGCACCGCAGCGGGCCGATGAGCATGGCACCGTCGCAGCTCGGGGCGTTCACGCGCAGCTCACCGCAGCAACCGCACGCCGACCTCGAGTACCACGTGCAGCCGCTGTCGCTCGACGCGTTTGGCCAGCCGCTGCACGACTTCAACGCCTTCACCGCCAGCGTGTGCAACCTGAACCCGACGAGCCGCGGCCAGGTGCGCATACGCTCGGCGCGCGCTCTGGACGCACCGTGCATCGCCCCGAACTACCTGAGCACCATCGAGGACCGGCGCATTGCCGCCGAGAGTCTGCGCCTGACGCGGCGCATCGTCGCCATGCCCGCGCTGGCGCCGTTGCGCCCGCGCGAAGTGCGACCTGGCGTCGAATTTCAAAGCGATACCGAACTCGCCAAACTCGCTGGCGATATCGGCACCACCATCTTCCACCCGGTTGGCACGGCGAAGATGGGCCCGGCGAGCGATCCCATGGCCGTCGTTGACGCGCAACTGCGCGTGCATGGCGTGGCGGGCCTGCGGGTCGTCGATGCCAGCGTCATGCCGCGCATCACGAGCGGCAATACGAACGCGCCGGTGTTGATGATCGCCGAGCGCGCCGCCGAGTGGATTGCCAACGCAGCGGCTTGATTTCATTTCAGCTCGGGTTGGCCGGCGCAATGCCGCACCGCACCCTGCCGTTCCGGTCAAGACAGCAATTGCTTGCGCGCGCGGTGCATGCGCACGAAAAGGTTTTCTTCACTGATGCCCAGGGTGCGGCATACCGAGGCCGTCGACTGCTCCTCGAGCACGCGCAAACGGAAGGTCTCGCGCAGCCCCGGCGGAAGCGCGTCGACGCGTGCCAGGGCGCGGGCCAGCAAGATGCGCTGCTCGGCCACTTCGTCCGGTTGCGGCTGCGTGCAGGCGACCTGCATCGCGGCGTGCTCGCCGTCTTGATCATCGTCGAGCGATTCGAACCGGGCATGACGCCGCAGCACGTCGACGATCTTGTTCTTCAGAATTGCCGTGAGCCACGAGCGAAGGGCGGCACGGCCCTCGAACGACGCACGCCCCGACAAGACCGCCTCGAAGACATCCTGCACCGCGTCTTCGGCCAGCGCCGGGTCGCGCAACCTGCGCTGGGCGAAACGAACCAGGTAGGCGCGGTATCCGACCATCTCGTTCCACGAGACGCCGTTCGACGCGCCGGGGCCGCAGTGGCGCCCGCGGTTCGGGGTCGGGCTGGCGTGGGTGCTGGCGAGGGTCGTGGAATTCATCGTGGGCTCCGGATGTGGTTTGTCGGTGCCGCCACTGTGGTCGGCGCAGATCGCGCTGGCCTCACCAAAGCTCACGGGAACATCACATTTGCGTAAGGAGCGTGTCGCGGCGAACGACAATCAGCCATGCCCGCGACGATCCTCGTGGCCGAAGACCAGGCCGACATCCGCGACCTGCTGCTGCTGAACTTGCGCGGCGCGGGCTACGACGTCACTGCGGTGGACGACGGCGTCGCGGCACTGCACGAGCAGGCGACGCAGCCGCGCGATTTGCTCATCCTGGACCTGATGATGCCGGGCAAGGACGGTCTGGAGGTCTGCAAGGTGCTGCGTGCGCGGGGCAGCGCCACGCCGATCCTCATGCTCACTGCCAAGTCCACCGAGCTAGACCGCGTACTCGGCCTCGAACTCGGTGCCGACGACTACCTGACCAAACCGTTTTCACTGGCCGAGCTGCTGGCACGCGTCAAGGCGTTGCTGCGCCGCGCTGACCTGCTGCGCGCGGCGCAGGCCACGGCCAGCGGCCCGGTGCACAGCCTGCGCAACGGCGACCTCGAAATCCTCCCGGTGAAGCGGCAAGTGAAGCGGCGCGGCGACACGCTGGAGTTCACCGCGCTCGAATTCGACCTGCTGCTGCACTTTGCATCGCACCCCGGCCATGTGTTCTCGCGCACGCAATTGCTCGACGCCGTCTGGGGCTACACGCATGACGGCTACGAACACACCGTCACGACCCACATCAACCGGCTGCGCGCCAAGGTCGAGGGCGACCCGATGCGCCCGGAAGTCATCCTGACGGTGCGCGGCGCCGGCTACAAGATGCGCGAGGCGCCGCCGTGACCGTGCGATGCAAGGCGACACGGGCCATCGGCAGATGACGGTTCGCCTGCGGCTGGCGCTGACCATCGTCGCGACGGGGCTGATCACTGCGCTGCTCGTGATCGCCACGGTGCTCTACGCGTTTCAGCGTTTCGAGCGCGAGACCACGTTTCAGCGCGCCAACGCCTTCCTCGCACGCATCGCGATGAACGTCGACATCCTCGAACTGCAGGAACGCCAGCCCCAGGAACTCAACACCTGGATGCGCAGCGTGATGCTGTACGAGCCCGATAGCCAGCTCTACTTGCTCGATGCGCTGGGGGCTGTCTTGTCCAGCACGGGACAAGTGACTCTTGCCCCCGGTTTCAAAGTGGCGCTGGCGCCGGTGCAGGCCGCGGCGCGCGGCGCCAATGGCCCGCGCAGCATGCCCTATGTGATGGGCGACGACCCGGAACGCATGGCGTTGGACACGGTAATTGCTGCCAGAGCGCTGCGCCGCGCGGTGATCCGCGACAGCGAGCCCGCGTCGGGCTACCTGTATCTGGTGTCCCGCCGGCAGAACTTGCCGAATTCGCAGTGGGACGTGCTGCGCAACAGCTTCGCCTTTCCAGTGTTGCTGCTGATTCTGGGCATCGTCGCTGTGACGACAGGCCTGGCGGCGGCGATGATCGCCGCCGTGACGCGGCCGCTGCAACGCCTGACCGCAGCCGTGGCCGGAATCTCCTTGGTGGGCCTGGAACGCGGCACCGACCCCGAACTGGATGCGATCGCCGTGCTGCCCGGCGCAGCCGGGCAGGCGCACCGACGCGACGAATTCGGACAACTCGGCAGCGCCTTCGAGATGATGCTGGCGACGCTGCGCAAACAGTGGGAGGCGTTGCGGCGGCTGGATCACTTTCGCCGCGAAGGCGTGAGCAACCTGTCGCACGACCTGCGCTCGCCGCTGACGGCCACAGTGGCCTGCCTGGAAACACTGCAAGCGCGCTGGATGCACGCCGCGCCAGCGGCACCAGCAGGCGACGACAGGCATCTCATCGAAGTGGCGCTGCGCAATGCCCGCAACGCGGCGCGCCTAGTGCATGCGCTGGGTGATCTGGCGAAACTCGACGAGCCCGAATTCAAACTGCGTAGCGAAGTCGTCGACATCAGCGAATTGCTCGACGATATCGGTCTGCGGTTCACGCAACGCGCCGGGCAAAGGGGCATCTCGCTTGCGGTGCAGCACCCGGCCGGGGAAACGGCCGGCGCCGTCGGGCCGGCGCCGTTCGCAGCTGTGGACGTGGAGCTGTTCGAGCGCGCGATCGCGAACCTAATCGACAACGCCCTGAAGTTCTGCGGGCCAGGTGCGCGCATCGAGCTGACGGCGCGGCAAGTGGCGAGCCGCGTCGAGGTTCGGGTCCGGGACACGGGACCGGGCATTCCGAGCGCCGACCAGCCGCGGCTCTTTGACCGCTTCTACCAAAGCCGAGCCAGCGCCGCCCCCGCCACTGCCGAGGGCGGCAAGGGCCTGGGCCTGGCGATCGTCAAGCGCATCGTCGAACTGCATGGCGGGACCGTGGCGCTGTTCAGCGCGGCCGGCAGTGGTACCGAGGTGGTGATTTCCCTGGTTGCGGCGCGCGCTGTGGAATCCGCGCGGCAGGGCTCCTCGCCGGTGTCCGATTCCCACCACGCCGGGCTGACTCCGGGGTAAGCCCCAGTGCCGGGGCCAAACGGCCGCGCCTAAAGTCCGGCCACTCGCGCGAGGTACCGGCACGGTGCTTGGCAGCGGCGGGGGCTGAGGAGACATTTCAGCGGTGCCGTGTCGTCACAAGGATGCGGCTGGCAACAACAAGAAGTGACGGGTCGATCACAGCCAAGGGCGCCGCACCGGCGACGCCCTTGGCGTCCGGCCCCCCGGAGCCGCCTAGCATGGCCGGTTCGGCCAAGGGTGGTAGTCACGAGCATTGACGACGCCCGGACCCTGCGCAGATCATCGTTCCCCACCCAGCCTCAGGAGAAATCATGCGAATTACAGGATTCATTGCCCGAGTGACAGCGCTCGTCACCAGCGTTGTCTTCGTCGGCGTTGTCGCGGCGCAGGTGCCGAGCTACGGCGCCGCGGTCAACCTCGACACGGCGAAAAAGATCGCTGCGGCTGCGGTGGTCGAGGCGAAGAAGAATAGCTGGCCGGTGGCGATCGCCATCGTCGACAACCACGGCGTGTTGGTCTACTACGAAATGCTCGACGACACACAAACCGCCAGCGCCCATGTCGCGGTCGAAAAGGCACGCACTTCAGCCATGTTTCGCCGCCCGACCAAGGTGTTCGAAGACGGGATTGCCGGCGGGCGCGTCGCCATCCTTGGCCTGACCGGCGCCATGCCGATCGAAGGTGGCATCCCCATCATCGCGGCTGGCAAGGTGATTGGAGCGATCGGCGTGAGCGGTGTCACCTCGCAACAAGATGCGCAGATCGCACGCGCCGGACTTGATGCGTTGAAATAGTCCCGCTCAGGCCAACCGGGTTGATTGCCCGGCCCTCGCGCGGCCCTAATATGGGCTTTGCATCGCCGCGCCGGTAGTCCAATGCCCATCGACCCGCAACTTCGCTCGCTGAAAATCGACATCCCGGCCCAGCCGAACGTGCTGGTCAAACTG
Source organism: Rhizobacter sp. (assembly GCA_031396305.1). Classification (GTDB taxonomy): domain Bacteria; phylum Pseudomonadota; class Gammaproteobacteria; order Burkholderiales; family Burkholderiaceae_C; genus JAEMQF01. The sequence goes on from JANNKM010000009.1 coordinate 6,202, forward strand.
TCGCTGATGATGAGCGACGAGAACGTCAATTTGCACGCGGTGGGTGCCTTGATCGCCGGCGACATGGCGCTGGCCTCGGCGGTGCTCAAGACGGTCAATTCCGCGCTCTATGGCCTGGCCGGCCGGGTGCGCACGGTGCAGCAGGCAGTCACTTACCTGGGCACGCGCGAAATTAGTTCAGTCACCTTTGCCATGGGGCTGCGCGCCGTGTTTCCGCATGCTCCGGAACTCGAACCGCTGTGGGAACGCGCGAGCGTGCGTGCAATGCTGATGGGCCGCATCGGACAGGCCATCAGAGTCGATCACTGGGCCGCGCATTCGGCAGGCCTGTTTGAAGAGTGCGGCAAGGCGGTACTCTTCCGCCACGCGAGCGGCAAGTATCGGGCGCTGCTGAAAACGGCGAAGAACGACGAAGAGCTGTTGCTGCTGGAACAACAGGAATTCGGTGTCGGCCACGACGCGCTGGGCGCGGCGCTGTGCGAAACCTGGGGCTTGGCGGCCGCGGCGGTGAACTGCGTGCGCTATCACGTCATCGTCAACGCCACGCGCCAGTTGCCGCAACAAATTGCCGGGCGCGACATTTGTGTCCTGTCTGCATTGGCCAACGCGCTCATGACCGACCCCGACACGCTTGAAGAAGTGGCGCGCGCCGTCGCGCCGCAGGCGCAGCTCGACCCGGAGTTCGTGGTGCGCGGCGCGCTGCGCGTCAAGGAACACATCGAAAGCGTGATGGCAAAGCGCGACGACTGATATCCGCCACGACGTTGGCGGCGGCGCCACGGCGTTTCACGCCGCACCGCGCCGTTTTGTCGCAGAGCCATGGCGCGCTGCGCCTGGCCTGCGCAGACTGCATGCACCTTTCAACCCGAGGTGCATTCATGAAGCATCGACTTCTATCTCGTCGCGCGTTGCCGCAATCGAAGCGCGCCACGCTGCCGCGCCTGTTTGGCTTGGTCGTGCTGATCGCGAGCCTCGCATCGCCGATCGCCGGCCGGGCGCAGGCGGCTGAAGCCGCGGCGTTCAACGCCGCTTTCGTCGAGTTCCAGCGCGCCAACAGCGGCATCGAAAGTGCCGTCGAAGCTGCTGCCGAACGCTTCGGCGCATTGGCCTCAGCGAGTCCGGGCGATCCGGTGCGGCTGGCCTACAGCGGCGCGGCCACGGCGATGCGCTCGCGCACCACGATGCTGCCGTGGAAGAAGATGAGCTTTGCTGAGGACGGCCTGGCGCAGATCGACAAAGCCCTCGCGCTGTTGAGCCCTGCGCACGACGCGCCGTTGTACCGCGGCACGCCAGCAAGTTTGGAAACGCGATTCACCGCGGCGAGCGTGTTCTTGGCTCTGCCGGGAGTGTTCAACCGCCATGCACGTGGCGCCAAGCTACTCGACGAAGTTCTGGCCAGTCCAGTGCTCAGCTCCGCCCCGCTGCAGTTTCGCGGTGCGGTGTGGCTGCGTGCCGGTGTCGAGGCGAGTGCCGACAAGCGCACAGAAGACGCCCGGCGCCTGTTCCAGCAAGTGCTGGACAGCGGTGCACCGCAGGTGGAACAGGCCCAGGCCAAGCTGAAGGAGCTCGCATCGTGAGCCCGGCGAACCCCACCGTGTCGGTTGTCGAACTGCGTGGCGTCAGGAAGACCTATCGACTCGGGCAGCACGTGGTGCCGGCGTTGCGCGGCGTCGATCTGGTCGTGCAACCCGGCGAAATGCTCGCGCTCACCGGCCCGTCGGGCAGCGGCAAGAGTACCTTGCTCAATCTTGCCGGGCTGATCGACCGGCCCGACGCGGGCGAAATCCGGCTGCGGGGCAAGAACGTGTCCGCGCTCGGTGAGGCCGAGGCGACTCATCTGCGCCGCGATGCCATCGGATTCGTATTTCAGGGCTTCAACCTGGTGCCGGTGATGACGGTGGCTGACAACGTCGACTACCCGCTGTTCCTGGCTGGCGTCGGCGCTCAGGAGCGGCGCCGGCGGGTCGCCGCGATGTTGCGGGCAGTCGGCCTGGAAGACCATGCGGGACACCGGCCCGACGCGCTGTCGGGCGGGCAGCGTCAGCGCGTCGCGATCGCCCGCGCGCTCGTCAAGCGCCCGAGCCTGGTGATTGCCGATGAACCCACGGCGAGCCTGGACTCGCGCACTGCCGACCAGGTGCTCGATGTGATGCGCGACTGCGGCCACGCCGAGGGCGCGGCGTTTCTCATCGCGAGCCACGACTCGCGGTTGGTGCGGCGTTGCGATCGAGTCATCGCGTTGCTCGACGGCAGCATCGTCGACGCAGCGGAAAGGGTTGCCGCATGAACATCCGATGGCTCAAGTTCGCCTGGCTGAACACCCTTCGCAATCGTCGGCGCTCGGCCGTGACGGTGGCCATCGCCGCACTGGGCACGGCGGCGATCCTGCTCGCCGGCGGTTTCGCCTTGTTCACCTACCAGGGCCTGGCGCAGATCTCGGCGCGCACCACCGGCCACCTGATCGTCGCCAAGCCGGAACAGTTTGCGCGCGAGGAAGACACGCCGCTTCAAAACGGGCTGGACGGCGTGGACGGATTGCGCCAGCAGCTGCTGGCGGACCCGGCGGTACGCCAGGTGCTGCCAAGGGTCGAGTTCACTGGCCTCATCAGCAACGGCGACAAATCCACGGTGATGATGGCCGCCGGCATCGACCCCGACGCTGAGTTTGCCGTGAAGGGGCCGTTTCTGACGGTCAAGTCCGGCGCCGTTCTCGCGTCCGGTGAGCGCAACCAGGTCATGCTGGGTGCGGAGCTCGCGCGCAGCCTCAAGGCCGAACCGGGCGCCAGCCTGACGCTGCTGACGAGCACGACGGAAGGCGCGCTGAATGCGCTCGACGTGACCGTGAAAGGCGTGTTCTCGACCGGCATCCCCGATGTCGACAGGCGCCTCGTCTACACCGATGTGCAGACGGCGCAGAAGCTGCTCGTGTCGCAGCGCGTCACCAGCCTCGGCGTGTTCCTGGATCGCATGGAGGCCACCGGTGCGGCGCGCGCGCGCATCGCAGCAGCACTGCCGCAACTCGCGGTGCAGACCTGGGTCGACCAGGCGTTCTTCTACAAGAGCGTCAAGGAGCTCTACAACCGGATCTTCGGCGCGCTCGGCCTGATCATCGGCGTGATCGTGATCTTCGTCGTGGCCAATGCGATGGCGATGGCGATTGTCGAACGCACCCGGGAAATCGGCACGTTGCGCGCGCTCGGCACGCTGCCCGCACAGTTGACCGGCACGTTTGCCCTGGAAGGGCTGATGCTCGGCGGCGTGGGCGCCGTGCTCGGCAGCCTGATCGCGCTCGGCGTATCCGTGGCGCTGCTCATCTTCCCCGTCGAAATGCCGCCGCCGCCCGGGCGCAGCACGGGGTACCCGCTGCAGATCGCGATCGACGCGACGCTCTACGGCGGCACGCTCGTGGCCATGCTGCTGCTCGCACTGATCGCCTCGGCGCTCGTCGCGCGGCGCAGCGTCGCCGGGCCGATCGTCGACGCGCTCGCGCATGTTTGAAATGAAAGGACGCACCATGAACCGAGCAACCGCGATCACGCTGTACGCCGCGACCCTGCTCATCGCCTTGCTCGGCATGAGCGCCGTCCATGCCGGGTCGGACGTCACGGCGCTGCTCGTCGCCGCGGACCGCTACCGCGGCGGGCAGGGCAATCTGCAAGTCGAGACCGAGGTCCAGGTGCGCAACCGCGACGGCTCGCCCGACAAGGAGCGCCGCTACACCGTGTTCGCACAAGCGCAGCGCAAATCGCTGGTGCTGATGCGCTCACCCGGCGAGCAGGGCCAGAAGGTGCTGATGCTCGGCGACGACTTCTGGTTGCTGCTGCCCGGCAGCCAGCGGCCGTTGCGCATCACGGCGTCGCAAAAATTGCTCGGCGACGCGTCCACCGGGGACATCGCCACGCTGAGCTGGGCCGACGACTACAACGGCAACCTCGTCGGCGAGGAAAGGTGCGGCGCACAGACCTGCCTGCACCTGAGCCTGCAGGCGGCAAGCAAGGGCGTCAGCTATCAGCGCATCGAGTTGTGGCTCGGCAAGGCGCGCGGTGAGCCGATTGCCGCCGACCTCTACGTACACTCCGACAAACTCGCGAAACAGGCGCAGTTCGTGTATGACAACGCCGATGCGCCGAGCACGGTGACGGAGATGGTCCTGCACGACCGGCTCAGCCACCGCAAGGAGACGCGTGTGCGCTATGTGTCGCGGCGCGTGAAGTCGGTTCCCGAGGCCTGGCTGAACCCGATGTTCCTGGCGCGCAACCCGGCGCTGGAGTAGGCATGGCACGGCGCTCGATCCTGGCGCGTCGCCGCGTCGCGGTGGGCCTGGTGCTCGCGCTGGCTGCGCAATTCGCCATGGCGCAGACCCGCATAGACGGTGACACTGCGCGTGTCGATCTGCGCCTGCGCTACGACCTCAGCCAGGCCAATCCCGGTGGGCCGATCGCCGACGCGAACGCACTGGCACCCGGCATTGCCGCCCATGCGTCGAGCCATGCCGTGGCCGAAGCTGAACTGCGCGGCACGTGGCGTGCGCCAAGTGTTGCCGCAGGGCGCGCTGCGCTCACAGCGGCAGCGGTCATTGACGTCGAGCGACGTACCCTGACCCACTCGCATGAGACGCGCGCCGACGCGCGTCTCATCGAAGGATTTGCCGCGGGCGATTTCGGTCACTGGCAAGCGAGTGCCGGGAGAAAAGTCGTGGCCTGGGACATCGGCTACGGGTTTCGGCCGAACGACGTGGTGCAGCAGGAAGAGCGACGCACCCTGCTTGCGCTGCCGCAAGAGGGTCGGCCGTTGCTCGAAGCCGAACGCTATGGTGCGCAGACCGCCGCGGCGCTGGTGTGGGTGAATCCGCACCATGCGAATGCCGCGCCCAATGAGCAGCGCGGTGCCGCGGAAAGCGCCGTGGCCGCGCGCGCCTATGCGCGCGACGGCGCCGCCGACTGGCACTTTATCGGCCGCTGGGGCAGGCACACACGCGCCAGCGTCGGTACGGCGCTCGCATGGGTCGTCAGCGATGAGTTGGAACTGCACGCGTCGACCCGGCTCTTGCAGCGCCATGACAGGTGGCAAATCGAGCCGCAGGCGATGCACGCACCGCGCGCCACCCACCCGTGGCACCAGGCGACACTGGGCCGCGCGGCTCAGGCGCTGGTGGGCGCGAGTTGGACCGGCGAGCGGCAGATCAGCCTGATTGCGGAATGGTGGTACGACGGGACGGCGATGACGAATCGCGAGTGGGACGGTTGGCGCTCACGCAACGTCGCGCTGACGGCGTTGGGCGGCCAGAGCGGCCTGCCGCAGAACCTGATCAGCGCCATCGCCGGCAACCTGGCCTGGCAGGCCACGCCGTTCGCGGCGGGCAATCTGCGGCGCAACAACGTCTTTGTGCGCCTGGCCTGGCAGCCGGCGCGCTGGGTGGTGTCGCTCGATGCCCTGGTCACGCCAAGCGATCGTGGCCAGGTGGTGACTGCCGCTGCGCAATGGCAAGGCGAAACGCTGCGCATCAACGCGGCGTGGCGAAGCTACGGCGGATCGGCCGACGCACTGTTCGCGCAACTGCCGCAGCGCAGCGCCGCGGTGCTCGCCGCGACCTGGTCGTTTTGACGCACCCCGCCACCACCGCCGCCGCTGTACGGCCTGCCGCACAATGACGCATCGCCTCGCTCACCTGCCGCGCCGTCCCGCCATCGTGCCGCCCAGCTTGCCCGCCGACAACGCCACAAGCCTTGCACGCATGTTCGGCCTGCATTTTCTGCAGGCCTTTGCCTTCAACAGCGTGCTCGCGGCGCTGCACGTGATCGCCGTGCCAGGCCCCTGGGACACCAAGTTCGTCTATTCGCAAGCCATCGGCTTGAGCATCTGGGCGATCATCGATTTCGGGCGGGTCGGCCTGCGCGCCGAGCCGGGCAGCGGCTGGCCGAGCCCGACGCGCACCGCGATCCTGCTGGTCGTGGGCATCGTCGGGGGTTACACCATCGGCACCGTCATTGGCGACGTCTATGCAGGTGTTTCGACCTGGCAACTTTGGACGCTTGCGCCGCGCCGCCTGGCGGCGACGCTGGCAGGCACGGTGTTCGCCGCAAGTGTGGCGATCTACTTCTTCCACAGCCGCGGCCGCGAATCGCATCAGCGCGCCCAGCTTGCCGCGACGGAACGCGACGCCACACTGGCCAAGCTCACGCTGCTGCAAGCGCAGCTCGAGCCGCACATGCTGTTCAACACCTTGGCCAACTTGCGCGTGCTCATCGCCGTCGATCCGCCGCGGGCGCAGGCGATGCTCGACCGGCTCATCGCCTACCTGCGGGCCACGCTCAGCGCGTCGCGCAGCCAGGCCCACGCGCTCGGCGCCGAGTTCGAACGCATTGAAGACTTCCTGGCGCTGATGTCGGTGCGCATGGGCGCACGCCTGCGCACGAACTTCGGCCTGCCCGAGGAGCTGCGCGATTTGGCCGTGCCACCGTTGCTGCTGCAACCGCTCGTGGAGAACGCGGTCAAGCACGGCCTGGAACCCAAAGTCGAGGGCGGGCGCATCGACGTGAGAGCTGTGCGCGACGGGCCGCTGCTGACGCTGAGCGTGCGCGACACCGGCGTGGGCCTGCGGGCGGGAGCGTTCGCGCCCCGCGACAGCGATGCAGCGGCGCCGCCGACGAGCTTCGGCCTGAGCCAGGTGCGCGAACGCCTGCGGGTGCTGTATGGCGATCGCGCCACACTCACGCTCGATCCAGCGCCCGACGCAGAAGGTGGCGCGCTGGTACGCATCACGTTGCCACTGGAGCCCGCAGCGTCGCCATGAGCCCCACCGCGCTCATGGCCGAAGACGAACCCCTGCTCGCGCAGGCACTGCAGGCCGATCTGGCGCGGCACTGGCCAGACCTGCGCATCGTCGCGAACGTCGGTGACGGCGCGCTGGCCCTGCAGCAGGCCCTGGCGCTTCGGCCCACGCTGTGTTTCCTCGACATCCGCATGCCCGCGCTGAGCGGCCTGGAAGTCGCACAGGCGTTGGCCGAAGATTGGCCTGACGACGCGGCGAGCGGCGGCGCGGAGTTTCCGCTGCTCGTCTTCATCACCGCCTACGACCAATACGCCGTGCAGGCATTCGAAGCGCAGGCGGTGGACTACTTGCTCAAGCCGGTGCAGGCCGAGCGTCTGGCGCTGTGTTGCGAGCGGCTGCGCCAGCGCTTGGCACAACGGGTGCAGCGGACCACGCCGTCGGCGTTGAGCCAGGCGGTCGAACAACTGCGCGCGCTGATCGGGCTAGATGGCACCGCTGCGCACGCCTCGACGCCGAAGCTCGAGGTGCTCCAGGCTGGCGTGGGCGCGACGGTGCACCTGGTGCCGCTGGACGAGGTCATCTACATCGAAGCTGCGGACAAGTACTTGCGCGTCATCACCGCCGAGCGTGAATACCTGGTCCGCCTGTCGTTGCGCGAACTGTTGCCGCAACTCGACGCCCAGCGCTTCTGGCAGGTACATCGCGGGCTCGTGGTGCAGGCGCGCTGCATCGCCAGTGCGACGCGCCAGGAGTCGGGCCGCGTTGTGCTCAGCCTGCGCGGCCGTGCCGAAAAACTCAGTGTGAGCCGCCTTTACGCCCACCTGTTCAAGGCGATGTAGCAGTCCCTGTCATACCGATTTGCGTTCAATCGCATAAGAGTGGGCATCCGACTTCGGCCTAAAGCGGTCTGTGGGCGTGCGGTCAGCATGCCCAGGTTTCGACGCCAGGGCGACGGCGGCGACCCCTTACTGCGGCCCACGCTCGCGGGGCAGCGTCGCGGCCGGCAACCCGATGCCTCGTCAACACGGTTTCGCTCTGGATGCGTCGGGAACATCGCGAATGGGGCCTGCGCCCGGGGGTACCACCGCCGCCCTGCTGCATCACCCAGTTGCCTGCCGCGCCTTCTCATGCCACCCGGGCCACCTGCCTTTGCTCCAGGCTCGCAGGCACATCGCGGCGAATGGCCAGAAAAGGCCGAGGTCGGACGACCATTCTTGTGTGACGAATTCGTGTCAGGCAGACGGCTGCGCCGCCAGCCAGTGCGTCGTGAATTCCGCGAGGTCCTGGTGCACCGACTTCGCGAGCCGCATCTCGGTGCCGGAATTCGGGCTGCCGTTGGGCGCGCGCAGCACCAGTGCGGTGTGTACCTGCGCCGGAATGCCGCGCAGGTAAGGCAGGTAGTCGTCGACGAAGGCCAGGGGCTGCAACGCCTCGATCGCCTGCGCCTTCGGGCTGCGCTCGCCTTCAGTGTTGCCGGTGGCGATGACGCGCTCGATCGGGAAGTCCAGCGCGCGCAGGTTGCGCAAGCGCGCCGGACCATGCTCGAGCTCCAGCGCCGAAACGCACACCAGCTCGAACCCCGCCGCCACCAGCTGATGACAGGCGTCGACAGCGCCAGGCAGCGCGGGGCATGTGGACCAAAAATGCGTGTCGAACTGCTCGCGAAACTGGGCGCGTCGTTTCGCGTCCAGGCGTTCCACGTCCCAGCGGTCGATCGGCCAGTAGGCTTGCGGATCGCGCTCGCGTGGGTACGCGCCGAACGCGCGCTGCCAGGCCCTGGCGTAAGCGAGATGGAAGTCGAGCAGCACGCCGTCTGCGTCCAAGGCGATCAGGGGTCGGTTCATCGCTTGTGAATGGGTTCGGTGCGGTTCTCCGGCGTGGCGGGTGCGCGCAGCGTGCGTGCCGAGCCCGCCACCAGATCGAAGCGGAACAAGCGGCATTCGATGGGTCCGTTCCACATCGGCACACGGCGTGATTCCTTGAGCCGCATCGAGCCGGGAAGCCTCATGTCGGGGCTGAGCACGTAGGCTGTCCAGCCGGCGGGGTGGGTGGTGTAGGCGCGCTTCCAGTGGTTGGCCAGGCGGGCGAAGAAGTCCGACGGCGCGCTGCGGTTGTCGTCCGGCAGCGGCGGGTGCGCACGCAGTGACGGCGCGCCCGGCACATCTGGCGCATTCGGGCGTGCCGCCTTGCCGAGTGCGTCGATGCGTTCGCCATAGGGTGGATTGAGCATCAACGTCCCCGGCATGCCGGTGGGCAGGTCCGGTGCCGGGCGCTCGAGCGCGTCGCCGCCATTGAACTGGATCGCGGCGTCGACACCTGCGCGCTGCGCGTTGCGCCGCGCGAAGTCGACCATGCGAAACGACACGTCGCTGGCGAAGATCGGCACCGCGCTCGGGTGAATCGCCGCCTGCGCCAGGCTTTGGCGGCGCTGCCAGCCGGCGCGGTGTTCCGGCGTGCAGAACGGCAGTTGCTGCTGGAACGCGAAGCGCCGCTTCAGACCCGGCGCGATGCCGCAGGCAAGTTGCGCGGCTTCGATGGCGATCGTGCCCGAGCCGCAGCACGGGTCGTGCAGTGCGCCGCCGTCCTGGACCGTGCCGCGCCAGCCGGCGGCAGCGAGCATCGCCGCGGCCAGGGTTTCCTTGAGCGGCGCATCACCCACGTCTTCGCGCCAGCCGCGCTTGAAAAGCGGCTCGCCGGAGCTGTCGACATAGAGCGTGGCGTCGTGCGCGTCCAGGTGCAGCAACAAGGGCAGGTCCGGCTGCGACGTATCGACGTTCGGCCGCTCGCCCGTGGCCTCGCGCAACTGGTCGCACACGGCGTCCTTGATGCGCAGCGCGGCGAAGTTCAGGCTCTTCAAAGGGCAGCGCTGCGCGGTCGTGTCCACCCGCAAGGTGTGGCGCGGCGTGATCCAGGTGGCCCAGTCCACGCCAAGCGCGAGGTTGTACAGGTCGGTCTCGTCGTGGTACGGCGCCAGCGCGACCTGGATCAACACACGCTGGGCCAGACGGCTGCCGAGGTTCAGCGCCATCACGTCGCCGACCGTGCCCGACAGCGCCACGCCACCGCGCTGGCTGCGCACAGGCGTGTTCGGCAACAGATGCTGCACTTCAGCCGCGAGCAGCCCTTCGACCCCGGCAGCGCACGGCAGAAACAAGGGCTGGGTTGCGCAACGCATCGCGGTGCCTCGTGGCTACAGGGCGCGGCGCAAATTCGCCGGGGCGATGCGCAGCGCTTCCCGGTACTTGGCGACGGTGCGGCGCGCGACCTGGATGCCCTGTTCTTCGAGCATCTGCGCGATCTGGCTGTCCGACAGCGGCTTGGTCGTGTCTTCGGCGCCGACGATCTGCTTGATGAGCGCGCGCACCGCGGTGCTCGACGCGTTGCCGCCCGCTTCGGTGTTCAGCGACGAGCCGAAAAAGTACTTGAGCTCGAACGTGCCGAACGGCGTGGACATGTACTTGGCCGTCGTCACACGCGAAATCGTCGATTCGTGCAGGCCGAGTTCGTCGGCGATCTCGCGCAGCACGAGCGGCTTCATCGCGATCGCGCCATGCGCGAGAAATCCCTTCTGGCGCTCGACGATCGCCTGCGAGACGCGCCGGATCGTGTCGAAGCGCTGCATGATGTTCTTCATGAACCAGCGCGCTTCCTGCAGCCGCGAATTCAGGCCCGCGCTTGCGCCATTCAGCGCGGCGTTGGGCGCGGATGCGCCGCGCGCGCCGCGCGGTTGGCGAATCGCGTTGGCGTACATGTCATTGATGCGCAGGCGCGGCATCACGTCGCCGTTGAGCAGCACTTTCCAGCCGCGGCCGGACTTCTGAACGAACACGTCGGGCACGATCACCAGGCTTTCGGCGTCGGCAAACTGTCGTCCGGGTTTGGGCTCGAGGGTCTTGATCAGCGCCTGCGCCTGTTTCAGCAATTCTTCATCGGCGCCGGTGGCCGCGAGCAGCTTCTTCGTGTCGCGCCGCGCCATTAGCTCGAGGTGCTGCTTGCAGATGATGATGGCGATGGCCTGCACTTCGCTGCGCGGCAGCTGGCGCAACTGCAGCGTCAGGCACTCGACGAGGTCGCGCGCGCCCACGCCGCAGGGCTCCATGCTTTGCACCCAGCGCAGGGCGCATTGCAGGCGCGCCGTCAGGTCTTCAATTTGCTCCGCCCCGGCCTGCGGCCCGGCGAGTTGTGCAGCGATCTCCTCGACAGGGTCGGCCAGATAGCCGTCGTCATTGAGCGACTCGATCAGCATCAACACCGCGGCTGCGTCTTCGGCATTCAGGCGCATGCCGCGCAGCTGTTCGCGCAAGTGTTCCTGCAGGCTCAGCGCGGAGCGGTCGCGCTCCTGCGCTTCGAATTCGCCGCCCTCGTTGTTGGCCGCAGCCTTGCCGGGGGTTTCGCGGATACCGTCGAAGTCTTCGCTTTCGGTGCCGTTTTCCCAGTCGTCGCGCTCCGTCGCGCCCGCCTGGCCCGCGTCGATTTCTCGCAGTTCCTCACCGCCGTCGTTGCTGTCACTGGCGCGTTCGGTCTCGCGTTCGCCCGCGCGTTCGGCGGGGGAGCTGCGCTCGACCATCGGTTCAACGGGGTCGACGGCCTCGTCATCGACTTCGAGGAAGGGGTTCTGCTCGAGCATCTGCTCGACTTCCTGATGCAGCTCCAGCGTCGAGAGTTGCAGCAGCCGGATCGACTGCTGCAGCTGCGGCGTCAGCGCCAGGTGCTGCGACAGGCGGACTTGCAACGATTGCTTCATCGCTACATCCGGAAGTGCTCGCCGAGGTAGACCTTGCGCACGTCGGCGTTCTCGACGATCTCGGACGGCGTGCCTTCGGCGAGAACGCGTCCCTCGCTGATGATGTAAGCGCGGTCGCAGATGCCCAGCGTCTCGCGCACATTGTGGTCGGTGATCAGCACGCCGATGCCACGGCGCTTGAGAAAGCCGATGATGCGCTGGATCTCGATCACGGCGATCGGGTCGACACCCGCGAACGGCTCGTCGAGCAAGATGAAACGCGGCTGCGTCGCCAAGGCGCGCGCGATCTCGACGCGACGTCGTTCGCCGCCGGACAGCGCCGGCGCTGGCGAGCCGCGCAGCTTTTCGATACTCAGGTCGCGCAGCAGCCCGTCGAGCAGCGGTTCGATGACCGCCGGACGCAGCGGTTTTCCGTCGGCGCCGCGCTGTAGTTCAAGCACGGCGCGAATGTTCTCTTCGACATTGAGCTTGCGAAAGATGGATGCTTCCTGCGGCAGGTAGCTCAGACCCCGGCGCGAGCGCTGGTGGATCGGCACGCGCTCGATGCGCTGGCCCTCGATGCTGATTTCCCCGGCATCGGCGCGCACCAGACCGACGATCATGTAAAAGCTCGTCGTCTTGCCCGCGCCGTTCGGCCCCAGCAGCCCGACCACCTCGCCGCTGTCCACCCCCAGATGCACGTCTTTCACGACCTTGCGCGCGCCGTAGGATTTTTCCAGCCCCACGGCTTCGAGCCGGTGCGCCGGCGCCACCCGAATATCAGTCGCGCGAGCCTCGACATCGCTCAACGAGGAGCTCCGCTCAGCGCCGGACTCAGTTTGAGCTGCGGCGCGGCGGCGGAAGCCGCCGCGCCTGGAGCCGAGGCCGCTTCGAGCGCGGCGCGCGAGCCTTCGCGCGGGGTCAGCACCGCACGCACACGCCCGCCCGGGCTCGTGGCGGTGGCAGGTGCGCCGCCGGACACATTGAAGACCTCGTTCAGGCTGTCGTAGCTCACCAACTGACCGGCGATCTCATCGGCCACCTGGGCGCCGCGCAGGCGCCGTACCGAGGCGTTGCCGATGAACTTGATGACGTTTGCCTTGGCGTCGACTTCGATGCGGTCGGCTTCGCCTTCGATGGTTTCATCCACGCCGTCGCGCTTTTGGCGAAACGTCGCCGGCTTGCCCGCTGCGCCGGTGGCCTGCGCCGAGTGGTAGCCCTCGGGCGTCTCGCGCACTTCGATGCGCGCCGCGCGGATCAGCATCGTGCCCTTGGTGACGACCACGTTGCCGTTGAACACGACAAACTGGTTCAGCAGGTCGATTTTCCCCGGCTGGTCAGACTCGACCTGCATCGGCTTCAGCCGGTCGGCGCGTTCCGCAGCGGCCCCGCAGGTGAACGCCGCAAGCACGGCACACAGCGCGTTGCCAGCGAGCGCACCGCGCCTGAACAAGTGAGGGAAAAGAGAGAAATGCATAGGGCACGAAACTTGCAGACCATTCTAGCCGGCTGATTCTTCGGCAGGTGCAAGCGACTACCGCGCTGCCGTGCAAGCCGCACGCGGCCCAAAGCCATGCAAGGCCCCGGCGTGGCGCCGGGGTTGGCCCGCTCAGGAGCCGCTGCGCAGCCGCTTCAGCAGGTGGTCCACGACGGCCAGCGCGCGATCGTTCGAGCCGGCAAGGCTGCCCGAGGTATAGAAGCGCCCCTGCACGCCGAGCGCCGGAACCCCATCGATCTTGTACGCCTCGGACAGCTGATGCGCCTGGCGCGCCTTCGTCTGCACCGAGAATGAATTGAAGACGTCGAGGAACTTGGCCCCATCCACCCCGTTCTTGCTGACAAATGCGGATATGTCGGCCGGCTTGTCGAGCATCTGGCGCTCGTTGTGGACGGCGTAGAACACCTTGCGGTGCAGGGCAGGAATCAGGCCCATCGCCTCGATCGCGAAATACAGTCGTTGGTGCGTTCCATGCGGCTCAGGGCGAAACGCCACGGGTGCGCGCCTGAACAAGACGTCAGCCGGCAGCGTCTTGGTCCAGGCCTCCAGCGCCGGCTCGAACTCGTTGCAGTGGGGACAGCCATACCAGAAGAATTCGACCACTTCGAGCTTGCCGTGTGTGGGCACAGGCAGCGGCTGGCTCAGGCGCACGTAATGCGTCCCCTCGACCGGGCCGCCCTGGGCACCGGCGGCGCCGGAAGCGATCAAGCCAGACGTGCTCAGTGAGGCGCCCAGCAGGCTGGCGGAAAAATTGCGGCGTTTCATGGGTTGCAGTCCTCGTGAGTTCGAAGAATTGATCAAATTCGGCGCCGAAGCTTAGCGCCGAAAAAACTGAGTGGTCCGCGTGGAGGTCATCGATCTGACGCCGATGCAGTGTGAACAGGCCCTAACGCTGCACGCGCACCAGGCTCGACTCGACGCCGGCGCCGGTGAGTTTTTCCTTGACCGCGTCGGCGTCGTCCTTCTTGTCGTATGGGCCGACTCGAACTCGAAACATCGTGCGCCCGCCCTGCTCGCGCTCGCTCAGCCGCGCTTCGAAGCCGAGCATCGCCAACTTGGCGCGCTGTTGTTCGGCTTCTTCGGTTTGCGCGAATGCTCCGGCCTGCACAAAGTAAATGAACGGGTCCGGGCCGATACGGTTGACCGGCGCTGGCGCCGGCCGAACCGCGGCAATGGCCGACGCTGGTGCGGCCGGCGCGTCGGTCAGCGGCCGGGGTGCCGTGCCTGCCGGCACGGAAGGCTGCGCTGCTCCAGTCGTGGCCGGGGTGGTGGTGATTCCAGGGCGAGCGCCTGGCTGCGCCTTTGTCCCAGGGGCAGTTGCCGCGCCGGGCGCGCTCGCTTCACTGCTGTGCGGCACGATCGCTTTGCTGCGCAGCGCACTGTTGGGGTCCCAGTTCTTGTTCTTCTCAGCTTCCGCGGCGTCTTGGTCGGCGGTGCGCTGCGGAACCTTGTTGAGAAAGGGAATGGGCACCTTGTTCACGTAGATGGCCACTCCCAAAGCGAGGGACAGGCCAACCAGCAGGCCCACGACCAGGCCCATGAGAAAACCGCTGCCTTGCAGTTTCATGCGTTCTCCGTTTTTCGCGCCGAACTCGCCATGCGCTCGGGCGCTGCCACGCCGAGCAGCCCCAGGGCGTTGGCGATCACCTGGCGCGTGGCCATCAGAAGGCCCAAGCGCGCCGCACTCAGATGCGCGTCGTCGATGACAAAGCGCTCGGCGGCGTAATAGCTGTGGAAAGCACCCGCGAGACCGCGCAGGTAGAAGGCCACGTCATGCGGTGCCAGGCCATCGGCAGCGTTGGCCAGCATGTCCGGGTATTCGGCGATTCTGAGCATCAGCGCGGTCTCGCTCGGCGCCACGAGCAAGGCCAGATCGGGGTGCGCGAGGCTCTCACGCGTGCCACCGCGCTCGAGGTATTGCTGCAGCACCGAGCAGATCCGGGCATGCGCGTACTGCACGTAGAACACCGGGTTCTCGTCGTTCTGCTTGAGGGCCAGATCGATGTCGAACACGAACTCGGTGTCGGCCTTGCGGCTGATCATGAAAAAACGCACAGCGTCCTTGCTGGTCCAATCGATCAGGTCGCGCAACGTCACGTAGCCGCCGGTGCGCTTGGAGATCTTGACCTCGGCGCCGCCGCGCATCACCGTCACCATCTTGTGCAGCAGGTAGTCGGGAAAGTCCGCGGGCGCGCCTGGGTCCGCGGCGCGGATCCCAGCCCGCACGCGCGCGATCGTGCCGTGGTGATCACTGCCCTGGATGTTGATCGCCTTGACGAAACCGCGTTCCAGCTTGTTCACGTGGTACGCGACGTCGGGGACGAAGTAGGTGTATTGCGCAGGCGTCGCGGCGTGCGCGGTCCCGGCGGGGACGGACTTGCGCATCACCCGGTCCTTGTCATCGCCGAAGTCGGTGCTGCGCAGCCACAGCGCGCCGCCGTCCTCGAACGTTTTACCTGAGGCGATGAGGCGTTGCACGATGGCATCGACCCGGCCGGACGAATACAGGCTCGACTCAAGGTAGTAGTTGTCGAAGCGCACGTCGAAGGCGCGCAGGTCCAGGTCTTGTTCGTGGCGCAGGTAGGCCACGGCGAACTGGCGGATGGCGTCGAAATCGTCGATGTCGCCCGATGCGGTGAACTCTCGGTCATCAGCATGCACGGTCTTGCGCAGGCGGAACTCGGCGGCGATGTCGGCGATGTAGTCGCCGTTGTAGGCGTCAGTGGGCCAGCCCGGGTCGCCCGGGCTCAGGCCGCGCAGGCGCGCCTGCACCGAACGCGCCAGGTTCTCGATCTGCGCGCCGGCGTCGTTGTAATAGAACTCGCGCGTGACGCGCCAGCCCTGCGTTTCGAACAGATTGCAGATCGCGTCGCCCAATGCCGCCTGGCGCGCATGCCCCACATGCAGCGGGCCCGTCGGATTGGCTGAGACAAACTCCACCAGCACCTGGCGCTTGGTGGGTGCCTGGCGACCGAACTCGGAGCCCTGCGCCAGCACCTCGGCCACCACGGCCTGGCGTGCGGCGGGCGTCAGGCGCAGGTTGATGAATCCGGGCCCGGCGATTTCCAGCGCGGCAACGAAGCGCTGCACCGCGCTTTGCCGCTTCAGCGCGATGATCAGCGCCTGGGCCACTTCGCGCGGTGGCGTTCCCATGGCCTTGGCCAACTGCAGGGCGGCCGCGCACGCCAGGTCGCCGTGGGCGGCGAGCTTGGGCGACTCGAAAGCCGCAACGATCCCGGCCCCGGGGCTGACTTCGCGCATCGCCTGGTGCAGCGCCGCGAGCAGCTCCTGTTTGGCTTGGATCATGGCGAGATTCTACGTTTCGCATTTCGCGCTGACGCGAATGCATCGCACGCGCACGGTTTGTGCCGATTTGTGCTCATGCCACACGGCCGAAGGGCAATTCCTGCATGCAATCATCGAGCCCGCTTTTCCGCCCGGCCAGGGCGGGTCATGATGCCGATCGAAACACTCACCAGCACGCCTGCCGCAGCGCCCTTCCACGAGCCACGGCAGATCGGCAAATACCGGGTGCTGGGCAAGTTGGGCGAAGGCGCGACCAGCGAGGTCTTCCTGTGCCGCGACGACTTCGCCGGCCGCGACGTTGCAGTGAAACTGGTGCGCGCCGCGGCACTGGGCGACAGCATCGACGGCCGCTACATCGGGCGCTTTTTCGCCGCTGAAGCGGCCCTGGTGGGGCGCTTGCAGCACCCCAACGTCGTGCAACTCTACGATGCCGTCGCCGACCCGATCCAGCCCTATCTGGTGATGGAATACGTCGCGGGCAGCACGCTGCGCCCGTATTGCAGCCCGGACCAGTTGCTGCCGCTGGAGTTGATCGTCGAGCTCGCCTTCAAATGCGCGATGGCGCTGGGTTACCTGTCACGCCAAGGCGTGGTGCACCGCGACGTGAAACCGGCCAACTTGTTGCTGCAGATGACCCATGGCGCGATCACCGGAGTGAAGATCACCGACTTCGGCAGCGCGTTGAACCTCGGTTCCGACCTGACGCACATCGACCGCGTCGGCTCGCTCGCCTATGTGTCACCCGAACAGCTCGACGGGCAACGGCTCGACAGCCGCTCCGACATGTACTCGCTGGGCGCGGTGCTCTACCACCTGATCGCCGGCCGCGCGCCGCTGGATGCAGCCTCGCCCGCGGCGATGATGCAGCAGATCTTCCAGCAGCGCCCGGAACCGCTCGGCCCGTTGCGCGCGGGCGTGGACCCGGCGCTCGACGCCGTGATCCAGCGCGCCCTGGCCAAGCGCGCGCCAGACCGCTACCCCGATTGGGACGCCTTCGCGCAGGCGCTGGCGGCGCTGGTGTCGAACCAGCTTGTGCCGCGCGGCGACGCCCAGAGCGTGCTGGACTCGGAGCGCTTCACGTTGTTGCGCCAGCTCGAGTTCTTTGCCGATTTCGGCGACATTGATCTCTGGGAAGTCGTGCATCGCGCCCGCTGGGAGCGCTTCAACGTCGGCCGATCGCTCTATCTGAAGGGCGACGAAGGCAACGACTTCCACATCATTGCTCAAGGCGAGGTCGAAGTCTTTCGCAACGGCGAACGCGTCGCGCAACTCGGCGCCGGCGCGTCGGTGGGCGAAATGGCCTACCTCGCACCGAGTGCGAAGCTGAGCAGGCGCAGCGCCGACGTTGTCGTGTCCCAGCCCACCGCCAGCGTGGCGTTCACGCCCGAGACGCTGGCGCGGCTGAGCCCCGTGACGCGCCACGCTTTCGACCAGGCCTTCATTCGCGTACTGGTGCGTCGCCTTCACGCAGCACACGAGGCCCTGGCGCACCCGCGGCGCGTCCTGTAGGTCTTGCGGCAGGTCCCGTAGGGTGCGCCGCGCCTATGTTCCAATGCCGGCCGGCGATTCACGCCGCAACCCTTCAGGAGACCCGATGAAACGATTGATGACTGTGCTGGCCTTTGCGCTGGCTGTACTGGCAACCCCATCGTTTGCCGCCGACGCTGCCAAGGCCTGCGAGGCCCAAGCGACCGAGAAGAAGCTCGCCGGCGCAGCGAAGAACAGCTTCATGAAGAAATGCCAGGCCGATGCGAAACCAGCCGCTGCCGCCGCGGCCAGCCCGGAATGCGAGAAGTCCGCAGCCGACAAGAAGCTTGCCGGCGCGGCCAAGTCGAGCCACATCAAGAAGTGCATGGCTGACGCGAAGCCGAAGGCCTGAGCGCAAGCAAACCAGAGGTCCAGTCTCAGGGCGCGGCCCAGCGCCCTTTCTTTCGCCTCAGACCCATGTCAAGGTGGCGCGCGGCGGATCCAGTACGCCGGGTCGCCGTAGGCGCCTTTCAGAAAGTCGATCCACAGCCGCACCCGCAACGGCAGGTGCTTCGCGTGCGCGAACACCGCGTAGATGCCATTCGGTGGCGCGACGAAGTCGTCGAGCACGGTGTGCAGCTTGCCGCTTTGGACCTCCTGCTCGACTTCCCAGGTGGAGCGCCAGGCCACTCCCAAACCGGCAACGCACCAGTCGTGCAGCACCTGGC
>JANNKM010000018.1:0-3976 GCA_031396305.1 Rhizobacter sp.
CCGCCCATAAGCGCGACGATCCGGCCTTCCGGCACCTGCATCGACACGCCCTTCAACACCAGGATCACGTGGTTGTAGATGACCTCGATGCCGTTGACGTTGAGAAGGATATTGCTCATGCAGTGGTCCTGATCTTCTTCAAGGCGCCGCGCGCGGCGCCTTGAAGAAGGCCCCGTGAGGGGCTGCCCCGCTGGTCGGGGCTGGGGTGCTTTTCACCCCTTCCCGTCGAAGGGAAGGAAAGCGAATCGAATGAGGACGAAGTCCTGAGCCGCAGCGCGCTTAGGACTGGCAATCTTCCGGGGTGCGGCGCGTCAGCTTCTTCTCGCCTGCGTACTTGTCAGCCGCGGCCCGTACCATCGGCTTGAGGATCGATTCGTCGGCTTGCAGCCAGTCCGACGTGAAGTTCCACTTCGCTCCGTCCCAGGTGTGAACGCGAGCCCAGGAGGCGCCCATGTGGTCGACGCACGAGGTCGACACCGGCCGCATCACGCCGGCGAAACCGAGCGCGTCGAGCTTCTTCTGGTCCAGAGCCAGGTTCTCGTAGCCCCAGCGCGCCTGCTCACCCGAGATCCACTTGCCTTTGCCGAAGCGCTCCTGGGCGCGACGCACGCCTTCAACCGCCAACATGCCCGCTGACAGGCCGCGCATGTACAGGACCTGGCCGACTTCCTCCTTCGGACCGGTGCCCTGGCCCTTGGCGTGCACTTTGTCGAGGATGTCCTTGACGACCTTGGAATTCGGCTCGGCGCCGTGCTGCAGTGCAAGTGCCTGGTAGCCCTTGGCACCGTCGCCAACGTCTTTCACATCAGGTTCGGCGCCGGCCCACCATACGCCATACATCTTCTCGCGCGGGTAGCCCGTGGCGACGGCCTCCTTAACCGACGTCGAGTTCATCACGCCCCAGCCCCACAGGAACACATAGTCCGGCCGGTTCTGCCGAATCTGCAGCCACGTGGCCTTCTGTTCCACGCCCGGGTGAGCGACGGGGAGCAGGCTCAAGTCAAAGCCGTGCATCTTCGCCCGCTCCTGCAGCAGGGCGATAGGCTCTTTGCCGTACGGGCTGTCGTGATACACGAGGGCGATCTTCTTGCCTGCCAGTTTGTCCAGGCCGCCTTCCTTCTTGCCGACGTATTGCGTCAGGATGTCCGCGGCAACCCAGTAGGTTCCCACCAGGGGGAAATTCCACTTGAACACGCCGCCGTCGGCCGATTCGCTGCGGCCATAGCCGGACGTGATGAGCGGAATCTTGTCGCCGGGGGCCTTCTCCGTCAGCGCGAAGGTGATGCCCGTGGACAGCGGCTGAAACACCGTGGCGCCGCCGTTCTTCCCCTTCAGGCGCTCATAGCACTCGACACCCTTGTCGGTGGCGTAACCCGTTTCGCACTCTTCCCAGACGACCTTCACACCGTTGATGCCACCTTGCGCATTGACGAGTTTGAGGTAGTCGACGTAGCCATTGGCGAATGGCACGCCATTGGGCGCGTAGGCGCCGGTGCGATACACGAGGATGGGAAAGAACTGCTCCTTGGCCTGCGCGAACGCGGCCGGAGCAGTGAGTAGGGTGCTCATGCCGGTAGCCGCAACCGTGGCGGCGAGAGCAAGGGACTGCAGTTTCATTGAAGACCTCCTGATGTGGTGGGATGGGCGCACGAGGGCGCATGCGAGAAACGGAAAGCGTGTGGGAGAGAACGTTTGGCACGGCGCTTTGGCATTGGGATTTATACGGGCACGGCCGCGGGCTCAATGCGGAAACGGCCAGAGGCGGAGCTTTTCCTTGCCTACCGACCACAACCGCGCCAAACCATGCGGTTCGACAATCAGAAAGAACACGATCAGCGAGCCGAAGATCATGAACGTCATGTGCGAGGCCAAGGCAGTATCGATCGGAATTCCGAACAGCACCGGTGCGTTGTCCAGCAGTATCGGAATCATGACGATGAACGCCGCGCCGAAGAAGCTGCCCATGATCGAACCCAGGCCGCCGATGATCACCATGAACAGCAACTGGAACGAGCGGTCGATGTTGAACGCCGCTGGTTCCCACGAGCCGAGGTAGACGAAACCCCACAGTGCACCGGCCACGCCCACGAAAAACGAGCTCACCGCGAACGCTGTCAGCTTGGCGTAGACCGGGCGAATGCCAATCACTGCCGCGGCAACGTCCATGTCGCGAATCGCCATCCACTCGCGTCCGATGTGGCTGCGCACCAGGTTCTTCCCGAGCAGCGCGAAAACCGCGACGAAGCCCAGACAGAACAGGTACTTTTCGGCTGGCGTATTGATCGTCCAGCCGAACGCCACCAGCTCGCCCACGCCCACCGACCCCGACGAAGAATTGTTCGTCAGCCACTTGATGCGCAGGAACGCCCAGTCGGCGAAGAATTGCGCGGCCAACGTGGCCACCGCCAGGTAAAGGCCCTTGATGCGCAGCGACGGGATACCGAACAGCACGCCGAACACCGTGGCGCACACGCCGCCAAACAGGATTGCCAGGATCAGCGGCATGCCGTCGATGCGCACCAGAATGTTGTAGGCCGCATACGCGCCAACCGCCATGAAGCCGCCGGTGCCCAGCGAGATCTGGCCACAGTAGCCGACAAGAATGTTCAACCCCAAGGCAGCGAGCGAAAGAATCAAGAACGGAATCAGGACGGCGCGGAAGAAGTACTCGCTGGCGATGAAAGGCACGACCAGAAACGCAATCGCCAGCAACGCAAGGATGACGACCTTGTCTTGCAGGATCGGAAAGATCTGCTGGTCGGCGCTGTAGTGCGTCTTGAACTGGCCGTTTTCTCTATAAAACATGCTCTTGCCTCAGACCCGATCGATGATCTTGTAGTTTTGGCCGTGTCTTCGGCACTTGACGTTGACCGCGTTCACGTGAGCCTTCGCTAAAAAATCACTGATCGTTTTCATACACGATCAATGATTTTTTCGCCGAACAGACCCTGGGGCCGCACGAGCAGGAAGATGAGCGCCAATACATAGGCGAACCAGATTTCGATACCCCCGCCGAAACTGGGACCGATGTAGACCTCAGAAAGCTTCTCGCCCACGCCGATGATCAGCCCGCCGATGATGGCACCGGGCACCGAAGTGAGCCCACCGAGAATCACCACTGGCAGGGCCTTCAGCGCGACGAGGGACAGCGAGAACTGCACGCCGAGCTTGCTGCCCCAGATGATTCCGGCCACCAGCGCAACGAAGCCCGCGACGCTCCACACGATGACCCAGATGCGGTTCAGCGGAATGCCGATCGATTGCGCGGCCTGGTGATCGTCGGCCACGGCACGCAGGGCGCGGCCGGTGCCGGTGTACTGGAAGAATGCGGCGAGCACCGCAACCAGCGCGGCAGCAATGACGGCCGCCACCAGGTCTTCCTGGTTGACGAGGATTCCGCCTTCGAACACCTTGTCGAACAAGAACATCGGGTCCTTGGGCATGCCGATGTCGAGTTTGTAGATGTCCGAGCCGAACACCGTCTGGCCGAATCCGTCCATGAAATAGGAAATGCCCAGGGTTGCCATCAACAACGTGATGCCTTCCTGATTCACCAGTTTGCCCAGCACCAGGCGTTCAACGAGCCAAGCCACCGCGACCATCACCAGCATCGCGACGATGAACGCCAACACATTGGCCATCCACTTGCTCTCCAGGCCGGTGAGGTTGGGGATCCAGGTGGCAAAGCGCGCCATCGCCAGCGCGGCGAACAGTACCATCGCGCCTTGCGCGAAATTGAACACGCCCGAGGCCTTGAAGATCAACACGAAGCCGAGCGCCACGAGCGAATACAGAACGCCCGACATCAGGCCGCCGATCAGGGTTTCGAGGAAAGGTCCCATAGGCTCAGTGCGATGCCCTCAGTGGGTGGTGCCGAGATAGGCGCTGATCACTTCCGGATTCGCCCGCACCGCGTCGGGCGTACCGTCACCGATCTTCTTGCCGTAGTCGAGCACGACGACGCGGTCGCTGATGT
>JANNKM010000049.1:0-7199 GCA_031396305.1 Rhizobacter sp.
AAGCGGTTGCGCCCGCTGCGGCGGCTGCTGCCGCTGCCGTGGGCAAAGATCACCAACCCCGCGGCGGCGTCGGGCAAGATCAGGTCACCCGGCAACGCCAGGGGACCGAGGGACACGCTTTGATGCAACGTTGTCACGGAACGACTCGAACGACAGGCGACAGACAAAGGCCAGATATGTGCCACGCTCTCAAGACAAAAGTACGCCCAAGAGAAATCCCTTAGTTTGCGCTGGCTCAATGCGCTCGCGGCAACGGTGCGTCTCTTGACGAGGCGCACAGTAAGACGAGGCGCGCCCGGTCAGACTGAAACTCGGTTTCACAATAGCAAAGGCAAGTATGCCGGGTTCCAAGCCCATGCAATCTTCGCGGCAATGGTTCGTCTGCTTCGTCGCAACTTGGATCGCCGCGGCGCCGCGGAACCGAACCCGCCGCTCAGTGCGGCGGCAGCCCAGAGCAGACGGTTTCGCGGCATGCCATTTCCTTGTGCGACAGGCTCCTAGCATCGCACATGGCGCGACCGTCGGCCACAGCCGGGCCGGCGTGCCGCGCGTCTCGCTTGAGATCGGTCAAGCGCCGCTGCGCGGCACGCGTGCAAGCAACTCGTCGATGCCTGGGTAATGGGCCCGCGCCAGGGCGAACTTGCGTGCATGCCGGCCCCAGGGCTGGCCTGCCGTGAGTGCGTGCTTGAACGCCTGCGGATCTTCGATCCAGGCACCGCCCAGCAGCGTGACGCCGCGCTTGAAAAGTGGGTCGGGCAAACACGCTGCGCCGGGGCCGATCATGACGAATTCGCGCGCGCCGGCGCAGGACGACAGCACGGCGTCGAGCGTATCGTTGAGCAGGACCGTGCTGGTGCACAGCACCTTGTCGCAACCGGAGAGTTCGCGCGCGTCGAGCGTGACACGGAAACTGCCGCGCTCGCCCGCGTGCTCGCCAGCGAGCTCGGATCGGAGCTCAAGAACCGTCAGGCGAGCGCCGCTCGCGGTCACCTGCTTCACGAGCGGCGGAAAGAAACCGACCATGCCGATGTGCTCTGGCGGCCGCGGGTCGAGGCCGCCGATCGAGTCGGTGGCAGGCGGCGGCACGAAGCGCAGACGATCGAACACATGCCGCGTCAGCGCATTCACGGCGGCGAAGCCGAGCGCTCGCTGGGCGCCGCGCCCGCTGGCCCAACCCTGGGCGATGTCCAAGGCGTCCGCCCCGACCACCTGCTGCGCGTGCGCGCCCGTGGCGAGCACCGTCAGGGAATCGCCAAGCAGCACGTAGCTCAGGCCGAGCGATCCATCGTCGAGTTCGAGCGCGCCGAATTCACCGTCCTTGGTGCCGTCCCACGGCATGCGCGGCAGGTGCAGCGCGCGCACACGCGGCGCCGCACGCCCCGCCAGCGCGCGTTGCAGCGTGTCGAGCAGTTCGGTCTGGAGCGTCGTGGCGCTTGCCTCGGGCTCTCAGCGCACCACGTAGCCGCGGCCTTCCATGCAGGCCAGGGTGGCGCGCTGGAACACACTGGCCTCGAGCATCGCGCTGGGCTGCGTGGTCGCCCAGCGGTTGCAGTCGACACGGTCGGCTTCGGTCTGGGCAACGCTTTGGTTGTTGCGCGGGTAGAAGATCGGATCCGCCGCAGGCCTGGCCGCGGGCTCGGGCGCTGCGGGAACAGGCTGCGGCTCGGTACGGTAGTAGACCGGCGGCGCATCCACGACAACGTAGCCCGGGTACCACGGCCGGTTGTAGTAGTAGCTGCCCAGGCCGATGCCCACGCCGATGCCCACGCCGCCCCAGAACGGGCCGTAACCCCAGTGCCCGCCGCCGCGCCGGCCGTGTGCATCCGCGGTTGCCGACAGTGCGCTCAATGCGAGCGCGGCAAAGGCGGTAGCGAACGTGCGGGTGGCTGACTTCATGATCGGCTCCTTGGCTGCAAGTTGCGTTTCGACACTGGCGACCCCGTGCAGGTTCAACCGGCGCCGTGCCGGCATTATGTGACGCGCCGTGGCGTCGCCTGCGAATGCACCGCGCACCGCGGGGCGCTTGACGCGCATCAAGCCGTTTCAGCGCGCGCGGCCCACACTGGCTGTCCCCGGCCGATGAGACGCCCCGACGATGCTCGCCCCCGCGCAAGAAACCGCTGTCGCCAACGTGGTCTTTCACGCGCGCGGCCTGACCAAGATCTATCAGACCGGCGAAGTCGAGGTGCACGCCTTGCGCGACGTCGATCTGGAGATCGCGCGTCGCGAGTTCGTCGTCCTGCTCGGCGCATCGGGCAGCGGCAAGTCGACGCTGCTGAACATCCTGGGCGGGCTGGACGTTCCGACGCACGGCGAAGTGCGCTTCGGCGAGCACACGCTGAGCGGTGCCAGCGAGGCCGAGCTCACCGCGTACCGGCGCGAACACGTCGGCTTCGTGTTCCAGTTCTACAACCTGATTCCGAGTTTGACGGTGCGGGAAAACCTCGCGCTGGTGACTGACATCTGCGCGAACCCGATGTCGATCGACGAGGCGATCGATCGGGTGGGATTGAGCCCGCGCCGCGACCACTTTCCGGCGCGGCTCTCGGGCGGCGAGCAACAGCGCGTGGCGATCGCGCGCGCGATCGTGAAGCGCCCGGATGTGCTGCTGTGCGACGAGCCGACCGGCGCGCTCGACTACGCGACCGGCAAGCTGGTGCTGGAAGTGATCGCGCGAATCAACGCGGAACTCGGCACCACGGCGGTGGTGATCACGCACAACGCGGCGATCGCGGGCATGGCGGATCGGGTGATCTACCTCGGCGACGGGCGCATCCAGAAGATCGAGACCAATCCGCGCAAGCTGACGCCGTCGGAACTGTCGTGGTGACTCACATGCCCGCACCGCCACCCTTGCATGTCATCCCGGCGAACGCCGGGATCCACCCTCAGCGCACTATCCTGGATCCCGGCCCCGTGTCGAGCACGGGGTGGCAATTTCGCCGGGATGACGACGGCGTCGCGTCCGTGCATGTCATCCCGGCGCACGCCGGGATCCACCCTCAGCGCACTAACCTGGATCCCGGCCTTCGCCGGGATGACGACGGTGGCACTTTCGCCGGTATGACAACGCATGGCTGAACCATGTCACTAATCAGGAAGGATCAACATGGCAGCGCGCCTGCTAAGCCCCTCTGAATTGATCACACGCTGCGACGCGGCATCGCTCGGACTGGACGACGCCGGCGCGCCGCAGGACGCGCCCGCGCGTGCCGACGCGCCCCACGCCATCGTCGGCCAGGAGCGCGCGCGTGCCGCCGTCGAGTACGGCATCGCGATGCCGCGCCCCGGCCACCACCTGTTCGTGATGGGCCCGCCGGGCTCGGGCAAGAAGACCCTGGTGCGCCAGGCGATCGCCAAGCATCTGGAACGCCATGCGGTGCAGCGTTTCGACTGGGTCTACGTCAACAACTTCGCGCAGCCGCACCGGCCGCTGGCGCTGCAGCTTCCGCCAGGGCGCGGCGCGAAGTTGCGCGAGCACATGCGAGAACTCGTCGACGACCTGGGCACCACGTTGCCGGCGACGTTCGAGTCCGAGGAGTATGTGAACGCGGTGGCGCGGCTGAACACCGAATTCAAGGAGCGCGCTGACGCAGCCGTGCTCGCAGTAGGCGAAGCGGCGCAGCGCGAGGGCCTGGCGATGGTGCGCACGCCGATGGGTTTGAGCTTCGCGCCGCGCAAGGGCGAATCGGAAGTGATGCCGCCGCCGGAGTTGGAGGCCCTGCCGATCGAAGAACGCGAGCGGCTCAAGCGCGCGATGAACCATGCGCAAGACGAATTGCTGCTCGTGCTTCGCAAGTCGGTGCGGCTGCGCAAGGAACACGCCGACCGCCTGCGCACGTTGAACCGATCCATGAGCGAAGTCGCGGTGCAACACGCCGTCGATGCAGCAAAGCAGCACTATGCCGACTTGGCCGCCGTGCTCGAATACCTCGACGCGGTGCGCACCGACGTGATCGCCAAGGCCGACACGTTGCGCGCCAGCGACAAGCGCGGCAACCCGACTTCCGAAGCGACCGACCTGACGAGCTATGAGGTCAACGTGCTCGTCGACGTCGCAAGCGACGGCTCGCCGATCGTCAGCGCGGATCACCCGACGCACAGCAACCTGATGGGGCGCGTCGACCATGTGGCGCGCATGGGAACGCTGCTCACCGACTACCGCCTCATCAAGGCGGGGGTCCTGCACCGCGCCAACGGCGGCTACCTGCTGATCGATGCGATGAAACTGCTCGCGCAGCCGTTCGCCTGGGACGCGCTGAAGCGCGCCCTGCTGCGCGCGCAGATCCGCATCGAAGGCCTGGCCGAAGCGTTCAGCCTCATCTCGACAGTGCAGCTTGAGCCCGCGCCGATCCCACTCACGGTCAAAGTGGTGTTGTTCGGCGAGCGCGACGTCGTGCACCTGCTGCAAGCCTACGACCCCGAGTTCAATCAGCTGTTCCGCGTGATCGCCGACCTCGGCGACGAGTTGCCGCGCGAGGCCGGCACGCAACGCGAGCTGGCGCTGGCGCTGGCCGCGCGCTCGCGTGAACAGGCGCTGCTGGCGGCCAGCAGCGACGCGATCGCGCGCCTGCTCGAGTACGGCTCGCGCCGCGCCGGCGACGCGACGCACCTGAGTGCGTCGGTTCAGCATCTGCTCGACGTGTTGCTGGAGGCAGACCACATCGCGCGCAACGCCGCGCGGCAGCGCATCGACGACACCGATGTCAGCGCGGCAATCGCGGCACGGCGCAACCGGTCGAGCCGGGTCCACGACAAACTGCAGCAGGAAGTGGTGCGCGGCCACCTGATGATCGACACCAGCGGCGAACGCATCGGCCAGGTGAACGGTCTGATGGTCTATGAAGTCGGCGACCAGATGTTCGGCGAACCGGTTCGCATCAGCGCCACGACGCGCCTGGGCGAAGGCGAGGTGATCGACATCCAGCGCGAGACGCACCTCGGCGGGCCGCTGCACGCGAAGGGCGTGCTGATCCTCGGCGCTTTCCTCGCGGCGCGCTATTCGCGCCTGCATGCGCACGCGATCCAGGCGAGCCTGGTGTTCGAGCAGAGCTACGGCCTGATCGAGGGCGACAGTGCGTCGCTCGCCGAACTCGTGGCGCTGTTGTCGTCGATCGGCGACATTCCCGTCAAACAGTCCTTTGCGATCACCGGCTCCGTGAACCAGTTCGGCGACGCGCAGCCGATCGGCGGCGTGAACGAGAAGATCGAAGGCTTCTTCGACCTGTGCGTCGTGCGTGGCCTGGACGGCTCGCACGGCGTGATCGTGCCGCACACGAACGTGGCGCAACTGATGTTGCGCGATGACGTGATCGCGGCGTGCGCGGCCGGGCGATTCGCGATCCATTCGGTGCGCAACGCCGACGAGGCGATGGAGATGCTCACCGGCCTGCCCGCCGGGCAGGCACTGGCGCCGCAGCGCGACAGCATCAACGGGCGCATCGCGGCGCGCTTGCGCGAGTACGCGGCGTTGCAGCGTGGCAAGCGCCAGTTCAGCAAGCGCCGCGGCAACACGGCGGCGGCGCAAGGCGACGGCGAGGAAGAATGACGCTCAGCGAGACCGCCCCCGCAGCGCGCGACCGCGTGCTCGCCGTGCTCGGCGATACGCACGGCGCGGCGCGCGTGCTCGAGTGGTCTGCGTCGCTCGCGCTGACGCTCGAGCGCGAGCTCAGCGTGATCTGTGTCGAGAGCACGGCGGCGCTGGTCGCCGCCTCGTTGCCGTTCACCCGGGTGCTTGCACCTGCTGGCGCCGAGTGGTCTGCGTTCGATCTGCCCGACGTCGAGCGCGCCTACCGCGCCCAGGCCGAACGCCTGCGCCAACTCGCCGAGCGCGCCGCGCTGCGCCATGATGTGAGCTGGTCGCTGCGCAGCATGCGCGGCGCGTTGCCGCAACTGGTGTTCGGTGCGCTTGCCGAATCCGACCTGCTGTTTGTCGGGCCCATGCCGAAGTTGCACTTCGCCACGGCCGGTGCCGGCAGACGCGGCGCCAGGCGAGTCCTGCAGCTCGCGGTGGCGAGCGACGGCGGTGCAGCGAGCGCGCAGGCGCTGGCGCGGGCACGCCGCCTCGCCGACGCCTTGACGGCGTCGCTGCACGAGCTGCGCATCGAACCCGGCGGCAGCGTCGACGCCCTGCAACGCGGCGCGGCGCACGCCGATTTGCTCGTCTTGCCGCGAACCCTGGCTTCGCCGGAAATCCTGGCGCGATTGGCGTGCCCGTGCTCGCTCGTGTCGCAGCCTGTGCACCCGGCCGGGGCAGGACGGCCGGCAAGATAGCACGCGGCAGCGCTCGACTACTTTCGCAGCACGATGGTGAGCAACGCCGAGGCGTCTTCGAGTGCGGCGACGCCGTGCTCCGCGTTGGCTGGCAGGTACAGCAGCTGTCCTGCACGCAGCACATGACTCTTGCCACCGGCAGTGACATCGATACACCCTTCGATGCACTGCAAGGTGATCTCGCCCGCAACCCTGTGCGGCGGAATTGACTTGCCGGCAGGCAGCACCAGGCGCATCAGCTCCAGGTGTTCCGACTTGAACAATGCCACGCTCTGCGCAGCCGCCAGACCGGCGCCCAGCGGCAGAACATCGATTGCGTCACCGGGGCTCGCGTGCGGGATCGCCATGCGCGACAGTATGCTCCGAGACAGATCCCTGCACCAGCTGTCGGTGTCGCGACCGACGATCATGTCTGGGCTCCTACGTCAAGCAGAAAGTCCGGCCATGCCTCAAATGATGCGCCAGATCGAATCTTGAATGGATCCAGCGATGAAGTTGTCGCTTCCCTTGCCCACGACTTCCCAGTAATGTTTGTCCGTGAGTAGCTTCGAACCAACTGCATCAAAGGCAGCGAGATCCTTGTAGCGCGAGCTCCAGGCAATGCGTTGCGGATTGCCACCGATCGGGAGAGAAATTTCAAGCTCGACCTTGTACGCCTCCTTCATGTATGCGGCGATCTGGTGAGCAAAAGCGATGGCGTTTGTTGTCTTGCCAGGTGCGATTGAAGCGATTCTGTTGAATGCGATCAATTGGAATCTCCTCCCACCAATGCGAGCGGTGGGCGGCCTCGGTCACGGAATGTGACCGAGGCCAGTGTCGTGCGGGCGCCCGGCCACGCGGCGTCGTCGAGCTCCGCGCCGACACCGAACACCCCGAGCTGGTGGTGGTCCCAGCGGGCAATGCGCTCGCTTTGCTTGCCGCGGAGC
>JANNKM010000069.1:0-4264 GCA_031396305.1 Rhizobacter sp.
GATTGCCAGAATGTCGCCGGTGGGCTTGCGGCTGAACTTGTAGGCACCGTGGCTCGTGCCGATGGCAATCGCCAGCGCGTCGAGTTGCGTCTTCTTGACGAAGTCGGCGGCCTGCTCGGGGTCGGTCAGCAACTGGTCCATCGTCATCGTCGCTTCCGTGCCGTGGCCGTCCTCCTTGTCGCCGCGCATCGTTTCCAGCGAGCCCAGGCAGCCGAGCTCGCCCTCGACGGTGACGCCCAGCACATGCGCCATGTCAACGACCTTGCGCGTCACTTCGACGTTGTAGTCGTAGCTCGCGATCGTCTTGCCGTCGGCTTGCAGCGAGCCGTCCATCATCACGGAGCTGAAGCCCAGACCGATGGCACCGGCGCACACGTCGGGGCTCTGGCCGTGGTCCTGGTGCATCACGAGTGGCACCTGCGGCCAGCTCTCGACCGCGGCCTGGATCAGGTGTTTGATGAAGGGCTCACCGGCGTACTTGCGCGCCCCGGCGCTGGCCTGCAGGATCACGGGCGCGCCCACTTCGGCAGCGGCCGTCATCACGGCCTGCACCTGTTCGAGGTTGTTGACGTTGAACGCGGGGATACCGTAGCCGTTTTCGGCGGCATGGTCCAGGAGCTGGCGCATCGAAACGATAGGCATGGTGGTCTTTCAGCGGGTGGAATGAATCGCGACGGTGAATCGCGACAAGCGGTGGCGAATTGTAGCCAGCGAGGACGAAACTCAGGTCACGCGCAGGCACGCAAAGCCCTGCGCCGACATCGCCGCGATGATGCGCTCCAGGTGCTCGATGCCACGCGTCTGCACCACGAACTCGATCTGCACGCGCTCGACCGACAGCGAACTGAAGGCGCGCTGGTGGCGCACCTCGTCGATGTTGGCGCCGAGCTTGCCCAGCGCACTCGTGACTTCGGCCAGCGCGCCGGGCACGTCGCGAACGTCGACGCGCAGCCGCGCCAGCCGCGCCGAGCGCACCATGCCACGCTGAATGATCTCGGCAAGCACCAGCGGCTCGATGTTGCCGCCCGACAGCACCACGCCCACGCGGCGTCCGGCGAAGCGCGCGCGGTGGCGCAGCAGCGCCGCCAGGCCCGCAGCGCCCGCACCTTCGACGACGGTTTTTTCGATCTCGATGAGCAACACGATGGCCTGCTCGATGTCGTCTTCGCCCACCAGCACCATGTCGTCGACGTAGCTGCGGATGAGGGGCAGGGTCAAGGCGCCGGGATGCTTGACCGCAATGCCGTCGGCGATCGTCGCCTGGCCGCATTCACGGTCGCTGCCATGTACGGCGCTCCACACCGACGGGAAACGTTCGGTCTGAACGCCGACGACATCGACGTGCGAGCCGTGGGCCCGCGCGGCAACCGCCATGCCGCCGATCAGGCCACCGCCGCCCACCGGCACGAGCAAGGTGTCGATCGTGGGTTGTTGAGCCAGCATCTCGCGCGCCAGCGTGCCCTGGCCGGCGGCCACGCCCAAGTCGTCGAACGGATGCACGACGGTCAGGCCGCGCTGCGCCGCGAGGCTCAGGCCGTAGCGGCGCGCGTCGTCAAAGGTTTCGCCTTCGAGCACGACGTCGGCGCCGAAGCGCCGGGTGTTGTCCACCTTCACCGCAGAGGCGAAGCGCGGCATCACCACCGTCGTCGGAATGCGCAGGCGCTGCGTGTGATACGCGACCGCCTGCGCATGGTTGCCGGCGGACACGGTGAGCACGCCATGGGCTCGTTCCGCGTCGCTCAGCAACGCGATCCGGTTGAATGCACCACGTTCCTTGAACGACGCCGTGAACTGCTGGTTCTCGAACTTGAGAAACACTTCGCAGCCCGCCATCTCGCCGAGCGTGCGCGACGGCAGGCAGGGTGTTTCGAGAACCTGGCCCTTGATGCGGCGCGCTGCCGCGTCGATGTCTTCCAGCGTGAGCGAGGTGCTCATCGATTGCCTCGCAGCCTCAAGCGACCCGGCACACCTTGAGCATGTTCGTGCCACCCGGGTGGCCCATCGGCTCGCCACAGGAGATGGCGTAGGTGTCGCCCGACTTCAGCACGCCCTTCTCGACCAGCAGCGCCTCGGCGCTTGCCAATGCCTCGTCGCGGTCGCGATACGCCGGCATCAACAACGGCCGCACGTTGCGGTACAGCGTCATCTTGCGCTGCGACACCGGCTGCGACGTAAGCCCATAGATCGGGACCTTGATGTTGTGGCGGCTCATCCACAGCGCCGTCGAGCCCGATTCGGTCAGCGCGAGGATCGCCTTGCAGCCCAGATGATGGGCGGTGAAGAGGGCACCCATCGCGATCGACTGGTCGATGCGGCCAAAGCGCTTGTTGGTGAAGTCGGTCTCGATCGTCGCGTCGTCCGCGCGTTCGGCCTCGAGCGCGATCGCGTCCATCTGTTGAATCGTCTCGACCGGGTATTTCCCGGTGGCGGTTTCGGCGCTGAGCATCACCGCGTCGGTGCCGTCGAGCACGGCGTTGGCCACGTCGCTCACCTCGGCGCGCGTCGGCACCGGATTGACGATCATCGATTCCATCATCTGCGTCGCCGTGATGACGACTTTGTCTAGCTCACGCGCACGGCGGATCATGCGCTTTTGCAGCGCCGGTACCGCCGCATTGCCGACCTCGATGGAGAGGTCGCCGCGCGCGACCATGATGCCGTCGGAGGCGCGCAAAATTTCGTCCAGCGCCGGAATCGCCTCGACGCGCTCGATCTTCGCGATCAGGCCCGGCCGATGCCGCTGCCCTTCGCCGGCCACATTGGCGAGCTGGCGTGCCATTTCCATGTCGGTCGCGTTCTTGGGAAAACTGATCGCCAGGTATTCGCACTGGAAGCTCATCGCCGTCTTGATGTCTTCCATGTCCTTCGCCGTCAGCGCCGGCGCGGTCAGGCCGCCGCCCGCCTTGTTGATGCCCTTGTTGTTGGACAGTTCACCGCCCGCGACGACGGTGGTGTGGACTTGCTCGCCATGCACTGCATCGACCGTGAGTTTGAGCAAGCCGTCGTTGAGCAGCAGCGTGTCGCCGGTTTTCACGTCACGCGGCAGGTCCTTGTAGTCCAGGCCGACACGGCTGCTGTTGCCGAGCTCGGAGCTTGCGCCGTCCAGAATGAACTTCTGTCCGGGCTCGAGCATCGTCTTGCCGCCTTCGAACTTGCCGACGCGAATTTTCGGGCCCTGCAAGTCGGCCATGATCGCCACTTCCTTGCCGGCGCGCGCCGCGACTTCACGCACGAGCCTGGCACGATCGATATGGTCCTGCGCGTTGCCGTGCGAGAAGTTCAGGCGCACCACGTCGACGCCGGCGCGAATCATGCGTTCCAGCACTTCGGGTGAACTCGACGCAGGGCCGAGGGTCGCGACGATCTTGGTGGCGCGGGGCATGGTGCACTCCGTGAATAGATTGTTGACCGCGAGTGCGCGGCGATCGAAAGCGTCGAATTGTGAACTCGCCGCGCGGCTTGGGCCCGCCGCGGGCGTGAACGGCTTCACCCCAGCGCAGCCTGGGTGGCGCGCCGACTGAGAATTTCGAACGCCGGCAGGGTCTTGCCCTCCAACACCTCGAGAAACGCGCCGCCGCCGGTGGAGATGTAGCTGATCTTGTTTTCGATGCCGTACTTGGCAATCGCTGCCAGCGTGTCGCCGCCGCCGGCAATTGAAAACGCACTCGACGCCGCAATGGCGCGCGCCACGGTTTCGGTGCCATGGGAGAAGGCGTCGAACTCGAACACGCCGAGCGGCCCGTTCCACACGATCGTTCCGGCCGCCTTCACCTGTTCTGCGAGTCGCGCTGCCGTCTGGGGGCCGATGTCGAGAATCAAGTCATCGGCAGCGACGTCGGCGACGGCCTTGACCGTCGCCACCGCAT
The DNA here is from genome assembly GCA_031396305.1 of Rhizobacter sp. Taxonomy (GTDB): domain Bacteria; phylum Pseudomonadota; class Gammaproteobacteria; order Burkholderiales; family Burkholderiaceae_C; genus JAEMQF01. The sequence goes on from JANNKM010000069.1 coordinate 3,867, forward strand.
CCGCCTTGAAGACCTTGGCCGTCACCACATCCACGGGAATCGGCACCGCCGCGTCGCGCGCACGCATCGCCTCGATCACCGCCTTGGCTTCACCCACCAGGCTCGCCTCGGCCAGGCTGTTGCCGATGTTCAATCCGCTGGCGAGCATGAACGTGTTGGCGATGCCACCGCCGACGATGAGGCCGTCGACCTTTGCCGCTAGGCTTTGCAGGATCGTCAACTTGGTACTGACTTTGCTGCCCGCGACGATCGCGATCAACGGCCGTTTCGGCTGGGCCAAGGCTTTCTGCACCGCGTCGATCTCTGCCGCGAGCAAAGGCCCGGCACAGGCAACCTTGGCGAACTGGGCGATGCCGTAAGTGCTGGCTTCGGCGCGGTGTGCGGTGCCGAACGCGTCA
>JANNKM010000093.1:0-2285 GCA_031396305.1 Rhizobacter sp.
TCGCGCGCCTGCTCGGCGGCGAAATCCGGCTCACCAGCACGCCCGCGGGCGGCAGCACGTTCGCGCTCTACCTGCCGCAAAGCTACACGCCGTTGCGCAGCGCGCGGCACACCCGTGGAGCCGGCGGCAGCGTCGATGCGCCGGGGCCTGCGGCCCGGGCACGCGACGAACCTGCACACGCCGAACCGGCACGAGCTGGGGCCCGAAGCGAGCCTGCGCGCTCCAGCGCCGACGCGCAGGATGGCGCCGCCGTGTCGGCGTCGCCGAACCCTGCGAATGACGACCGGGGAGACATCCTGGTCGGCGACAAGGTATTGCTGATCGTCGAGAACGACCTCGCATTCGCGGGCGTCGTGCTGCAGTCGGCCCGACGCCATGGCTTCAAGGGTCTGGTGAGTACGAGCGGCGCCGGCGCGCTCGCGCTGACGCGCGACTACCACCCAACGGTCATCACGCTCGATATTTTCCTGCCCGACGTGCAAGGCTGGCGCGTCCTCGGACGTTTGAAGTCCGATCTCGGCACACGGCACATTCCAGTCTGTGTCGTTTCGACCGACGACGCGCGCGAGCGCGCATTGAACGCGGGCGCGCTCGGCTTCCTGACCAAGCCGCTGCAATCGGTCGACGAGGTCGACGCGGCGCTCGCCCAGCTGTACGAGTTCGCCGATCGCCACAAGAGACGGCTGCTGGTGATGATGCAGGAGACACCGGCACGCGACGCGTATCTCGGAGCGCTGAACGACGCCACCGAGGTCGTGCTGGTCGACTCGGCCGCGGCGGCGCGCGCCGAACTTGCGCTGGGCAACGTCGATTGCCTGGTGACCGACGGCCACGTCGCCGCATTCGGCCCGCAAGACGTGATCGAAGCCCTCGACGAGCGCCCGCTTGCGCGCCAGATGCCCATCGTGCTGGCCGACGGCGAACCCGATGTCGCATTGAAGTGGGAGCGCGCGCACAGCGCGTTCGCACTGCGCCGGGTCGATTCGCTGGAACGCTTGCTCGACGCGACCGCATTCTTCCTGCACTGCAACGTTGCGGCGATGTCCGACGCGCAGCGCAGTTCGGCGCAGGCCCTGCACGACGCGAACCCGGTGCTCGAAGGCAAGAAGGTCCTGATCGTCGACGACGACATGCGCAACATCTTCTCCCTGGCGACGCTGCTCGACGCGCAGGGCATGGTGATCGTCTCGGCCGAAAGCGGCCGCGAGGCGATCCGTCTTGTCGAGTCCGACCCGAGCATCGACATCGTCCTGATGGACATCATGATGCCGGAGATGGACGGGATGCAGACGATGCGCGAAATTCGCAAGTTGCCGCGCGGCGGTCAACTGCCGCTGGTCGCGGTCACCGCCAAGGCGATGAAGGGCGACCGCGAGAAGTGCATCGAAGCCGGTGCCTGGGACTACCTTTCGAAACCGGTCGATACGGCACACCTGCTGGTCGTCCTGCGCGGCTGGTTGGATCAATGAACCCGCCCGACACCCGGCCTTTCGCACCGCTGCCCGCCGCGGTGCCGCAGGCGCAAGGCGCGATCGAAGACATCGGCGTCGAGAAGGCGAGCATCCTGATCGTCGACGATCTGCCCGAAAAGCTGCTCGTGTTCGGCGCCGTGCTCGAGGAACTCGGCCACGAACTGGTGTTCGTGCGTTCCGGCAGGGATGCGCTGCGCGCGGTGCTGCGACGCGAGTTCGCGGTGATCCTGCTGGACGTCAACATGCCGGACATCGACGGTTTCGAGACGGCGAAGCTGATTCGTCAATACCGGGGGTCGGCGCATACGCCGATCATTTTCATCACGGCCTACGCCGACGAGGTGCAGACGGCGCGCGGCTACTCGGTGGGCGCGGTCGACTACATCCTGTCGCCCATCGTGCCGAACGTGCTGCGCAGCAAGGTGACGGTGTTTGTCGATCTGTTCGTCATGAAGCGCCAGATTCAGCGCCAGGCCGACGCCCACGCCGCATTCGTCGCTGCCGAGGCGGCGCGCCACGCTGCCGAGGAAAACGAGCTGCGCTCGGCGTTCCTGTCGCAGGCGAGCCGGTTGCTGAACCGCTCGTTGCGGGTGGACGTCGCGCTGCGCGAACTCGCCGGGCTGATCGTGCCCAAGCTGGCGTCGTTCGCCGTGCTGATGGGAGCACCCAACGAGGCAGCGCCGGGCCAGATGCTCGTTGCGGCAGACACCGACCCGGGGGGGGGGGGGGGCCGCAAGCCGCCCGGCGGACCCCCCCCGGGGGGGGTTGTGGGGCGCGGGCGGGCCCGGGCGCGGGGCGGCCCGCGTGGCTGGG
>JANNKM010000137.1:0-1835 GCA_031396305.1 Rhizobacter sp.
GGGGGCGGGCGCCATCGCACTCCCACCCAACGAGGTCGGCGAGGCCCTCCCCCGCCGCCTGCGCGCCGACACGCAGGGCGAAGTGCTGTTCGACACCGCCTCGCGCGGCCGCTACGCCACCGATGCGTCGATTTACCAGATCATGCCGGTGGGCGTGTTCGTGCCCAAGACGGAGCGCGACGTCGCCAGCGCCATCGACATCGCGCGCGACCTCAAAGTGCCCGTGCTCGCGCGCGGCGGCGGCACCAGCCAGTGCGGCCAGACTGTCGGGGCGGCACTCGTCATCGACTACAGCAAACACTTGCGGAATGTGGTCAACATTGACGTTGCACAGCGCCGCGCCGTGGTGCAACCCGGCCTCGTGCTCGACCACCTGAACGCGCAGCTCAAGCCGCATGGCCTGTGGTTCCCGGTGGACGTGTCGACGAGCGCGCAGGCCACGTTGGGCGGAATGGCGGGCAACAACTCGTGCGGCAGCAGATCCATCGCCTACGGCAACATGGTGCACAACGTGATCGGCGCGAGCGCCTGGTTGTCCAGCGGCGAGTTGCTCGAATTCGGCCCGGTCGCGCAACTCACCGGCCGCGCAGCGGAAATCGCAACCTTCGTGCGCGGCCTGGCCGAGCAATGCCGGGGTGACATCGATGTACTGTGGCCCAAGGTACTGCGCCGCGTCGGCGGCTACAACCTCGACATCTTTCACAACCAGAACGAGCGGCCCTACACAGCGGACGCCAGCGTGAACCTCGCGCAATTGCTGGTCGGCTCGGAAGGCACGCTGAGCTGCACCCGCAGCCTGACGCTGCAACTGACTGAGCTGCCGCGCGCCAGGGTGCTCGGCGTGATCAACTTCCCGACGTTTCGCGCCGCGATGGCAGCCGCGCAGCACATCGTCAAGCTCACGCCCACAGCAGTGGAGCTGGTGGACCGCACGATGATCGAGCTGAGCCTGGCGAACCCGGCGTTTCGAGCGACGATTGAATCGGCGCTGATCGGCAAGCCCGCGGCGATATTGCTCGTCGAGTTCTGCGGCGAATCCACGGCCGCGCTGCTGCCGAAGTTGAAACAGCTCGGTGAACTGATGGGTGACCTCGGCCTGCCCGGCAGCGTGGTCGAGATGGCGACTGACGCCGCGCAGAAGAACCTCTGGGAAGTGCGCAAGGCCGGCCTGAACATCATGATGAGCCTGAAGGGCGACGGCAAACCAGTGAGCTTCATCGAAGACTGTGCCGTGCCGCTCGTGCACCTGGCCGACTACACGGATGCGCTGACCGAAGTGTTCGCGCGCCACGGCACGCGCGGCACCTGGTACGCGCATGCGTCGGTGGGCACACTGCACGTGCGGCCGATTCTCGACATGCGCACCGATGGTGGCGCGAAGATGCGCGCCATCGCCGAAGAGGCCGCCGAGCTGGTGCGCAAGTTCCGCGGCGCGTACAGCGGCGAACACGGCGACGGGCTGTGCCGCGGCGAGTGGATCGCGTGGCAATTCGGGCCGAAGTTGAACGAGGCGTTTCGCGCAATCAAGAATCAGCTCGATCCGATCAACCTGTTCAACCCCGGCAAGATCATCGATCCGCCGAAGATGGACGATGCGTCGCTGCTGCGCTTCGCGCCCGAGCAGGCGCCCAAGCCGTACCGCCGCATTCACATCAAGCCCGTGCTCGACTGGTCGGCGTGGGACGTGCACGCCGACCCGGTCACCGAAGCCGTCACGGCGCCCGGAAGCGGCGGCGACGCCACCTTCGGCCTGGCGAAAGCCGTCGAGATGTGCAACAACAACGGCCACTGCCGCAAGTTCGACGCCGGCACGATGTGCCCGAGCTACCGCGTCA
>JANNKM010000158.1:0-8657 GCA_031396305.1 Rhizobacter sp.
GCAAGGGCGTGGCGGGTGCGCTGGAACCGGCGCTGATGGCCGATGGCGTGCCGGCGAACCAGGTGTATGACGTGCTGTCCACTCCGGTGGGCATCGAGCGCGCGATCAAGAAGATCCGCGAGCTCAAACCGCATATCGCGGTGTGGTGGGCGTCGGGCGCGCAGCACGCGCAGTTGATGAAGGACGGCGAAGTCGACATGACCACCGGCTGGAACGGCCGCTTCGACGTGGTGGCGAAAGACGGCGGCAAGGTGGCCTACAACTTCAACCAGGCACTGCTCGACTACGACTGCTACGGCATTCCCAAGGGCGCGCCGAACAAGGACCTGGCGATGAAGTTCATCGCCGAGATCGTCAAGCCCTCGTACCAGGCCGAATTCACGAAGTACATCACGTACGGCCCGACGAACAAGAAGGCGTACGACCTCGGAACGATCGACGCAGCGTACGCGAAGCGCCTGCCCTCGCACCCGGAGAATGCCGCGAAGCAGTTGACGATCAACCTCGACTGGTACATCAAGCATGAAGCCGCGGCGTCGGCCGCGTACCAGAACATGCAGACCGAGTAGAGGCGGTTCGCGCGGGTTCCCCGAGAGTGACTGCGCGCGCAGCCGTCCCCATCACGGTGCGCGGCCTGCGCAAGGCTTATGGGCCGGTGCGCGCACTCGACGACGTTGACCTCGACGTTGTCGCGGGCGAGTTCCTCACGTTGCTCGGCCCTTCAGGCTCGGGCAAGACGACGCTGCTGATGGTGCTGGCGGGGTTCATCCGCCCCGACCAGGGCAGCCTGAAGTTCGGCGGCCAGGAGGTGGTGCGCCTGGCGCCGCACAAGCGCGACATCGGCATGGTGTTCCAGAACTACGCGCTGTTCCCGCACATGGACGTGGCGGCGAACATCGGCTATCCGCTGAAACTGCGCGGCGTGAGCGGCGCCGAGCTGCAGCGGCGCGTCGGCGCCGCGCTGGAACTGGTGCAGCTCGCGGGCTACGGCGCGCGGCGCATCGACCAGCTTTCCGGCGGGCAGCGCCAGCGCGTGGCGCTGGCGCGGGCGATCGTGTTCGAGCCGCGCATCGTGTTGATGGACGAACCGCTGTCGGCGCTGGACAAGCAGTTGCGCGAGCGCATGCAGATCGAGCTGCGCGAGCTGCACGACAAGCTGGGTACGACGACGATCTACGTGACCCACGACCAGCGCGAAGCGCTGACGATGTCGGACCGCATTGCCGTGATCGACGGCGGGCGCATCATGCAGATCGATACGCCGCGCGCCGTCTACGAGCAGCCGGCGAACCGGTTCGTCGCCGGGTTCATCGGCGAGTCGACGTTCCTGAACGTGCAGCGCGCCGGCGCGAAGTGGTTGTGCGGCGGCCAGCCACTGCGCGCGGCCAGCGCCCCGGCCGGGCCCGGCCCGGCGGTGCTGATGGTGCGGCCGGAACGCCTGCGCATCCTGAACGGCGAGGCCGAGACGGAACTGAACGTGCTGAGCGCGACCGTCGTGAACCTGATCTACCAGGGCGACACCTTCTCGCTGCAGGCGCGTCTGGCCGACGGCACGCCGATCACGGCACGCTGCGTCGCCAGCCGCGACGCGCTCGCCACCATCGCACAGCCGGGTGCCCCGGTGCGTCTGGGCCTGAGCGTGCAAGACACGGTGGTGCTCGCCGACCCGGGCGCACAGGCCGAGATGCAAGCCGATGCACCCGCGTGAGGCCATGCAGAGGGCCGCACCCTCATTCGCCGACGGCGCGCCGCAGCTGAACGCCGCAGGTCTGCGCCGCGACAGCCTGCTCGAGCGCCTGGCGCTGGCGAGCCTGTCGGCCCCCGCGCTGCTGCTGGTGCTGGTGACGATGATCGCGCCAGTCGCATGGTTGTTCTGGCTCTCGCTGCTCGGCGACGACGGCGCGCTGAGCCTGGAACACTACCGGCGCATGCTCGAGCAGCCCTCCTACGGCAGGACGTTCGTGACCACGTTCAAGGTCAGCCTGCTGACCACGGGCCTGTGCATCCTCGCCGGCTACCCGCTTGCCTACGTGCTCTCGCAACTGCCGCGACGCGCCGCGAACCTGTGCCTGATCGCCGTGCTGTTGCCGTTCTGGACCTCGCTGTTGGTGCGCACCTACGCCTGGCTGGTGCTGCTGCAGCGCAAGGGCCTGCTCAACCAATGGGGCATGCAGCTCGGCTGGTGGGACGAGCCGCTCGCGCTGGTGCACAACCTCACCGGCACGCTGATCGGCATGGTTCACATCATGTTGCCGTTTCTCGTGCTGCCATTGCTGGGCGCGATGCGCGCCATCGACAAGGACTACCTGCTCGCCGCATCCAGCCTCGGCGCGAGCCCGGCGCGCGCCTTCTGGTCGGTGTTCTTCCCGCTGTCGGTGCCGGGGCTGCTGGCGGGAACGCTGATCGTCTTCATCCTGTGCCTGGGTTTTTACGTCACGCCGGCGGTGCTGGGAGGCGGCAAGGTGGTGATGGTGTCGAACCACATCGCGAACGACATCGAACTCTTCTTCAACTGGGGCGCGGCAAGCGCGCTCGGCGTCGTGCTGCTCGCGCTCACGCTCGCCATTCTGTGGGCAGCGACGACACTGTTGCGGCTCGAGCAGGTGCTCGGCGCGGGGCATGCGCCATGACGTGGCTCGACGCGCCCGCGTCACCGAGCCAGATCACGCACCGCTCGCGCCTGTGGCTCTACGCACTCGCCGCGCTCGTGCTGGCGTTTCTGATCGTGCCGACGCTGATCGTCGTGCCGATGTCGTTCTCGGGATCCCAGTACCTGGAGTTCCCGCCGCGCGAATGGTCGCTGCGCTGGTATCGCAACTACTTCGCGTCGGCGGCGTGGATGCAGGCCACCGCCACCTCGTTCCAGGCCGGCGCGCTGACGACGCTCGTCGCCACCCCCCTGGGCACGCTGGCCGCGTACGGCCTGTTCGTCTCGCGTTTGCGCTGGGTCCACATCATCCACGTGCTGCTGATCACGCCGATCATCGTGCCGGTGATCCTGGTCGCCATCGCGGTGTTCTACGTCTACGTCAAGCTCAAGCTCGTCAACTCGCTCACCGGCATCGTGCTCGCGCACAGCATGCTGGCGATTCCGGTGGTCATCATGGTGATCAGTTCGGCGCTGAAGAGCTACGACATGAGTCAGGAAATGGTGGCGCGCAGCCTCGGCGCGTCGCGCGCCCGGGCGTTCCTGGGCGTGACGCTGCCGCAAATCCGCTTCGCCGTGATCAGCAGCGCACTGCTGGCGTTCCTGACGTCGTTCGACGAAGTCATCCTGTCGATGTTCGTCTCGGGCGGGGCGAATTCAACCCTGACGCGCAACATGTTCAACGCGCTGCGCGACCAGATCGACCCGACGATCGCGGCGATCTCGACGTTGATGATCCTCGTCACGACCGTGCTGCTGGCGTTGGCGCAACTGTTCGGCCGGGCGCGGCCGGCTCGCGAATCGTGACCGCGGGCGCAAAGCAACGCGCCCGGCACGGCGACCAGGGCTCTATGCGGCGATCTGCCCGAGGAACGCGCGGATGCGCTCGTTGCGCTGCGCGCCGAAGAACACTTCGGGCGGCGCGTCCTGCGCGACGCAGCCCTGGTCGACCTTCAGTCCCATCTTCGCCGCCATGGCTTCAGCCACCTCGACCTCAAAGCCGGTCACCTTGGCGCCCTTGAAGAAATTGAACGGCGCGAACTGGCCCTCGGTGGCGATGATGATCTTGCCGCTCTTCTTTACCTCGTCGAAGCCGCGCGCCTGGGCGCCCAGCGCCAGCGTCGCCAGCACCGCCCCCATGGCTGCGCCGCAAAGCAGTTTTCGGGCGATGGCGTTGTGCATATTCATGGAAGTTCTCCGAAGGGCAAAAGTTGTGTCGTTGACGGTTGCCAAGCGGCACGGTGGCAACGCCAGTTTAGTGCGGCGCCATGAAGTACTGCTTCAACCCGGCCAGGATCATCTCGACCGCGATCGCGGTGAGCACCAGTCCCATCAGCTTCTCGAGTGCCGCGACGACAGAATCACCGAGCAATTTGCGGATGCGGTCACACAGCAGCAGCACCGCGCCCGACACCGCCATCGCGCAGGTCAACGCGCCAGCCCAGGCCATGACGCGGTCCGGCTGGCGCGACGCGAGCAGCAGCACGGTGGCCATCGCCGACGGCCCGGCGAGCAGCGGCACTGCGAGCGGAAAGATCAGCGGCTCCTTGCCTTCGGGCGTGCCGTAGACGCCGCCCTCCACGCTGAAGATCATGCGGATTGCCACCATCAGCAGGATCACGCCGCCGGCCACTTCGAGGGACCGCTCCGACAGGCGCATCACGCGCAGGAACACGTCGCCAAAGAACATGAAGGCGAACAGCACGCCGAAGGCGATCAGCACCTCGCGCACCGCGACACGCGTGCGACGCTCGGGCGCGACACCGCGCATGATGGGAATGAACACCGGCAGGCTGCCCAGCGGGTCAAGCACGAGCAGCAGCAGGATGAAGGCGGAGAGGAAGCTGTGGTCCATGCGGCGCCGATTGTCGATCACCGTGTCGGGCGAGCCCGGCGCCGCGTCTCGCGCGTGCCTGCACAATCGCGCCCATGAGGCACTCCCCCGGCCTGACTGACGCTGATGCGGTGACCCGCGATCACCGCGCGGCGCAGGCGCGCATGTCGCGCGTCGCGCTCGGCTTGACGTTGCTGCTGTGCGCCACGCTGGCCGCGGCGCAGGATCGCCTGCGCATCGGCTCGAAACGCTTCACCGAGTCTTACATCCTGGCGCAGGTGCTCGCGCAGACGGCGCAGGCGCACGCGCCAGTGGAGGTGCAGCAGGGTCTGGGCAACACCGCGATCGTTTACGAGGCCCTGCGCTCGGGCAGCATCGACCTGTACCCCGAGTACACGGGAACGATCGCGCTCGAAATCTTGAAGGGTTCGGGAACCACGACGCTCGAGGCGATGCGCGCGCAGCTCACGCCGCTGGGCCTGGGCGTGGACATTGCGCTGGGCTTCAACGACGGCTACGCGCTGGCGATGCGCACCGACACGGCGGCAAAGCTGGGCATCACGAGACTCTCCGATCTGGCGCGTCACCCGGCCCTGCGCATGGGCCTGAGCAATGAATTCATCGGCCGCGCCGACGGCTGGAAGGGACTCGCGCAACGCTACGCCTTGGCGCAGCAGCCGACGGGCCTTGACCATGGCCTGGCCTACGACGCGATCGGCGCTTCACAGGTCGACGTGATCGACATCTACACCACCGACGCGAAGATCGATCATCTGGGCCTGCGCGTTCTGGCTGATGACGCCGGCTACTTCCCGCGCTACGACGCGGTCATTCTGTATCGGCTCGATGTGCCGCGGCGCTTTCCCAAAGCCTGGGCGGCGTTGCAAGGCCTGAGCGGCGGCGTCAACGAGAAGACGATGATCGCGATGAACGCTCGCGCCGAGCTGAACAGCGTCGCGTTCGACGTGATCGCGCGCGACCATCTGGCCGGCCGGGCGGGCTCCGCGCAAGCCGGCGGCGATTTCTGGAGCAAGCTGTTCGGCGCCGACTTCTGGCGCTTGACGTGGCAGCACCTGGGTCTGGTGCTGGCGGCAGTGGCGCTCGCAGTCGTGATTGGCGTGCCACTGGCGATTGCGGTGACGCCGCATGCGCGCTGGCGCGCGACCGTGCTGGGCGCGACCGGCCTGCTGCAAACCGTACCGTCACTGGCCATGCTCGCGGTGCTGATTTCATGGGTCGGCCGCATCGGCACCGTTCCGGCGCTGATGGCATTGACGCTCTACGCGCTGCTGCCGATCATGCGCAACACCTGTACCGGGCTGGCTGAAGTGCCTGCGGGATTGAAGGACGCCGGCAAGGCGCTCGCGCTGTCGCCGCTGCAGCGCCTGTGGCTGATCGAGCTGCCGCTGGCCATGCCCACGCTCGTGGCCGGCGTGCGAACCGCGACGACGATCGCCGTGGGCACTGCGACGATCGCCGCGTTCATCGGCGCGGGCGGTTACGGCGAGCGCATCGTCACCGGCTTGGCGCTGAACGACAAACAACTGCTGCTCGCCGGGGCACTGCCGGCCGCCGCGCTGGCGCTGTTGTTCGAAGGCGCGTTCGAACTGATCGCGCTGCGCATGCGGCGCGGCGCGCGGTGATGAAACTTGCGAGACAGGGTTGGCATCGGCCGCTGTGGCACGCATGCGTCGGCGCGGGCGTGGCGGCGGCCGCGTTCGGCTGTTCGCACGCGCCGCCAGCGGGGCTGCCAACAGCCCAGCCGAGCAGCGACGCTGCTGTCGCCACCACGGCGATCGCACCCGCCGCCGCAGCCGCGCTGCGCGACTGGGCGCGCGATCTCGCCCGGCAGCACTGCGGCACCTGCCACATCGCGTCGCTGCCCAGCGCGAAGCCGGCGGCGCTTGCCATCTTCAACCTCGACGCGCCGAACTGGTCATCGACGCTGTCGCCGCAGCGCCTTCGCGCCGGCTTCACGCGGCGCCTGAACGGCAAGCTCGACGAAGCCGGCCAGTTGCGCCTGCGCGAATTCGTGGACAGTGAAATCGCATCGCGTTGACACCTGTGCGGCATCGTGATCAGGCGCAGCAGCGGGAACTCGGGCAACCCCCAGGGCAAGGACACTTTCCCCTCGTGCGTGATTTCCGGCGATCGAAAGACGCTGAAGTTGACCGACAACGACAGCGTCAAGACGTCATACGAGTTCGACATCCTGCTCATGGACAGCGCCGAAAACCACGGGTTGTTCGACCCGAAAATCCAGAACAACTGAAGGCGCGCGACGCCTACGAAGCGCCGGGTCGGCGGCGATCCCACGCCTCAATGAGCCCGCGATGGTGCGGGACGCGGAAGGAGCTGTCGCGCCGGTTCGCCTCGGCAATGCCTTCGGCGCGTCGCATCAGCAAGGCATGGCCGGCACCGAGCCCGGCGCGCGCGCGGGTCGGCGGCTGCGTCCAGCACCTGCCAGCACGCGAGGTAGACGCGCACTGGCTCTTCGGTGCCTTCGATTGGAGTGCCGCCCTGCAGTGCCGCCAAGACGAACTCGGTGTGCGCCATCGCGACCGAGGGTTCGCCTGCCGAAAGTGCGGTCTCGGCCAGGCTGGCATCGACCTCCATCGCTTGATTCGGGAGGTCGCCTTCGAGATAACGCTGCCTCGCGGCGCGCAGGGCGTCGCGGGCGGCCACCCGGTTCTCCAATGCCAGATGCGCCTGGCCGATGACGCGCTGCGCCGCCGCTTCACCCCAGCGGCTGCGCGCCGCAGCGAGCATCGGCAAGGCATGGCGCGCGTGTTGCAGCGCATCGGCCGGTTTGTCGAGGTTCAGCGCGACCATCAGCTGCCGTTGTTGTGGGACTGCGACTTCATGCTGTGCGACGCGGCGCCGGGCGACGCGCAACGCTACGCGCTGTGCGAAGTGAACGTCAACAGCGTCTCGCCGTTTCCGCCATCGTCAATTGCGCCGCTGGTTGAAGCAGTCAGAGCCCAGCTGGGTGCCGGCGCGGCCAATGCGGTGAGCGGTCCAGGATGAAGACGGCCCTGGCCTTCGCATGGCTGCGCGTGGCTTCGACAGCATGCGCTGGCATGCTTCTGCGCAACGCCGACGAACTGATGCTGGGCGACGCAGGCCGGGTGCATCTCGAGGTCGAGCGCGAGTAGCGAGCCCCTCGTGGTTGTGCGGCTGCCGCGCGACGCCTTGCGTCGTGCTGAAATTATAGTATGATGATCATCATGCGAAATAGGAACCACAACACCAGAGCCGCGGCCAAAGAGGCCACGCATGAACGAATCGTGTCCGTGGCCGCCCGCGCGATCCGTCGCAGCGGCTATGACGGCACCGGCGTCGCGGACATCATGAAGGAGGCCGGCCTGACGCACGGCGCCTTCTATGCCCACTTCGGCTCGCGCGAAGCCATGTTGGCCGAAGCGGCGGGCAGGGCCTGCGCGGAGTCCGCTGCCGCCGCGGCTGACGTCGTGGCCGGCGTGCCCGGCGATAAGGCCTTGGCATCCATGCTGGGCGCCTACCTCTCCAGAGAGCACGCGAAGCACGCCGACATAGGGTGCCCGCTGGCCGCGCTGGGTTCTGAAACATCGCGCCAGGCGCCCGAAGTGCGTCGGGTGATGACCCGGCACATCAAGGCAATGATCGACCTGGTCGCCCGCCAGTCGCCGGACTGGGGGCAACCCGCCGCCCACGAATGGGCCATGGTGACCATCGCCACCATGGTCGGCGCCATGCTGTTAGCTCGCGCGGTCGATGAGCCGGATCTGTCGGACCGACTGCGCGAAGCCGCGCTCAAGCACCTGGCCGCCGCCAGTCGCTGAAACCACCGACAAACGTCTCCCAATCGTTCGCCATTACACATTACGACCATCATGCGCAGGTGAACAATGTCATGACCATGAATCCCAAGACTGACGACGCCCCCGGACTCCCAAAGCGCATGGACCTGCGTCTCAAAGCCTAGGCGGCCAGGGCGCATCTCGCACCACCCCAACAAGGAAGACCCATGAAGGCATTTGTCCTGGAGCGCTACGGCAAGAAGCGCGCGTTGCGGCCGGCAGACTTGCCGACGCCGGAATCGCGCGATGACGAGGTCTTGGTGCAGGTCCATGCCGCAGGCGTGAACCTGCTGGACTCCAAGATCCGTGACGGAGATTTCAAGCTCATCCTGCCCTA
>JANNKM010000165.1:0-9172 GCA_031396305.1 Rhizobacter sp.
GCAGACCGCCGTGTTCAAAGTGCCCAAGGGCAAGTCGACGATGGGGCGTTACGTCGACACCGACTACACAAAATGCATCGGCTGCCACATCTGCGCCGATGTCTGCCCCACCGGCTACATCCAGATGGGGTTGGGGGAGTAATACCGTGCGGCCGCGGCTCACGCTCGCTGCTCTTTCCGCCTTCTTGCTCGCGGCGGCCGGGGCTATCGCTGGCGGCGGATTCGCGGGCCCAGCCCTCGCCGCTGACGTGGCCGGCCGCACACCCGTACCGGTGATCGAGCCGGCCGCAAAAGGCGAGCGATGCGTGGGTGAGCCTGCGTTCATGCGGCGCAACCACATGGACTTGCTCAAGCACCAGCGTGACGACACCGTGTTCGGGGGCATCCGGGGCGCAAAGAACAGCCTCAAGGAGTGCATCGCCTGCCACGCCAGTGTCAAGACCGGCAGCGTGGCGAAAGCCGAGACCAACTTCTGCGTCTCGTGCCACAGCTACACGGCGGTGAAGATCGATTGCTTCGAGTGCCATACAGCCAAACCCGCTGCCAAGCCGGCGGCGCTCCCCGCGCGCGCCCTCACCCCAACCCTATGTCATCCCGGCGCAAGCCGGGATCCACCTTTGCCGCACTCGACCGCGCTGGATCCCGGCCCGGTGTCGAGCACGGGGTGGCACTTTCGCCGGGATGACAGTTGCTCTCCCGCAAGCGGGAGAGGGTGAGGGAGACGAGGCCGACATGAGCGAACCGAACAAGCGCGACGCCAACACGTCGTCCACCCGGCGCGGCTTTCTCGGCATCGCCGCCGTGGGTTTGGGCGGCGCGGCGCTTGCGCCGGGAATCCGGCTGATCGACATCGCGAACGCAGCGCAACCGAGCAGCGGCGCAAACCCCGGCGTGCGCTGGGGAATGTTGATCGACACCAACAAGTGCGCGAGCGGCTGCACCGACTGCGTCACCGCGTGCAACACCGAGAACGGCCTGTCGGGCGGCACGCTGCCCACCGACGTGCAGTGGATACGCAAGGTCGACCTCAAGGAAGTCAAGACCGGGCGCAGCGCGTCGCCGCCGGTGATGTGCCAGCACTGCGCCGACCCGCCGTGCGTCGACGTCTGCCCGACCGGCGCGTCGTTCAAGCGCGCCGACGGCATCGTGCTCGTCGACCGGCACAGCTGCATCGGCTGCCGCTACTGCGTGCTCGCGTGTCCGTACAAGGCGCGCTCGTTCGTGCACGAAGAAGTCACCGATCAGAAGCCCGACGTGCCGCGCGGCAAGGGCTGCGTCGAGGGCTGCACGCTGTGCGTGCACCGGCTCGACGCAGGCAACCCGACCACTGCCTGTGCCGAAGCATGTTCGCAGGCCGGCCACGGCGCCATCGTGTTCGGCGACCTGAACGACACGCAAAGCGAGGTGTCGCGCCTGATTCGCACTTTGCCCACCGTGCAATTGCGCGCCGACCTGAAGCTCGACCCTGGCGTTCGCTATCGGGGGCCGACATGACGCTCAGCGCAAACCCGACTCTGCAGGCGCGCAGCTTCTGGGCGCTGCTCGGCCTGGGCGGTGCACTGCTCGCGATTGGCGTGGCGGCAGCGCATTACATGGACGTAAACGGCCATGCAGTCACCGGCATGAACAACCACGTCGTGTGGGGCCTGCCGCATGTCTTCGCGATCTTCATGATCGTCGCTGCGTCGGGCGTGTTGAATGTGGCTTCGCTCGGCTCGGTGTTCGGCCAGGCCGCCTACAAACCGCGCGCCGCGCTGTCGGGCCTGCTGTGCCTGGCGCTGCTTGGCGGGGGCTTGTTGGTGCTGATGCTCGACCTGGGCCGGCCGGACCGCGTGCTCATCGCGGCGACGCACTACAACTTCACTTCAGTGTTCGCGTTGAACGTGTTCCTGTATTCGGGCATGGCAGGAATCGTCGTCGTCTATCTGTGGACGCTGTTCGAGCACCGGCACAACGCCTGGTCCAAACCGGTCGGCATGCTCGCGTTTGTCTGGCGCTTTGCGCTGACCACCGGCACGGGTTCGATCTTCGGTTTTCTTGTCGCGCGGCCGGCGTACCAGTCGGCACTGCTGGCGCCGCTGTTCATCGTGCTGTCGCTCGGCTGGGGACTCGCGGTCTTTCTGCTTGCGCAGGCTGCGCTCTACGCCTGGAACGGCCAGAAGCTCGCGCCGGACATCGAACGCCGCATGGCCCGGCTGCTGGGCATCTTCGTTCTGGCGTCGCTGTACATGGTGGCAATGCAGCACCTGAATGCGGTGTACTTCGCGCGCCAGCAAACCTTCGAAGCCTTCATCCTGCTCGGCGCCCAAGGCGGCGCGGTGTATGCGTGGCTGTTCTGGGCCGGCTTCGTGCTCGCCGGGTCGCTGCTGCCGCTGCTGCTGCTGTTCCACCCGAAACTCGCCAGCGCGCGCTGCACGCTCGCGGCGTCGCTGCTCGTCGCGCTTGGCGCATTCGCCTGGCTGTTCGTCTTCATCATCGGCGGCCAGGCGTTCCCGATGGAAATTTTCCCCGGCTTCGTCGAACGCAGCAGTTTTGGCGACGGTGCGGTCGCCACGTACGCGCCGTCGCTGCCGGAGTTCCTGCTCGGCGTGGGCGGCCTGGCAGCGGCCTTCGTGGTCACGCTCGCCGGAGTGCGCGCGCTCGACTTCATGCCGCGCGATGCTGTGGGGAAGGCTTAGATATGCCCCCCACGCTCACTTCGTTCACGGCCCCCCAAGGGGGCGCTCAGCGCCCTTCGGGCGGCCGTGCGGGCGCTGCCATGAACCGCCTCATGATCTCCGCCGCCCACAAGAGTTCAGGCAAGACCACCGTCACTCTCGGTCTGTGTGCCGCGCTCACTGCGCAGGGCAAGCGCGTCCAGCCGTTCAAGAAAGGGCCCGACTACATCGACCCGATGTGGCTCGCGCTGGCCGCGCAGCGCCCGTGCTTCAACCTCGACGCTTACCTGATGGACGACGCGGCGCTCGAGCGCTGTTTCACGAGCGCGCTGCGCGGCGCCGATCTGGCCCTCGTCGAAGGCAACAAGGGCCTGTACGACGGCCTGGCGCTGGACGGCAGCAACAGCAACGCCGCGCTTGCGCAAAGGTTCGATCTGCCGGTGCTGCTGGTTCTTGACGCACGCGGCATGACGCGCGGCATCGCGCCGCTGATCCTGGGATATCAGGCGTTTGATCGGAACATCCGCATCGGCGGTGTGATCCTGAACCGCGTGGGCGGCTCGCGCCACGAAGCCAAGCTGCGCGCCGTGATCGAACACTACACCAGCGTTCCCGTGCTCGGCGCCGTGGCCGAAGATCCACGCCTGGCAGTGTTGGAGCGCCACCTCGGCCTGATGCCCTGCGCTGAAGTCGGCGACGCGCACGCGCGGGTTCGCGAATTCGGCAACGTGATCGCGGCACAGGTGGATCTCGCGCGCGTGCTCGCACTCGCGGCCACGGCCGGTGCGCTCGACTTCCACTCTCCTGCGAGCCTGGCACCCACTGCCGCGCGCGCGCGCGCTTCCACCTTGCCTGCCGTGCGCATCGCCGTCGCGCGCGACCGCGCCTTCGGTTTCTACTACGCCGACGATCTTGCAGCCCTCGAGGCAGCGGGCGCGGAACTGGTGCCGATCGACACCCTGCACGACCCACATCTGCCCGCCGTGGACGGCCTGTTCATCGGTGGCGGCTTCCCCGAAGCGTGCATGGCCGAACTCGAGGCCAACGTGGCCATGCGCGGCGCATTGCGTGCCGCCATCGAGGCTGGATTGCCCACCTACGCCGAATGCGGCGGGCTGATGTATCTGTCGCGCAGCATCACCTGGCAGGGCCGCACCGCACAGATGGTGGGCGCGATTCCCGGCGACACGGTGATGCACCCGCGCCCGGTGGGGCGCGGTTATGTACAGCTTGTCGAGACGGCCGATATGCCCTGGGCCCCGAGCCGAGACGCCGGCCGCCGCACGCCACTGCGCGGCCACGAGTTCCACCATTCGAGCCTCGAAAACCTCGACCCCACCCTGCCCTTTGCCTACCGCGTCGAGCGCGGTCACGGCATTGACGGCACGCAAGACGGTGTGCTGGTCCACAACTTGCTCGCCTCTTACGCCCACTTGCGCAGCAGCGCCGGCTCGCTGTGGGCGCCGCGCTTCGTTGCCTTTGTGCGCGCGCAGGCGCGTACCCGGCGCACCGCTCCAGCGCACGCCAGCGCCACGCTGAGCCCCTGACTTCACGACTCTCAAGGAGAAATCGATGCTGACCCTCACCCCTTGCGCAGCCCAGGAAATACTCGCCGCCGCAGCGCGCAGCAACGCCGCAGGCATGGCACTGCGCGTTGCCGCGCGCCAGATCGCGGACGGCTCGATCGAGTACGGCATGGGCTTTGACGAAGAGCGCGACGACGACGAGCCCGCCGAGTTCGGCGGCCTGAAAGTGATTGTCGCCTCGCCGAGCCTGCCGCTGTTGGAAGAAACGGTGCTCGACTTCGTTGAAATCGAACCCGGACGCCATGATTTCATCTTCATCCCGCCGACCGAGCCAGCGCGCGCGGCGTCAGGCTGCGCAACGGCCGCGCCCAAGGCCAGCGGCGGCGGCTGCGGCAACGGCGGGTGTTCCACGGGTGGCTGCGGCAGCCGCAATTGAGCCTGGGCGTCGCGATGGACTGCTTCGTCGATGTGAACCAGATGCTCGCCGTTGGGCGCGCCGCCGGGCTTGCCAGCGGGCTTGCCAAGTCAGGCCGGGTCTGGCTCGTCGGTGCCGGCCCGGGTGACCCCGACCTGCTGACGCTGCGCGCGGCGCGCCTGCTGGCGCAAGCCGACGTGGTGGTCTATGACCACCTGATCGGCACGGGTGTGCTGGCGCTCATCGGCGCGCAGACCGAACGCATTTACGTCGGCAAAGAGCGCTGCCGGCACAGCATGGCGCAGGCCGACATCAACGCCTTGCTCGTGCGGCTGGCGCGCGCCGGCCGCAACGTCGTGCGGCTCAAGGGCGGCGATCCGTTCATCTTCGGCCGCGGCGGCGAAGAACTTCAGGCGCTGGCCGATGAGTGCGTGCCCTTCGAAGTGGTGCCGGGCGTCACGGCCGCGTGCGGCGTCGCCGCGTACGCCGGGATCCCGCTGACGCACCGCGACCACGCGCAAAGCTGCACCTTCGTCACCGGCCACCTCAAGGACGGCACCTGCGACCTCGACTGGCCGGCGCTGGCGCGGCCACGCCAGACCGTCGTGATCTACATGGGCCTGACGAGCCTGCCCGTCATCTGCAGGCAGCTCATCGCGCACGGTTTGAGGGCCGATTGGCCCGCCGCCGTAGTGGCCAATGGCACCCTCGCGACGCAGCGCGTCGTCTGCGCGACGCTGGCCACGCTGCCCGACGCCGTGGCGCGCGAACACCTCACGTCGCCGTGCCTGACGATCGTCGGCGAAGTGGTGCGCCTGCGCAAACAACTCGCGTGGTTCGTTGCCCATGCTGCCGCGGCGCCCGCTGCGGCCCCCTTGCACACCGTGGCAGCCTGAACCATGATCGTGAACCTGAAGCTAAATCCAGTCGCCATCGGCGCTCTCGTTGCCGGCATCGTCTGCACCGCATCCGCCGCAGCGCAGACGCCGGCGCGCCTCGTGCACGTGCCCCGCGCGTAGAAAAGCCGACGCTTCGGCCGCAGCCGCATACTTCCCGGCGCAGCGCGAACGAACTTCAATGGATCGGCAGGGAGTCATCATGCGACACCGCTTCGTGCAATCGATGTTCTGCGCCGCGTGGCTGGCATCGGCCGCTGCCGCACCCTTCGCGGCCGAGTTGACGGCTGAACAACTCCGGCACCGGCTCAAGGATGCTTCGGCGGCAGCGCCGGCTGATCTGGCCGGCAAAGACCTTTCCGATCTCGACCTCAGCGGGCTCGACTTTCAACACGCCAAGTTGGCCGGCGCGAGCCTGTTTGCCAGCAAGCTCGTGAACTGCAATTTCAAGGGCAGCGACCTGCGCTCGGTGAACCTGAACGGCGCATGGCTGATGGGCGCGGATTTCAGCGGCGCCGACCTGACGGGCGCGAGCCTGCTCTCCGTCGTCGTGCTGGGTGGGGCCGTGAAGAAGATGCCGATCTTCCGCGGGGCGAAGATGACCGGCGTGAAGATGATCGCCGACCTGCCCGGTGCCGACCTGTCCGGGGCCGACTTGCGCGACGCGCGCATCGGCGTCAACATCAAAAACCAGGGCATGGGGCAGATGCGCACCGACCTGTCGAACGCCAATCTGTCGGGCGCGAACTTCGCAGGCGCCGACCTGAATCGCTCTCTGATGAGTTTTGCGAACCTGATGAACAGCAACCTGCGCGGCGCGACGTTGTTCCGCGCCAAGCTCGCCGGTGCGGACCTGAGCGGCGCCGATGTCACCGATGCCGACTTCGCCGAAGCCGACCTTCAAGGCACGATTCTGCGTGGTGCCAACGGCGTCGACAGGGCCCGCGGACTCGATCGCGCCGAAAACTTCGACAAGGCGATCCGCTGAGCCCATCTCCGTTTCTCCGGCCTACCACGCTGCACGCCCCAGGCGATGGCTTGCGTGCCACCGGCCTCTGATTCGCGACCGATCAAGGGCGTGCATAGCTCACCGTCAGCATTTCCCATTGGTGGCAGTCGGGCTCGTTCCAGTAGACGATGCGCCCGCCATGCTGCGTATCGACCTGCATGTCCATCGGGCCGTGCACCGCGCTGCGGTACTCGATGCCCGCGGCCCTGATGCGCCCAAGGATCGCGTCGAACTCCGGCTCGCTGACGCGAAAGCAGTAGTGCTGGACGGGATACGGCGAGTCGGCCTGGTCGAAGTCAAGCGTCAGAGCGTCGTTGACGTACACCGGAGAAAACGGCCCGATTCCCGATTCAGCCCAGGCAACGCCCAGCAGCGTCGCGAGCAGCCGCGCCGAGGCGACCCGGTCGCGTACCGGAATCAACAGGTGGTCGAGGTCGATGGACAACGCTGCGCTCCTGGGCGGGCAATGCGCTTGCGCGACGGCTTCAACGTTCGCCCGAAGCGCGCGCCTCCACCGCCAGCACCGCCGCCTCGACGCGTGAACTCAGGTTCAGTTTCGACAGGATGTGGCGCACGTGCAGCTTCACCGTGTCGTGGCTGATGTCCAGCGTGCGTGCGATCGCCTTGTTGCTTTCGCCGCGCGCGAGGTGGTCGAGGATCTGGCGTTCGCGCTCGGTCAGCGAATCGAGCAGGCCCTTGCGGTCGCTGCCCTTGCCGCCCGATTGCAGCATGTGCGACAGCTTGGCCGTCATCGCCGGCGCCACGGCGAGTTCGCCGCGCGCCGCGCGCTCGATCGACGCGATCACGTCTTCGGGCTCCATGTCCTTGAGCAGGTAGCCGCGCACCCCCGCGCGCAGCGCCGCGCCGAGGTCGGCTTCCGAGTCGCTCATCGTCAGGATCAATGCCGGCGTGGTGCAGCCTTCGGCGCGCAGGCGCCGCAGCAGCGTCAGGCCATCGGTCGTTGGCATGCGCAGGTCGAGCACCAGCAGATCGGGCTGGTGCTCGCGCAGCGTTGCCGCCACCAGTTCCGGATCACCCAGCGCTGCGACCACGTGAACGTTGCCACGGTGATGCAGCAGGTCGGTCAAGCCGTTCCGACACAGCGCGTGGTCGTCGACCAGCACCACGCGCAGCCGCGTCTCGGTATTCATCGCGCCTTGCCTGGCTCGACCACTGGAAATTGGAGCCGCACCCGCGTGCCGCCGTCGCCGCGCGCGGCGAACTCGATTCCACCACCCAGGCGGGCGGCGCGCTGGTGCATGATCTCCAGACCGAAGTGCGACGGCGCGCCCTGCAGCGCTGCCGCCGGCAGGCCCGCGCCGTCGTCCTCGATGACCACGTTCACCCGACCGTCGCTCGCCTCGATGCCGAGCCACGCATGCTTCGCCCCGGCGTGTTTGGCGATGTTGGCGAGCGCTTCCTGAACGATGCGAAACACCTGCGACTCCTGTTGGGCGGAGAGCTGCAACCCCGGCGCGCGATCGTCAAACGTCAAATCGACCTGCGTCGATTCGCGAAACGCCCCGATGCTCGTACTCAGTGCGAACTTTAACCCGCGCGGGTCCATCGGCGCGCGCAATTGCCCGAGGATGCCGCGCAAATTCGTGTGCGCGCCGCTGACGGCCTGGCGCACGTCGGCGCAGTACTTGAGCGCCTGCGCTTCGTCGTGCCCGGTGATCGCGGCTTGCAGCAGCGGCATGCGCATCTTGACGTAGGCCAAGGTCTGCGCCACAGAATCATGGATCTCGGCCGCCATCGTCTGCTGCTGTGCGAGCGCACTCGCGCGAACGCCCTCGCGCTCTTGGGCAAGGAGTCGCGCCAGCAAGGCGCGCAGTTCAGCGCCCACCGCCAGGTCAGCCGTCAGGCGCTCGAACAACTCGGGTGCTGGCGCTCGGGGCTCGGCATTCATTCCGGACGTGCTCATGGTCGTGCGCAGCATGCGCGCCTTTGATTGCCAAGCGGTCAACAGTCCGCATTGAATCCCGGATCCCGGGCTCGCGCCATCGGCACTCTCCCGGATGCCCATCCGCGCCGAGCCTTGCGCACTGCGGCGCATCCCCCAAATGGCGTAGACAAATGGCGTAGCCATCACCCCCCGTCCCGGTAATAGACACGGTCCGCACCGGTTGCGCCTAATCCATTGATTCCACGAGATCAAACACCGGCCGACGGGCCATCACCTGGAGACAACCGATGAAGCGCTCACAAACTCTGTTTCGCCTCGCAGCAATCGCGGCCGCCTGCATCGCCGGTCCGGCGCTGGCGACGAATGGCTACTTCCCACACGGCTATGGCATGAAGGCCAAGGGCATGGGCGGCGCGTCGATGGGCATGGCGCAAGACAGCCTGGGTGGCGCCACCAATCCGGCGGGCATGGCGTTTGCCGGGTCGCGCTGGGACATCGGCCTGGATGCATTCATGCCCAAGCGCGATGCCCAGCGCACGGGCGCCACCGGCGTCTTCGGCGGGATGAACGGCAAAGTCGAGAGCGACAAGGAGCGCTTCTTCATTCCCGAGTTCGGCTACAACCTGATGCTCGGCAGCAACATGTCGCTGGGGCTGACCGTGTACGGCAACGGCGGAATGAACACCACTTACCCGACGGGCAATTTCGAGTGCAACGGGCAGCCCGGTGCAGAGAACATTCTGTGCGGCAACGGCACGCTCGA
>JANNKM010000195.1:0-3797 GCA_031396305.1 Rhizobacter sp.
CGGCGACATCATCGACTACACATCGCGGCGAATGCCGCGTTTCAATTCCATTTCCATCTCGGGCTATCACATGCAGGAGGCCGGCGCGAACCAGGCGCTGGAACTCGCCTTCACGCTGGCCGACGGCAAGGAGTATGTGAAGACCGCCCTGGCCAAGGGGCTGGATGTCGATGACTTCGCACCGCGCCTGAGCTTCTTCTGGGCGATAGGAATGAACTTCTATCTCGAAGTTGCGAAGATGCGCGCTGCCCGCCTGCTGTGGTGGCGAATCATGAGCGCGCTGGGTGCGAAGAACCCCAAGAGCCAGATGCTGCGCACGCATTGCCAGACGTCCGGCTGGAGCCTCACCGAACAGGACCCGTACAACAACGTGGTGCGCACGACGATAGAAGCCATGGCGGCCGTGTTCGGCGGCACGCAAAGTCTGCACACGAATGCGCTGGACGAAGCGATTGCCTTGCCTAGCGAATTCAGCGCTCGGATCGCGCGCAATACGCAGCTCATCATTCAGGAAGAGACGCATATCACGGGCGTCGTCGATCCCTGGGCCGGCAGCTACATGATGGAAAAGCTGACGCAGGACATGGCCGACAAGGCCTGGTCGATCATCGAGGAGGTGGACGCCCAGGGCGGGATGGTTCGGTGCGTCGACAGCGGCTGGGCCAAGTTGAAGATCGAGGCGAGCGCGGCGCAGAAGCAGGCGCGCATCGACTCGGGCCAGGACGTGATTGTCGGCGTCAACAAATACAGACTTGCCCAGGAAGACGCCATCGACTTTCGCGAAGTCGACAATCACGCTGTGCGCGACAGCCAGATCGAGCGGCTGCGCGCCGTGCGCGCCGGGCGCGACGCCAACGCAGTGGGTGCTGCGCTGGACGCGCTGACGGCCTGCGCGCGAGGCGACGGTGCGGTGGGAGAAGGCGGCGGCAACCTGCTGCATCTGGCGATTCAGGCGATGCGCCTGCGCGCCACGGTGGGCGAGGTGTCCGACGCATTGGAGAAAGCCTGGGGGCGGCATCGCGCCGATACGCAAAAGGTGACCGGTGTGTATGCAGCAGCCTATGACAGTGCGCAGGGTTGGGACAATCTCAAGGGCGAAATCGCCGACTTCGCGAAACAGCAGGGGCGCCGGCCGCGCGTGCTGATCGCCAAGCTCGGCCAGGACGGCCCCGACCGCGGCGCCAAGGTCGTGGCCTCGGCATTTGCCGACCTGGGTTTCGACGTCGACATCGGCCCTCTGTTTCAGACGCCGGAAGAATGCGCGCGCCAGGCAATCGAGAACGACGTGCATGCGGTGGGCGTGAGCACTCTCGCTGCTGGCCACAAGACGCTCGTGCCGGCCATCGTGGACAGCCTGCGCGCCCAGGGCGCGAGCGAGATCATCGTCTTCGTCGGCGGCGTGATCCCGCGCCAGGACTATGAATTTCTCTTTGATGCTGGCGTGAAGGGGATCTACGGTCCTGGAACGCCGATACCGGCGAGTGCAAAAGACGTGCTCGAACAGATCAAGGCAAACCTGGCCAAGGCGTGACGTGACGCCACCCGATCCGGCCTTGTTCGACGCCGTACGCCGCGGCGAACGTCGCGCCCTGGCCAAGACCATCACCTTGTTGGAATCGACTCGCGTCGACCACCGTGGCCGCGCCGATGCGCTGCTTAACGCCATGCTGCCTTTCACGGGCCAGTCGCTGCGCCTGGGAATTTCCGGCGTCCCCGGCGTGGGCAAGTCGACCTTCATCGAGGCGCTGGGCTTGCACTTGATCGCCCTGGGCCAGCGCGTCGCGGTCCTCGCCGTGGACCCGTCGTCAAGCGTGTCGGGCGGCTCGATCCTCGGCGACAAGACCCGCATGGAGCGCCTGTCGGTGAATGACGCGGCCTACATCCGCCCGAGCCCGGCCTCGGGCACGCTCGGCGGCGTGGCGGAAAAGACGCGCGAAGCGATGCTGGTGTGCGAGGCGGCGGGCTACGACGTCGGCATCGTCGAAACCGTCGGCGTGGGCCAAAGCGAAGCGGCGGTGGCGAGCATGACCGACATGTTCATCCTGCTGCAATTGCCCAACGCCGGCGATGACCTTCAGGCCATCAAGAAAGGTGTGATGGAACTGGCCGATCTGGTGCTCATCAACAAGGCGGACCTCGACCCTGCGGCGGCGATGCGCGCACAAGCGCAGATCACCGGCGCGACGCACACGCAGGTGATGCAGGTCAGCGCCTTGCGCGGCGATGGCGTTGCCGCCGTGTGGGACGCGGCCCGGGACTTCCGCTCGCGGCGCGAAGCCAGCGGCGAATTCGCCACGCGGCGCCGCGACCAGGCCCGGGCGTGGATGTGGGACATCGTGCATGCACGCCTGCAAGCCGCATTCAACGAGCATCCGGCGGTGGCAAGCGCGCTGCCGCAAACGCTGAGCGACGTCAGCGCGAAACGCGTCGCACCGTCGACGGCAGCCCGCGCGCTGCTCGACCTGTACCAGACAACGAGACCCTGAGGAGACCGATCAGCTTATGCACGACATCATCCAGCAGTTGGAAGCCAAACGCGCCAAGGCGCGCCTGGGCGGCGGCGAAAAACGCATCGCCGCGCAACACGGCAAGGGCAAGTTGACGGCGCGCGAGCGCCTGGAACTGCTGCTCGACGAGGGATCGTTCGAAGAGTGGGACATGTTCGTCGAGCACCGCTGCGCCGACTTCGGCATGGAGCAGCAGAAGATCCCCGGCGACGGCGTCGTCACGGGCTACGGCACGATCAACGGGCGCCTCGTCTTCGTGTTCAGCCAGGACTTCACCGTGTTCGGCGGAGCGCTGTCGGAAGCGCACGCCGAGAAAATTTGCAAGGTGATGGACCAGGCCATGAAAGTTGGCGCCCCCGTCATCGGCCTGAATGACTCGGGCGGCGCGCGAATCCAGGAAGGCGTGGCGTCGCTCGGTGGTTACGCCGAAGTGTTCCAGCGCAACGTGATGGCTTCCGGTGTCGTGCCGCAGATCAGCATGGTGATGGGCCCGTGCGCCGGCGGCGCGGTGTATTCGCCGGCCATGACGGATTTCATCTTCATGGTCAAGGACAGCTCCTACATGTTCGTCACCGGCCCGGAAGTCGTGAAGACGGTGACGCACGAAGAGGTGAGCGCCGAAGACCTGGGGGGCGCCGTCACCCACACCACCAAGAGCGGCGTCGCCGACCTCGCGTTCGAGAACGATGTCGATGCGCTGCTGATGCTGCGGCGCCTCTTCAACTATCTGCCGCTGAACAACCGCGACAAGGCGCCGGTGCGCCGTGGCGACGACCCGGCCGAGCGGCTCGACATGTCGCTCGACACACTCATTCCCGACAACCCGAACAAACCGTACGACATGAAGGAGTTGATCGTCAAGTGCGTTGACGACGGCGACTTCTTTGAACTCCAGCCCGACTATGCAAAGAACATCGTCATCGGCTTTGCGCGCATGCAAGGTGCGAGTGTCGGCATCGTCGCGAATCAGCCCCTGGTACTGGCGGGGTGTCTGGACATCCGCAGCGCGATCAAGGCGGCGCGATTCGTGCGCTTTTGCGACGCGTTCAACATTCCCGTGATCACTTTCGTCGATGTTCCCGGCTTCATGCCGGGAACGAGCCAAGAGTACGGCGGCATCATCAAACACGGCGCGAAGCTGCTATACGCCTACGCCGAATGCACCGTGCCCAAGGTGACCGTGATCACGCGCAAGGCGTACGGCGGTGCCTACGACGTGATGAGTTCCAAGCACCTGCGCGGCGACGTCAACTTTGCCTGGCCGAACGCCGAGATCGCGGTGATGGGCGC
>JANNKM010000220.1:0-4493 GCA_031396305.1 Rhizobacter sp.
TGACGCGGCCGTGGCCGAACAACATCACGCCCAGGAAAGTGGCTTCCAGAAAAAAGGCGGTCAGCACTTCATAACCCAGCAGCGGGCCGGCGATGTTGCCCACGCGTTCCATGAAACCGGGCCAGTTGGTGCCGAACTGAAAGCTCATCGTGATGCCCGACACCACGCCGAGCGCAAAGGTCAGCGCGAACACCTTGGTCCAGAAGCGGTAAGCACCGAGCCAGGCGCCGTCATGCGTCGTCAGCCAGCGCCAGCGAAAAAACAGCAGCACCCAACACAGCGCGATGCTGATCGTCGGGAACAGGATGTGGAAGCTGATGTTGGCAGCGAACTGCATGCGTGCCAGCAAGAGGGAGTCCATGCCGATCCTTCTACAAAGTCAATGCAGCTTGACGTGCGGCTCGGTGCGCCGCACGAGGAGCCGCGCCAGCGTGTCGAGCGTCACCTTCACAAAGCCGTGCAGCGCGAGTTCGTGCATCTTGTAGAGCGAGACGTACATCAGGCGCGCGAACAGGCCTTCGATCATCAAGCTGCCACCGATCAGCCCACCCATCATGTTGCCGACCGTGCTGTATTCGCCCAGCGACACCAGCGAACCAAAGTCGCGGTAGTGGTAGTCGCGCAGTTCCGGGCCGGCCAGGCGCCGCTTCATCTGGCCGATCATGTGCGAGGCCTGCTGATGCGCGGCCTGCGCGCGCGGCGGTACCCACGCGGCTTGTCCGGATTCCCCAGCCGACGCGCCCTTGCCGCGCTTCGCCTGCGGCCAGGGACAGGCAGCGCAGTCGCCGATGGCGAAGACGTTGTCGTCGCGGCTGGTCTGCAAGGTCGGGCGAACCACGAGCTGGTTGATGCGATTCGTCTCCAAGCCCGCCAGATTCGCGAGGAAATCGGCCGCCTTGACACCGGCCGCCCAGACCACCAGTTCGGCGGGCAACAGGCGGCCATCGACGAGCTTCACGCCACCGGGCAGCACCTCGGCCACCTTCGCATTCGTGTGCACCTCGACGCCGAGCCCGCGCAACAATTCCTCACTCGCCTCCGACAGCCGCTCCGGCAGGGAAGGCAATATGCGCGCCGCAGCCTCGATCACGATGACCTTCAAGTCCTTGTCGGCATTCACCCGCTGCAGGCCGTAAGCCACAACCTCGCGCGTGGTGCGGTGCAACTCGGCGGCGAGTTCGACGCCGGTCGCCCCGGCGCCGATGATCGCCACCTTCAACTGCTCGGGGCGCAGCGGCGCTTCCTGGGCGTTGGCCCGGACGCAGGCGTTGACCATGCGGGCGTGGAAGCGCTGCGCATCGGCGGCGCTCTCCAGCCGCATCGCGTGTTCGCGCACACCGGGCGTGCCGAAGTCGTTGCTGAGGCTGCCGACGGCCATCACCAGCGTGTCGTAGCGGAACACGCGCTGCGGCGTCACCGGCTGGCCTTCGTCATCGAGATACGGGGCGACATGCACCTCGCGGCGCTCGCGGTCCAGGCCGAGCACCTCGCCGACCCGGTACTGGAAGTGGTGCCAGTGCGATTGCGCCATGTAGGGCACCTCGTGGGCGCTGATGTCCATGCTGCCGGCGGCGATTTCGTGCAGCTTGGGCTTCCAGACATGGGTGCGCTTCTTGTCGATCAGCATGACTTCGCACTTGCCGTGCGCCCCGAGCGTGTCGCCCAGACGCGTGGCCAGTTCGAGCCCACCCGCGCCGCCACCGACGATGACGATGCGGTGCAGCGCGGCGGCGCGATTCGACCCAGCCGTCATCGCGCGCCGGCCTCATGCTCTTGCGCCGCGCGCCATTGCGCCAGAGCCGCCAGACGCACCGGCGAATTGGTCGAACCGTACAGCTCGTAGCCGCCGCGGCGCTCGACGAATTCGAACTCGAAGCGGTCTTCGAACGGCGCCGCGTAGGCGTGCAGGAACTCGCCTTGCGGCCCGCGTTCGTAGAGCACGCCGCTCGCGCGCAGGCCTTCGAGGAACTCG
The DNA here is from genome assembly GCA_031396305.1 of Rhizobacter sp. Lineage (GTDB taxonomy): Bacteria > Pseudomonadota > Gammaproteobacteria > Burkholderiales > Burkholderiaceae_C > JAEMQF01. Next base: position 1,973 of record JANNKM010000220.1, read on the forward strand.
GGCTCCAGATCGTATTTGGCGGCCAGGTCGTCGTAGTAGTTGTCGGGCACGGGCAGCATCGGCGCACCGCGACGGCGCAACTGCGCCACCACGTCGATCAGGTTCTCGACCGAAATCGCCACTTGCTGCACGCCGGCACCGCCGTAGCGCGACACCGAGCGCGAGACGACGGTGTTGTCGCGCTCGGAGACCATCAGCGAATAGCGTACGCGCTTGTCGGCCGACTCGATCTCGCGGCTGCGGATCACGCCGTAGGGATCGTGCAGCACGGTATGGCGTTGCGGCAGCAGGCCGAGCACGGCGCGCTGGAACAGCACCCAGGGTTCGACCTGTCCGCCCGGCGCCGCCTGCACGATGTGGTCGATGCGCGCAGCACCGGCGGCCGGCATGTCACGCAGGGAATCGGTGTCGACGACGAAGTCCGCTTCAAAGGCATGGCGCCCGCCCTGCGGCGGGCCGCAGAAGTACAGCAGGCTGCCGTCGGGTGCGCTGACCGCCGGAATGTCGAGTTCGCCGGCGCCGACCTGGCCGCTTAAGCGCATGCAGCCCAGGGCCTCGGCGCGCGCCAGCGCCGCCGCGGGATCGGCGGCAGTCAGGGCCAACGCGCAGGCCGAGGTGCCGTGCACATCGAAATGGCTGCGCGCGAACGAGTCTTGCTCGAGGTTCAGCACGATGCGCACCTCGCCCAGGCCGTACAGATCAACATCCTTCGACCGGTGCCGGCCGATGCGGGCGAACCCCAACTGACCCAGCAGCGCCGCAAGGCGCGTGGCGGTTGCCGGATCGACCGCGAATTCGATGAAGGTCCAACCGCTCAGCCGCGGCGGCGGCGGAGGGTCGAACAGCGGCACGCGGAAGCGTTCGCCGGCGGGTTTCGTCAAGCGCACCTGCTCCTCGAGCCAGAGCAGCGAGCGCATCGCGTCGACGGCATTCGCGCGCGCCGGCGTGGAGCGGAACTCGTCGTTGAAGATTTCCAGCGAGATGGTGCCGGTGTAGCCGGCATCGAGTACCGCGCGCATGAAGCCGGTGACGTCGAAATCACCCTGGCCCGGGAAGCAGCGGTAGTGCCGGCTGTGCGTGAGCACGTCGGTGTTGACCCATGGCGCGTCGGCGAGTTGCACGTAGAAAATCTTCTCGCCCGGCAGTTGCGCGATCGGCTTCGGATCGTCGCGCAGCGACAGGGTGTGAAAGCTGTCCAGGCACAGGCCGAGATGCGGGTGGTTGACCTTTTGCACCACTGCCCAGACCTGCGAGAACAGCTTGACCCGGCTGCCCCAGGCCAGCGCCTCAAAGGCGACGCGCATGCCGCGCTGGCCCGCGCGCTCCGCCAGTTGGTGAAATTGTTCGGCGAGCATGCCGACATCACCTGGTGCGTCGGGCTGTACGTTCGAGCAGACCAGGATCAACTGCGTGCCGAGCTCCGCCATCAGATCGAACTTGCGCTCCGCGCGCTCCAAGCTGCGCGCCAGTTGGGCAGGCGTCGCGGCGTCGAAATCGCGGAACGGCTGGAACATGTCGATCGCCAGCCCGAGGTCGGCGGCGAGCTTGCGCACCTCGCGCGGCTTGCCGGAGAACTGCAGCAGGTCGTTCTCGAAGATCTCGACGCCGTCGAAGCGCGCGGCCGCGATCGCCTCGAGCTTCTCGCGAAGCATGCCCGACAGGCAGACGGTGGCGATCGAGCGGCGCATGGCCCTTCCCTTGGTATCTAGTACTGCGTTTCGCCAAACCGCTTACATGAAATCGCGCCTTCGTCCGCCATGCGTCGTTGCAAATCCTCGCCATAGCTACGGCTATGGCTGCGGTTTGCGCCTAGCCTGACGAACGAACGCATCGATTTCATTTGTAAGCTCATTGGCGAAACGCAGTACCAGCCGCGGTTCAGTAGCTCAGCTTGGCGACGCTGCGCAGGTTCTCGGGCGTCGTCGTCGGGAAGCCGAAGAATTCGAGGTAGGCCGGGATCTGCTCGAACAGCATGTCCGAGCCGACCTGGAAGCGGCAGCCGCGCGCGTGCACCGCCGTCAGGAACGCGGTCATCTCGCTCTTCATCACGACTTCGCCGACAAAGGCGTCGGGCGAGATGCGCTCCACATCCATCGGCAGTTCGTCGCCGTCGTTCATGCCCATCGGCGTGGCGTTGACGACGACGTCGAAGCCCGACGGGTCGTTGCTGCCGGTACTGACCTTGATCCCGCGGTAGTGCGTCTTGAGCCGGTCACCCAGCGCCTGCGCCGATTCGGCGCGGGCATCGAACGTGCCGATCGCGGCCACGCCGGCAGCGGCCAACGATGCCGCGATGGCCGACCCGACGCCGCCGGAGCCGACCACCAGCGCCCTCGCCCCCGGCAGTTTGCAGCCCTTGCCTCGCAGCCCGCGAACAAAACCTTCGCCGTCGAACATGTCGCCCTGCAGGCGGCCATCGGCGGCGCGGCGCACCGCGTTGCACGAGCCGGCGATCTGCACCGTCGGCGTGGCTTCGTCGAGCAGCCCCACGGTGACCACCTTGTGCGGCATCGTGATCAAC
>JANNKM010000226.1:0-10067 GCA_031396305.1 Rhizobacter sp.
CGCGCGCGAATTCTTACACCCAGCCGCGCGGCAGATGCACCAGGTCGGCGGGCTCGTCGACGTCGGGCAGCGGCGCCAATTCGACGTGGCTGACAGCGACGCCTGGCTGCGCAAGGCGCTCGCGAGTGCGCGCCATGACAAGCGGCGTGCTCCATGGCATGTCTTCGAAGATTTCCCGGACGCTGCGGCGCAGCCCGACGAGCACATAGCCACCGTCCAGCGCCGGCACGAACACGGCGTCGTGCCGGTCCAGCGCCGCGGCAGCGCTTCGCAACACCGCAGCATCCAGCGTCGGCGCGTCGGTGCCGATCAGCAGCACCTTGTCGCTTTGCTCCAGGCCGCGATCGATCGCGCGCGCCATGCGCTGCCCCAGGTCGCCTTCGCCCTGGTCGGTGAGGATCAACCGCGCATCCGCCGCGGCAGAAAACGCAGGGTGGCCGGCGTTCGGCGCGCAGCACAGTTCGACCGGGCCCAGGCCCGCCACAAGCGCTTCATGAATTGCGTGCCGGAGCATGCGAAGCGCCAGGTCGGCGGCGCCCTGCGCACCGAGTGCCGGAATCAGGCGCTTCTTTGCGTATCCCGCCAGCGGCGCCTTGGCGAAGACGACGATCAGGCAGGGTTGACGCGCGGCGCTCAACGGTAAGCCTTTGCCAGCTGGTCGGCGCTCACGCCACACCAATACAAGAAGCGCAGGCGCCACATCAGCGCGATCGTGCGCCACACGCCGTGGTGCTCCCAGCGTCGGCCCGACGTGACGACGCGCTGCGCGATGCATGCCGGTGGCCCACGCCGGCGCAGACGCTTCGACAGTTCAATGTCTTCCATCAGCGGCTGATCGGGAAAGCCGCCGAGCGCCTCGAACACGTCACGCCGCACGAAGATCGCCTGGTCGCCGGTGGCGATGCCGGTCAGGCGCGAGCGCCAGTTCATCAGCGTCGCGATCATCGGGAACAGCGGCGATCGGCCCTCGATGCTCACGTCAAAGCGGCCCCAGTCGTGCCCAGCGTCCAGCGCGCGCTGCACCAGCATGAGTGCGTCAACCGGCAGGCGCGTGTCGGCGTGCAGGAACAACAGGGTCGAGCCGGCAGCGCGCTCTGCGCCGAAGTTCATCTGCCGCGCGCGGCCGCGCGGGCCGATCAACACCAGATCGACCAGGCCTTTGCAGTGCTCCAGCGTGGCGTCGCTGCTGCCGCCGTCCACCACGATCACTTGCACGCCTTGCGCGCGCAACTCGGCCAGGCCTTGCAATGCGCAGACAATGCCTCGCGCCTCATTGAGCACGGGAACGATCAGCGAGACACGCCCCGCCCCAACGGAGCCGGCGCAATTCATGGCGCGCGAGAGCCCTGGCCGTTCAGATTGATCGTCTTGCACGGCCCAGTGTCGGGCTTGCGCATCGCTTCGCAATTCGCCAGCGCGCCGGACACGGCATCTTGCGGCGAGGCGGCACCGGTCTTCATGCCCCAGGCGCCGCCACTGGACACGGCGAACGCCTTGTGGGCCCGCGCCTGCGCATAGTCACCGCGGAACGCCGTCTGCGCCGCAGCGACATCGACCGCATCGGCGCCCGCCGCAAACGGGCTCGCCGCGCCGGCCGGCGGGCCTGGACTCGAGCTCGGCGTGGCAGGTGCCGCTTCTGCACTCGCCTCTGCGTTCGCCGCGTCCACCGTCTTGTCTTTGCGAGCCGACATGACAAACAACGCACTGAGGACGGCAGCGACACCGCAGGCCGTCAGCGCCACCAGCAGGAACGGCCACCTCCCGGTGCGCGGTGACTTGCCGAAGTCATTCTCGTCATTCTCGATGCTTGCCGCCGTTGCGGAGCCGTGGCCACGCCGGGCGCCGAGTTCGTCTGCGTTCTCCGGCTTGCTGGGTGGCGCCTCGATGGTCGCGGCCGGTGCCGACACGCACGACGTGGACGCTTCGGCGGTCTCGGTCGGCGCGGCGTTCGGCGCGTCGAGCGTTTCGACCTCCAGGCGCGCCCCGAGCTTGGCGAATTTGGCGGCGTAGCGTTGCGCCTCGATCGGATCGACCGAGCGTTTGACGACGACACGCACGCCGGAAAATAGCTTGGGGATGTGGGCCTCGTCCAAGCCCATCGTCGCGCCCACATCGCGCATCACGTCGGCGCGTTCAAACCCTTCCAGCACCTCGCCGGAAAAGACCAGTTGCGTGAGCTCGGGCATGCGCGTCCAGAGGCGTGGGAGTTGGAGCCGCCGGCATTATGCGGGGCTGCTGGCCAGGGCGCGCTCGATGCGATTGCGCGCGACGCGGGTGCGCGGCACGGGCATGTCGAACCACCTGCGAACGTCTTCGTCCAGGCCGATGCCGTGCATGTAGTTGTAGAGCGCCTTCTTCAGCGCCACACCCAGTGCGTCGTGATCGACACCGGTCGCGTCGATGAATCCGACATCGTTCCTTGCGAACGACACCGGCGGCAGCGGCTCGAGTGTGACGCCATACGCCGCCGGATCCCGCCCGACCGGCGAGTGCACGGTGCAGGCAAAGCGATGGAAAAACCCCGACTGGATGCACCCCGCCTCGAACAACTGGCGCACGAGCTCCAACGCATCGACTGTGTCTTGCACCGTCTGCGTGGGGAAGCCATACATCAGGTAGGCGTGCACGAGCACGCCGGCACCGGCAAAGCCGCGCGTGACGCGCGCCACCTGGTCCACCGTCACGCCTTTCTTCATCAGCGCGAGCAGGCGGTCGCTCGCGACTTCCAGGCCGCCCGAGATCGCGATGCAGCCGCTGTCGGCGAGCAGTCGGCAGAGCTGCGGCGTGAACGATTTTTCGAAGCGGATATTGCCCCACCAGGAGATCGTCGTGCCGCGCCGAAGCAGCTCTTGCGCGAGCGCATTCAAGGCCTTCGGCGGCGCGGCTTCATCGACGAAGTGAAACCCGGTCTGGCCGGTTTCCTTGACGATGGCGTCGATTCGATCGACCAGCAGCGCGGCAGTCGTGGTCTCGTAGTTCGAGATGTAGTCCAGGCTCACGTCGCAAAAGCTGCACTTCTTCCAGTAACAGCCCAGCGCCACCGTCAGCTTGTTCCAGCGCCCGTCGGACCACAGACGGTGCATCGGGTTGAGCATGTCGAGCAGCGACAAATAGTCGTCCAGAGGCAGGCCGTCCCAGGTGGGTGTTCCCGCTTCCGCAAACGCCACATCGGGCTCGGCGAGGTTGATGTAGCGCACTTGCTGGCTCGCTTCGTCGCGCACGAACGTGCGCACGAGCCGGCTGCGCGAGCGTTTGCCCGCCACATGGTCGAGCAACGCGAGCAGCGGGCGTTCGCCGGCGTCGAGCGTGACGAAGTCGAAGTGGTCGAACACGCGCGGCTCGGACAGCTCGCGCAGCTCGGTGTTGACGAAGCCGCCACCGAGCACGGTGACGATGCTTCGGTCGTGCGCCTTGATCGCCTGCGCGATGCGAAACGCCGCGTACACCGCACCGGGGAAGGGCACCGACACCAGAACGACGCGCGGCGCGTGGCGCGCCAGCGCGGCCAGCGTCAACTCGCGCAGCGTGCGATCCACCAGGTTCAGAGGCGCCGCCAGCGCGCCGGCCAGCGGCTCGAAAGTCGGCTGGCTCTGCGCCAGCTTTTCGCCGTAGCGCACGAACTCGAAGCGCGGGTCCACCGCATCGCGCAGCACGTCGGCGATGGTGTTCAGGTAAAGCGTCGCGATGTGGCGCGCCCGGTCATGCGTGCCCAGCGCGCCAAACGCCCAGGCCAGCGGATCGCCGCCATTGGGATCGACGTATTCATCGAGCGCGGCGAAGCGCGGCCCTTCGGGCAGGAAGCCGCGACCGGCGATGCGGTGCATCAACGTCGCGTCGCGCCCTTGCAGAAACGCGACGGTCGGATCAATGGTCTCCAGATAGCGGTCGAAGTCCGCGTCGAATGCACCGACCAGCGGCGTGCGCCGCGCCGCGGTCAGGGCGGCGATGCACTCCCGCACCGCCAACAGGCCGTCGCGCGACAGCAGCTTCAGAATCAGCGCCAGCGCCAGGTCTTCCTGCACCGCATCCACACCGCGCGAGCGCAAGAAGCCGGTGAGGTAGGCCGTGGAGGGGTACGGCGTATTCAGTTGCGTCATCGGCGGGATGACAGACAGGACGCGCAGCGGTGGGGTCAGCATGAAGGGTCGGTGGGCAGGCGCACGATTGTCCTCGGCTGCGCACCCCCTGCCCGGAGGCTGACGAGCAATCATCAGCGCCTGAGGACATACCTGCCATCGAACACGACGCTCCAGCTCGTGCCGCCGTCTTCCGAACTCGACCAGATCTGCCGCACCGTTCCATCGGGCTGGGCCGTCCAGATGATGCGCTGCTGCAGGCGCATGCCGGGTTTCTCGGGGTGCGGGTGGTTCGACTCGAGCACCATCGCCAGGCCTTGCCGGCCGCCGGCAAGGTCCAGGCGCCCGCCCTGGTTGTCGAGCCAGGTCTGGTGCCAGTGCTTGTCGATCGGGTCATAGGCATTCAGGCTCGTTCCAGCGAAACCCCCACGCCCGTTCCAGGTTTCGCGCAGGACGCAGCCGCCGAGGATGGGCTCGATCAGGTTGTCACCGGCCAGCTTGCCGTCGGGTTGATAGACGTCCCAGTGGCCGATCCAGAAATCGAACTGGCGGTACGGCGTGTCGCTGCATGGCTGCGCCGCGGGTTTCGCCACGGGCGCCGACGCAGCTGCAGGTGCAGCTTGCGGCACAGACTCAGGCGCGGGTGGTGCAGGCGTTTGCGCGGCAGCGCCGGCACCGAGCGCGCCCAGCAGCACTGCGAAGAACAGGCGGCGGGGGCGGTCGAACGGTGCTGCACGCGGCACTCTCATAGACTGTGCTCCTGTTGTCGAACCGAACTGAGCGCCCCCTGGGCCGGGCCAGCCCGGCCCGCCAGGCCGACGACATACGTCGTCCGCCCCCGAGGGGGTTTGAGTAGCCCGGCAGAGCCGGATCTACTCAAGAGGTGCGATAGTTGCGGCCCGCCCGCGGCACCGACCGCCCCAACCCACCCAGTAACCCAGACCTAACCCGGGAATGATGCCATGGTGAAACGCAGAACCATCTTGCTCGGCGGCGCCGCAGCTGCGGGTGCGCTGATCGTGGGCTGGTCGCTGCTGCCGCCACGCCAGCGGCTGACGACAGCGCGGCCGCTTCCCGTACGCGCGGGCCAGGCGGCGCTCAACGGTTGGGTCAAGATTGGCGCCGACGACAGAGTCGGCATCGTCGTCTGCAAGTCGGAGATGGGCCAGGGCGTGCTCACAGGCTTGGCAATGCTGCTTGCCGAGGAGCTGGATGCCGATTGGTCGCGCGTGACGATTGAAGCCGCGCCCATCGACAAGATCTACAACAACATCGCCACCCTCGTCGACGGCCTGCCGTTTCACCCGGACAACGACGGTTCGATCAAGACACTGGCAAGTTGGCTGACGGCCAAGGCGATGCGCGAGTTCGGCGTCATGATGACCGGCGGTTCATCGAGCATCAAGGACCTGTGGCTGCCGATGCGCGAAGCCGGCGCGTCGGCGCGCGCGATGTTGATCGGTGCCGCGGCGCAGCAGTGGCAGGTGCCGGCCGCGCAGTGCAGCGCCGCCGATGGCAAGCTGCTGCACCTCCCCTCGGGCAGGAGCGCGAGCTTCGGCGAACTTGCCGAAGCAGCGGCAAGGCAGCCGCTGCCGGCCAAGGTGGCGCTGAAGGATGCCAGACAGTTCAAACTCATTGGTCAACCGGTGCCGCGCGTCGAGACGGCATCCAAGACGGACGGCACGGCCATTTTCGGCATCGACGTTCGTCCCGCCGGGGTGCTCTACGCCAGCGTCATGATGTGTCCCACGCTCGGTGGCCATGCGGTGCGATTTGACGGCCTGGACGCCGCCAAGATGGCCGGCGTGAAGCACCTGGTCTCGTTCGACGCGTATCACGGTGGCACCGGAGGCGTGGCGGTGATCGCCGAGTCCTTGTTCCAGGCGATGCGCGCGTTGCCCAAGGTGACCGTCGAGTGGGACCATGGCCCGGCCGCGCGAACGTCGAGCGCCGATGTCTACCGCCTGCTGGCGCAGACGCTCGACACCCACGACGGCTTTGGCTACTACAGCACCGGCGATGTTGCCGCGGCACTGAAGTCCGCGGCGAAGACGATCCACGCCGAGTACCGCGCACCGTACCTGGCGCACGCGACGATGGAGCCGATGAACTGCACCGTGCAGTTCAAGGGCGGCAAGGCCACCGTCTGGGTGTCCACCCAGGTTCCGGGCCTTGCGCGCGACGCGGTGGCCGCGGTGCTGGGCATCTATGCGCAGGACGTCGACGTTCAGGTGCAACTGCTCGGCGGCGGCTTCGGGCGGCGCCTGGACGTCGATTTCATCGCCCAGGCCGCGGCAATCGCACGCGCCGCGAACGGCGCGCCGGTGCAGACGATCTGGTCGCGCGAGCAGGACATGGCACACGACTTTTATCGCCCGGCGTGCGTGGCGCGCTTTTCGGCCGGCTTTGACGCCACCGGCAAAGTGACCGCGTGGCGCAACACCTCGGCGGGTCAGGCCATCATTCCCAACGTGATCAAGCGCCTGTTCGGTCTGCCGATGGCCGGGCCGGACAAGACGGCGAGCGAAGGCGCGTTTGACCAGCCATACGAATGGCCGAACGCGCGCATCGGCCATTCAATCGTCGACCTGCCCGTGCCGATCGGCTTCTGGCGCTCCGTCGGCCACTCGCACCAGGCCTTCTTCAAGGAGAGTTTCGTCGACGAAGCGGCGGCGGCGGCAGGGCAAGACCCGGTGACGTTTCGCGCTGCGTTGCTCACGAAACACCCGCGCCACCTGGCCGTACTCACGCGCGCCGCGGCGCTGTCAGGCTGGGGCCAGCCGCTCGACCCCGCGCTGGACGGTGCGAAACGCGCGCGCGGCATCGCGCTGCATCAATCGTTCGGTTCAGTCGTCGCCCAAGTCGCCGAGGTGTCCCTCTCCGCCGACAAGGGCATTCGTGTGCACCGCGTCGTGTGCGTCATCGACTGCGGCCAAGTGGTGAACCCGAATCTGGTCAAGCAACAGATGGAGAGCGGCATCGTCTTCGGCCTGTCGGCGGCGCTGTACAGCGAGATCCACATCGACAACGGCCAGGTGCGGCAGAGCAACTTCCACGACTACCCGGTGCTGCGAATCACCGAATGCCCGGCGATCGAGACCGACATCATCGCCAGCACGGCGCACCCCGAAGGCGTGGGCGAGCCCGGCACGCCGCCCATCGCACCCGCGGTGGCTAACGCCGTCTTCGCGTTGACCGGCCAGCGCCTGAGAAGCCTGCCGTTGAAGATCACGTGAAAGGGCGTTCCCCATGTCCACCCACCTGCCTCGGCCCCGCGTGCTCGCATTCGACATCTTCGGCACCGTCGTCGACTGGCACGGCAGCATCGTGCGCGAAATGCACGGGCTCAATCCGCAGGTCGATGGCGACGCCTTCGTCACCGCCTGGCGCGCAGGCTACCAACCGGCGATGCGCCGCGTGATGAGCGGCGAACTCGGCTGGACGCTGATCGACGACCTGAACCGCATGATCCTCAACGAGCTGCTGCCGCGCTTTGGCCTGGCGCATCTCGACGAGCCGCAGCGAGCGCACCTGAACAAGGTCTGGCACCGCCTCGACCCCTGGCCCGACGCGATAGCCGGCCTCACCCGACTGAAGCAAAGCTACACCATCTGCACCCTGTCCAACGGCAACATCGGCCTGCTGACGAACATGGCCAAACGCGCCGGCCTGCCGTGGGACTGCATCTTGTCGGCGGAAGTGTTCCGCGCCTACAAACCCGACCCGGCCACTTACCTCGGCGTGGCGAAGGTATTCGACCTCGAGCCGCGGGAAGTGATGCTCGTCGCCGCGCACCACGACGACCTGGCCGGCGCGCGTGCCTGCGGCCTGCAAACCGCGTACATCGAGCGGCCGCTGGAATTCGGCGCGGCGCATGTGAAGGACGTGTCACCCCGGCCCGAGAACGACTGGCACGCGCGCGGCATCGAGCATCTGGCGGAGTTGCTGGCGGCGTGAGGTGCGGTGCCCGAGGCCGTCTGCCTCGCGCTTGTGCGATTCGCACCCTGATTGTTTTCGATTCGTGCCGCAGCGCACGATCGAGGGAACTTCGGCGCGCCCGAGCGCCTGAACCGACCGAAATCGCGCGATAAGCTTGCCGATTGAAGTGACGAACCGACGGAGGCCTGATGAAGACCGTTTACCGCAAGACCGACAAGGGCGACGCCGCGATCGCGATTCGCACGTCCGAGCTGCTGCCGACCTTGCGCCGGGCATTGATCCTGGTGGATGGCAAGAAGACCGGCGCCGAGTTGACCCATCTGGCCAAGCGCATGGGGGACGTCGATTCCGAGGCGACGCTTGCCGCGCTGCAAGCAGACGGCTTCATCGTGCCAATCGTCGCGCGGGTCGCCAAGTCCGTCGAAGCCCAACCGAAGCCGGCGGCGGCCGCGCCAGCTGTCCCGCCTCCTCGGGCTTCGAGCCTCCCAGCGGGCTGGTTTGAAGCGACTCGACTCGATGCGGCGCGCCACCTCGTCGACAAGCTTGGGCCCACCGCGGAAGGGCTGGCAGTCAAGATCGAGCGCGCCAAGACCTCCGACGAACTGAGCGAGCTGCTGACAGGCGCGGCGCAGGTTCTGGCCAGCGTCCGCGGCGCCGGCGTGGGGCGGGAGTTCGCGCAGCGTTTTCTCGCCGACGCAGCCTTTTGACCGCGCGGCGTCGCGACGCCGCGCCAGCCGCCATCGCGAGTGGCATTGCCTGGCCCTTGTATGTCATCCCGGCGAACGCCGGGATCCACCCTCAGTTCACCCGCATGGATCCGGCGTTCGCCGGGATGACAGTTGCGATACGGCAGTTTCAAGGCTGCCGATGCGCCCTCGCCAACGCCTGTTCCAGGTCGGCAATCAAATCGTCGCAGTCTTCAATCCCGACCGACAAGCGCAGCAAATCGGCCGGTGCCGGTGTGCCCACGCCTTCGACGCTGGCGCGGTGTTCGACCAGGCTCTCGGTGCCGCCGAGCGACGTGGCGCGTTTCCATAGTTCGACGTGCGCCGCCGTCGCGATCGCTGCCGCCTCGCCGCCTTTCACGCACACCGACAACATACCGCCGAAGCCGCCCCGCATCTGACGCGCCGCAACCGCGTGGCCGGCGAACCGCGTCAGGCCGGGGTACATCACCTCACGCACCAAGGCGTGCCCGGCGAAGTGCTCGGCGATGCGCTGCGCCGCGTTGGACGCAGCACGCACGCGCAGGAACAGCGTGCGCATGCCGCGCAACAGCAGCCAGGCCTCGAACGAACCGAGCGTGCCACCCAGCTGCGCGCGAACCGTCTTGATGCGGCGCCAGAAGTCGTCGTCCTCGCGCGTCACCAGCACGCCGGCGATCAGGTCGGAGTGGCCGTTCAAATACTTCGTCGCCGCGTGCATCACGATGTCGGCGCCCAGCAGCAGCGGCTGCGTCAGCACCGGCGTCGCGACGGTCGAATCGACGGCCAGACGGGCCCCCGTGGCGCGCGCAATCGCCGCCGTGGCGGCGATGTCGGTGATGCTCCACAGCGGGTTCGCCGGAGTCTCCACCCACACCAGGCGCGTCTTGCCGGGGCGGATTGCGGCCTGCACGGCGCTGGGGTCCGTCATGTCGATGAGCTCGATGGCGAGCCCCCACTGCGTCGCGAAATTCATCAACCAGTTGCGCAGCGACCAGTACATCACCTTCGGCGCCAGCACATGGTCACCCGGCGCGAGCGCCTGGAACACCGCCGTCGCGGCAGCCATGCCGGAAGCGAAGAGCGCCGCGTGCGCGCCCTGCTCCAGGCGCGCGATCACCGCCTCGGCCTGGTCGAACGCCGGGTTGTCGGCCCGTGCGTAGACCCTTCCGGAACGGTACTGGTTGTCGGTGTCGCGCAGGTAAGTCGTGGAGACGTGAATCGGCGGCGTGATCGCGCGCGTCTTGTCGTCGATCCAGCCCAGCGCCTGGGCGGCGATGCTTTCGGGTTTCACTTGATCGGGGTTCATATGGATCCTGCAAGTAGCGACGAACTCATGAGCAAATGT
>JANNKM010000231.1:0-5242 GCA_031396305.1 Rhizobacter sp.
GCCCACAGCGTCAAGCTCGGTGTTGAACGCAATGATGCCGCCGAACGCCGAGGTCGGATCGGTCTTCAAGGCCTTTTGATAGGCCTGCGCGCAGTCTTCGCCGAGCGCCACGCCGCAGGGGTTGGCGTGTTTCACGATGACGCAGGCGGCGGGCGCATCTTCAACGGTGAAGCACTTGACGCACTCCCACGCCGCGTCGGCGTCGGCGATATTGTTGTACGAGAGCTCCTTGCCTTGCAGCTGGCGCGCCGTGACAAGCGAACCCGGCGCAGGGTTCAGCTCGCGGTAGTAAGCCGCGCTTTGATGCGGGTTCTCACCGTAGCGCAAGTCCTGCAGTTTGACGAAGCGCGGGTTTGCCTGCGACGCATACGCGGTGCGCTTGTGCCCACCAGCGCCGTCCGGCCTGAGGCTGGACAGGTAGTCACTGATTGCGGCGTCGTAGTTGCTGATTCGGTTGAACGCGGCCACAGCCAACTCGAATTTGAGCGCGGCGCTCACCGCGCCCGTGGCCTGCAATTCGGTGAGCACCGGGGCGTACTGCGATGCGTCGGTCAGCACCGCAACGTCGCGCCAGTTTTTCGCTGCCGAGCGCACCATCGCCGGACCGCCGATGTCGATGTTCTCGATCGCCTCATCTAGCGTGCAGCCGTCTTTGGCGACCGTGTCTTCGAACGGGTAGAGGTTGACGATCAGCAGATCGATCGTCGCGATGCCGTGTGCGTGCAAGGCGTCCATGTGGGCCGGCAAGTCGCGCCGCGCGAGCAGGCCGCCGTGAATCGTCGGGTGCAGCGTCTTCACGCGGCCGTCGAGCATTTCGGGGAATCCGGTGTGTGCAGCGACTTCCGTCACTGGCAGGCCGGCACCCTCCAGCAGTTTTGCCGTGCCGCCGGTAGACAGCAACGTGACGCCCAGCGCGTGCAGCGCGTGCGCCAGGCCGAGGACGCCGGTCTTGTCGGATACGGAGATCAGGGCTCGCATGGGTGCGCTTTCGGAAGCGGTGGCGGGCAATCGCGGCGCAACTTCGTCAGGCCGCTGGAGTGGTTCAATCGATCAGCTTGTGATCGAGCAGTTTTCGGCGCAGCGTATTGCGGTTGATGCCGAGCCACTCGGCGGCGCGGCTCTGGTTGCCGTCGGCGTGTCGGAGCACAACGTCCAGCAGCGGTTTTTCAACCACACCGAGAATCATGTCGTACATCGCCGAGGGCTCGACACCGCGCAAGTCCTTGAAGTAGGTCTCCAGGTTCTCGCGAACGCATTGTTCGATGTGCTTCTTGCCGGTCATGCGATCTGCTCCACGAACGCATCGTTCGCCGCGGCCCTGCGTGGCAGCGTGCGGTGGAGCGCGGCGAGTTCGTCGAACCAGTCGGTGACGGCACGCACCTGATCGGCGCAATCGTCGAGCAGGTTCATCCTGGCGCGAAAGCCTTCGCCGCCAGGCAATTCGCGCACCGTCCAGCCGATGTGCTTGCGGGCACTTCGCGCTCCCGCGACTTCGCCGTACAGGCCATAGTGGTCGCTCAAGTGTTCGAGCAACCAGGCCTTGACGTGCAGCACGCGCGGGGCTTCGAGTTGCTCGCCTGTGCGCAGGAAGTGATCGATCTCGCGGAACAACCACGGGCGCCCCTGTGCCGCGCGGCCGATCATCACGCCGTCGGCGCCGGTGGCACGCAGCACGTCGCGTGCTTTTTCAGGGGTGTCGATGTCGCCGTTGGCGACGACGGGAATGACCAGCGCCGCCTTCACCGCGGCGACGGTGTCATATTCGGCCAGGCCCTTGTAGCCCTGCTCGCGCGTGCGGCCGTGCACCGCGACCATCGCCACGCCGCGCTGCTCGGCACCGCGCGCGATGCGCAGCGCGTTGCGCTCGGTCGCGCACCAGCCGGTGCGCATCTTGAGCGTCACCGGAACGCCGTGCGGCGCGCACGCGGCAACGACGGCGGCAATGATGTCGAGTGCGAGCGGCTCATCCTGCATCAGCGCCGAGCCGGCCCAGCGGTTGCATACCTTCTTCGCCGGACAACCCATGTTGATGTCGATGATTTGCGCGCCGCGCTCGATGTTGTAAGCGGCTGCCTGCGCCATCATCGCCGCATCGGTGCCGGCGATCTGTACGGCGATCGGCGCCACTTCGCCAGTGTGGTCCAGGCGCCGGCTCGTCTTCAAGCTGTTCCATAGGTCCTTGCGCGACGTGACCATTTCACTCACCGCGTAGCCCGCGCCGAGGCGCTTGCACAGCTGGCGGAAGGGCCTGTCGGTGACGCCAGCCATCGGTGCGACGAGCAAGGCGTTGGCCAGCGGGTAGGGGCCGATGTTCATGAGGGGTGAACGGGGCGATTGGCCCGGGTGAGCGCGGCGTGGCGGGAAGTGCGGTTGCTCAAAAACGAGGCGGCAGTATAGCGGTCGGAAACTTGTCGATCACGCTGAATAAATGCTGCGGCGCAGTCTTCATAATGCGCGCGAATGGACGCATGGTTCGAATCTGTCCTTGTCCTGCTGGCGTTGCCCAAGTATGGCTTGAGCACGGTGTTCGTGGTCGCGATCGTATCGGCGACGTTGCTGCCGCTGGGGTCGGAGTTCGCCGTGATCGGTCTGGTCAAACTCAACCCGGAGATGTTCTGGCCTGCCGTCGTGGTGGCCACGCTGGGCAACACCCTGGGCGGCATGATCAGCTGGTGGATGGGCTACGGCGTGGAGGTCGCCTACGAGCGCGTTGCGCACAAGCGCGTGCATGTGCGTGCGCTCGACTACCTGGAGCGCTTTGGCCCGAAGGCGTGTCTGTTGTCGTGGTTGCCCGGCGTGGGCGACCCGTTGTGCGCGGTGGCCGGCTGGCTGAAGATGCCCTTTTGGCCATGTACGTTGTACATGGCGATCGGCAAGTTCGCTCGGTATGTGGTGCTGACGGCGTTGCTGCTGTGGGTGTTTCCGGGGCAGTTCACGCATTGACGGCGCGCCCAGGGGGCAGCGCGTCGCGGCGCCCGCCCCCAGGGCCACGAAGGGGCCCCGTCGTGGCCCTTGGGGTTGAGGAACCTTCGGGCGGCCGTGCGTTTCCTCAGGAGGACGTTCCATGAGCGCGACGGCGTACGAAACCCTGAGCCAGACCTGGGCGCGCATGTACCGCCTCGCGCACCTGCACGCGATCGCCGGTTGGGACAGCGCCGCGATGATGCCGACCAAGGGCCACGACGCTCGCGCCGCGGCGATGGCGGAAATGGAGGCGTTGCTGCACCGCATGAGCACCGAGCCGCAGTTGGCCGCGCTGCTCGACGCTGCCGAGGCTGAAACGCTCGGCGACTGGAGCCGCGCGAACCTGCGCGAAATGCGCCGCGATTGGCGCTTGAGCAATGCGTTGCCGCAGGCGCTGGTGCAGGCGCAGGCGCTCGCCGGCGCGCGCTGCGAACACGCCTGGCGCACGCAGCGCCATGCGAATGACTGGCCGGGGTTCCTGGAGAATTTTCGCGACGTGCTGCGCCTGGCGCGGGAGGAGGCGCAGCGCCGCTCTGACGCGACTGGTCTGGCGCCCTACGACG
This sequence comes from Rhizobacter sp., assembly GCA_031396305.1. Lineage (GTDB taxonomy): Bacteria > Pseudomonadota > Gammaproteobacteria > Burkholderiales > Burkholderiaceae_C > JAEMQF01. The sequence continues at coordinate 3,528 of JANNKM010000231.1, forward strand.
CCTTGCTCGACAAGTTCGAGCCGGGCACGACCAGCGCCGATGTCGACAGGCTGTTCGGCGAAGTTCAGCAGTGGTTGCCCGATCTGGTGCGACGCGTTCGCGAGCGGCAATCGCGCCAGGAGTTCATTTTGCCGCGAGGGCCGTTTCCCAAGGCGGCGCAACGTGCGCTGAGTCTGGACGTGATGCAACTGCTGGGCTTTGACTTCGAAGCCGGACGCCTGGACGAAAGCTCGCATCCGTTCAGCGGCGGCGTTGCCGAAGACGTGCGGCTGACGACGCGCTACCGCGAAGACAACTTCGTGCAAAGCCTGATGGGCACGATCCACGAAACCGGCCACGCGTGCTACGAGCAGAACCTGCCAAGGCAATGGCTCGGCCAGCCGGTGGCGCAGGCGCGCTCGATGGGGATCCACGAAAGCCAGAGCCTGAGCTTCGAGATGCAACTCGGCCTGAGCCGCGGCTTCGTTGATTTGCTCGCGCCGCGCCTGGTGGCGCACTTCGGTGCGCAGGATGCGTTCGAGCCGCAGGCGCTGCACCGCCTGCTCACGCGCGTCGAGCCGGGATTGATCCGCGTCGACGCCGATGAGCTCACCTACCCGGCGCATGTGATCGTGCGCTACCGCATCGAGCGTGCCTTGATCGCCGGCGACGCGCAGGCCGAAGACATTCCGGCGCTGTGGGACGAGGCGATGCGCTCGCTGCTGGGGCTGAGCACAAAGGGCAACTTCAAGGACGGCTGCATGCAGGACACGCACTGGAGTGACGGCGCGTTCGGCTACTTTCCCTGTTACACGCTGGGCGCGATGTACGCGGCGCAATGGTCTGCCACGATTCGCCGCACTGTGCCGGAACTGGAGGCGCGCATTTCCAACGCCGATTTCGCGCCGCTATTCGATTGGCTGCGCGAGAACATCTGGTCGCAGGGTTGCCGCTGGACGACGCCACAGCTTGTGCAGCGCGCCAGCGGCGAAGTGCTGAACACGCTGCACTTTCGGCGCCACCTCGAGGCACGCTATCTGGCTTGAAGCGAGGCATCCAACAGCCGAGCCTACAATTTCCCGTCCCAAGAACCCGCGCCGCGAAACATCGAACCATGAAAGCCGAGCCTTTGTCCAGCGCGAACGCCAACGCGAACCACGACGCAGGCACGATCGCGCCGCGCGACAAGGCGGAAATCCTGGCGCAGGCCTTGCCGTACATCCGCAAGTTCCATGGCAAGACGATCGTCATCAAGTACGGCGGCAACGCCATGACGGACCCGGCGCTGCAGCAAGATTTCGCGGAAGACGTGGTGCTGCTCAAACTCGTCGGCATGAATCCGGTGGTGGTGCACGGCGGTGGGCCGCAGATCGAAGACGCGCTGGCAAAGATCGGCAAGAAGGGGCGGTTCATCCAAGGCATGCGCGTAACCGACGAAGAGACGATGGAAGTCGTCGAGTGGGTGCTCGCGGGCCAGGTGCAGCAAGACATTGTCGGTTTGATCAATGTGGCGGGCGGCAAAGCAGTGGGCCTGACCGGGCGCGACGGCGGCTTGATCCGGGCGCGCAAGATGAAGATGATCGACCGCGACGACCCGACCAAGGAGCACGATGTAGGCTCGGTCGGCGAGATCGAGTCGATCGACCCGAGCGTGGTGAAGGCCTTGCAGGACGACCAGTTCATCCCCGTCATCTCGCCGCTGGGTTTTGGCCGCGACAACGAAAACTACAACATCA
>JANNKM010000254.1:0-4123 GCA_031396305.1 Rhizobacter sp.
GCAATTCGGCCAAGGCGGCCAAGCTGAAGCACTGAATCGGCCTGACCCGCATACGCGCGCAGAGCATCGAGAACTCGGGGTTCCATTCGAGTCGAATGGTGCGGTAGGGCCTGTCCAGCACTCCGGGCAGCGTCTTGCGCAGGGCGTCGTTCATAGGGCTTCGACGATCCGCGCGAACTGATCGAAATTGAAGCATGCCGACTCGATGATCGCGCCCTTCGCCTCGTCGTCCTGCACGCTGTTGAGCACGACTCGAAGTTCCACCATGTGCTGCGCATCCAGCTCGGCATGCGAGCTGATAAACGAAACACCGTGGTCGGCTTCTAGCAACAGCGACTCCCTGATCGCCGCAGCCAGGCTCCCACCGTACACCGACGCCACGACCTCGAGTGCGTACAGCATGCCGAGTACGGACAGCGGATGCTTGCGGTCGGCGGCCCAGTAGTTGTAGCCGTTGAAACCGAGCATGAGTCGGGAGGGCTGGTAGGCCAGGGCCTGCTGCCGCGACACGCCGACCGCCTCGAGATCGTTCATCACCCATTCTTCGTGGCCTTTTTCCTCCTGCATGTGCTGGTAGAGGAAGTAGCGCACCGCCTGGTGACGGTCGTCGATACGGCTCGCGGCGGCCGCACATACCGGGTTGAAGTGCCAAACCACGTGGTAGAGCTCGAGCAGCAACTTCCGGTAGCGATCGACCGACAAGCCGTGGGCGACGATGTCGAGCATCTTGCTGCTCGCCTCGAAGGCACGCCGTGCGTCGTCGGTGCGGGCCACGAGATCGATGAAGAACGGCAGGGCAATGGTTTGCATGTCATCCGGGCGGGCACCCGGCGGTTAGAGGATTTCCTCGCGTCTGTCAACGGGTCGGATGCGCGAAATGACGCGCCGAATGCGACGCAATTCACGCACGGGCTGAATTTGCCACAAGTGCAGCAGCTGCGCGTCAACAGATACATTTTGTCTTCAATACTAAGTAGAAACACCGAGCCCGCGCAATGCGCCCCAGTCTGACCGGGACTACTCGCAGGCTTGATCGAAGCGCTCAGGCAACATACAGTCCGTATCCTTGACCGATCGGTCAATGAATGCTCGCCGCAACCCGCGGCCTTCCCAGACCGCTCATGCCATGACCGAATCCTCCTCCCTGGTCCTGAAGCGACGCGACGGCACGGTGTTGACGCTCACGCTGAACCGCCCCCAGGCGCTGAACAGCTTCACCGGCGACATGCACGACGTCTTGATGGCGGCGCTGAAATCCGCCGCCGCCGACACGCAGGTGCGCTGCGTTGTCATCACCGGCGCAGGGCGAGGCTTCTGCGCGGGGCAGGATTTGTCTGACCCGGCCATCGCCCCCGACCTGACGCCAGGCGCGACGCCAAAGGACATCGGCGCTCTCATCGAAGCGCGCTACAAGCCGCTCGCGCTTCTGCTGCACGACTTTCCAGCGCCCGTGATCGCCGCGGTGAACGGCGTGGCCGCTGGCGCGGGCGCGAACCTGGCACTCAATTGCGACCTGGTGATCGCGGCGCGGGGCGCGTCGTTCATCCAGGCATTCTCGAAGATCGGCCTGGTTCCCGACGCCGGCGGCACCTGGCTGCTGCCGCGCCTGGTGGGCCGGGCCCACGCGATGGCCTTGGCGCTGCTGGGCGACAAACTGCCCGCCGAAGAAGCTCAGCGCATCGGACTCATCTATCGTTGTGTGGACGACGCTGCGCTCGCTGCCGAAGCGTTGGCGCTCGCGCAGCGCCTTGCCGCAATGCCGGTGCGCGCACTCGTCGAGACGCGCCGCGCGTTTGCCCAAGCTGACCATCTCACGCTGTCCGCCGCGCTGACGATGGAAGCCGACGTACAGCGCCGCATGGGCCAGAGTGCCGACTACCTCGAGGGCGTCAGCGCATTCTTTGCCAAGCGCACTGCGGTGTTCAAAGACCGCTGATGGCGCATTCACCCGACGCCGCAGCGCAGGCCCTCGCCGAGCGCGTGCGTGACACGATGTTCGCGAAGGATTGCGCGGCGCATGCGTTGGGCATGCAGGTCGTGTCGGTCGGCCCCGGGGCCGCAAGCGTCACGATGACGGTGCGCGCCGACATGGCGAACGGCTTCGGCATCTGCCACGGCGGACTCGTCGCCACCCTCGCAGACACGGCCTTCGCTTACGCCTGCAACTCATGGAACGAGCAGGCGGTGGCAGCGGGCTTTGACGTGCAGCTTCTCGCTGCAGCGCGGCTCGGCGATGCGCTTACCGCGCACGCGAGCGTGCTGTCGCAGGGCAGGCGCACCGGCGTCTACGACGTGAACGTGCGCAACCAGGCGGACCGCCTCATCGCCGCGTTTCGCGGCCGCTCGCACCGGCTCGAGGGCCGGATCGTCGAATCATGAGCTGATGGCGCAGGCCGCACTCAACCCCCGGAGACTCGCATGCCCGTGAAGCGCCCTGCCCCCGGCGACCTCGAGCCCATCGAGCGAGCCAGCCGCGACGAGCTGCAAGCCCTGCAACTGAAGCGCCTGCACACGACGCTGCACGCTGCCTACGAACGCGTGCCTCACTATCGCGCCCTGTTCGATGCCAAAGGCGTGCGCCCGGGCGACCTGAAGACGCTCGCCGATCTGGCGATGTTTCCGTTCACGGCAAAAGCCGACCTGCGCGCCAACTATCCCTTCGGCATGTTCGCCGTACCGCGCGAGCAGGTGGTGCGCATCCACGCGTCGTCGGGAACGACGGGCAAACCGACGGTCGTGGGCTACACGCAGGCCGACATCGACAACTGGGCGCACCTGATGGCACGCTCGATCCGCGCGTCGGGCGGGCGCGCCGGCGACATCGTTCACGTCGCCTACGGCTATGGCCTGTTCACCGGCGGCCTGGGCGCGCATTACGGCGCCGAACGCATGGGCTGCACCGTGATCCCGATGTCGGGCGGGCAGACGGAAAGGCAGGTGCAGTTGATCGTCGACTTCAAGCCGCACATCATCATGGTCACGCCGAGCTACATGCAGGTGATCATCGAAGAGTTCCGCCGACAAGGCATGGAGCCACGCGACATGTCGATTCAGGTCGGCATCTTCGGCGCCGAACCCTGGACGGAAGCGATGCGCCGCGAAATCGAGGCGAACGCCGCGATCGACGCGGTCGACATCTACGGCCTGTCGGAAGTGATGGGTCCGGGCGTGGCGAACGAGTGCATCGAGGCGAAAGACGGTCCCGTGATCTGGGAGGATCACTTCTATCCCGAGATCATCGACCCCGACACCGGCGAAGTGCTGCCCGAAGGCAGCGAAGGCGAGCTCGTCTTCACGACGCTCACGAAAGAAGCACTGCCCGTCGTGCGCTACCGAACCCGCGACCTGACGCGCCTGCTGCCGCCCAGCGCGCGCAGCATGCGCCGCATGGGCAAGATCGTCGGGCGCAGCGACGACATGCTGATCATCCGCGGCGTCAACGTGTTCCCGACGCAGATCGAAGAGCTCGTGTTCCAGCAGGGCCAGCTCGCCGGGCAGTACCAGATCGTCGTGACGCGCGAGGGCCATCTCGACGAATTCGAAGTGCGTTGCGAGGTGTTGCCGTCGGCGCTTGACGCAGATCGAGACGCGGCCGCAAGCTGGCTGCAGCATCGCATCAAGACCATGATCGGCATCAGCGCACGGGTCCATGTCGGGGCGCCCGATTCGATCGAGCGCACCTTGGTGGGCAAGGCGCGGCGCGTGCTGGACAAACGCCAGCGAGGCTGAGGAGGAAACGCATGTACACCCAAGCGATGGACACGATGGCGCGCGAGGCCAAAGGCAAGGCTCAAGCGGTCAAGTCGCCCGAAGACCAGCGACGGGAAGCCGCGTTCGAAGCGCGCATCGACGCCGGCGAGTTCATCGAGGCGAAGGACTGGATGCCCGAGCACTACCGCAAGACCCTGGTGCGCCAGATCAGCCAGCACGCGCACTCCGAGATCGTGGGCATGCTGCCCGAAGGCAACTGGATCACGCGCGCGCCGTCGCTCAAGCGCAAGGCGATTCTGCTGGCCAAGGTGCAAGACGAAGGCGGGCATGGTCTGTACCTCTACGCCGCGGCAGAGACGCTCGGCGTGTCGCGCGACAGCCTCATTGAAGCACTGCACAGCGGCCGCGCCAA
>JANNKM010000350.1:0-4064 GCA_031396305.1 Rhizobacter sp.
GTGCGCCTCGAGGTCGTCGTTGACGACCTCGATGCCGCCGCCGTGGTGACGGTCATCCTCAAGGCAGCCCAGACCGGCCGGATCGGCGACGGCAAGATCTGGACGGTTCCGGTCGAGGACGTGGCCCGGGTGCGAACCGGCAACAGCCAGGTCGGCCGCCTTATTGGCGCGGTCGGGGCCGCTGGCCTGGGCCGTGCCCATCATCGCCTTGCCGGGCTCGCTCATCACCGTCTTCACGTCTTCGAAGTCGACGTTGACCATGCCGTGCATGTGAATGATGTCGCTGATGCCGCCGACGGCGTTCTTCAGCACGTCGTTCGCAAAGGCGAAGGCCTGGTCCTGCGTCACGTCTTCGCCGAGCACGTCGAGCAACTTGTCGTTGAGGATCACGATCAGTGAGTCGACGTTCGCCTCGAGCTCGGCCAGGCCGGAGTCGGCGGCCTTCATGCGGCGCGGCCCTTCGAACTCGAAAGGCTTGGTGACCACACCCACGGTGAGAATGCCCATCTCGCGCGCGATGCGCGCGATCACGGGCGCCGCGCCGGTGCCGGTGCCGCCGCCCATGCCGGCGGTGATGAACAGCATGTGCGCGCCGACGATCGACTGGCGAATCCGGTCCACCGCTTCCTCGGCCGCAGCGCGCCCCGCCTCAGGCTTCGCGCCCGCACCCAGCCCCGTGATGCCAAGCTGAATCAGCTGGTGCGCGGCAGAGCGGTTCAGCGCCTGCGCGTCGGTGTTGGCGCAGACGAATTCGACGCCCTGCACATTCTGCGAAATCATGTGCTCGACGGCATTGCCGCCGCCGCCGCCCACCCCGATGACCTTGATCTGCGTGCCGAGGTCGAATTCTTCGATCAGTTCGATTGCCATGTTGTTTCTCCTGTCCCAGTTTGACGTTGCGGTAAACCTTGTCGTGCGCTCGACGTGTACTCGAAGTGCGGCACGCGGTGCTGGCCCGGCGGATCGCGTCCCCGCTGAGCCGCGGGCACGCCACGCCGCCTTGTTGCTGTCCATGGATTCATTTGCCCCTCCCCTTGTGTTACGTCATCCCGGCGCAAGCCGGGATCCACCCTTTGCGGTGCGCGCTGGATCCCGGCTTGCGCCGGGATCACAGTGGCTCGCCTGCGTCGCCGACCCTAGAAATTCCCAAGAAACCAATCCTTGATTCGTCCTACCAGCGTCTTCACCGAGCCCGCCTGCTGCGAAGCGCGCAGACCCCGAGTGCGGCCCAGGCGCGCTTCCTCCAAGAGACCCATCACCGTGGCCGACCTGGGATTGGCGACCATGTCGTGCAGCGCGCCGCTGTACGTCGGGTTGCCGCGCCGCACCGGCTTCAGGAAAATGTCTTCGCCCAGTTCCACCATGCCCGGCATCACGGCCGAGCCGCCGCAGATGACGATGCCTGACGACAGCAATTCTTCGCAGCCCGATTCGCGTATCACCTGGTGCACGAGCGAGTAAATTTCTTCAACGCGCGGCTCAATCACACCGGCCAGCGCCTGGCGCGACAACATGCGTGGCGGCCGATCGCCCAACCCCGGCACCTCGAGCTGACCCGCCGGATCGGCGAGCAACTGTTTCGCCACGCCGTATTCGATCTTGATCGACTCGGCGTCCTTCGTCGGCGTGCGCAGCGCCATTGCGATGTCGCTCGTGATCAGGTCGCCCGCGATCGGAATCACCGCGGTGTGGCGGATCGCTCCGTCAGTGAAGATCGCGATATCGGTCGTTCCCGCGCCGATGTCCACCAACGCCACACCGAGCGTCTTCTCGTCCTCGGTCAGCACGGCGTGGCTTGACGCGCTGGGGTTGAGCACCAGCTGGTCAACTTCAAGCCCGCAGCGGCGCACGCATTTGAGGATGTTCTCCGCCGCGCTTTGCGCACCGGTGACGATGTGGACCTTGACTTCCAGGCGCCCACCGCTCATGCCGATCGGCTCTTTCACCTCGTGCCCGTCGATGACGAACTCTTGCGGCTCGACGAGCAACAGCCGCTGGTCGTTCGGGATGTTGATCGCCTTGGCGGTTTCGACGACGCGCGCCACGTCCACCGGCGTGACTTCCTTGTCACGCACGATCACCATGCCGGTAGAGTTCTGGCCGCGAATGTGGCTGCCGGTGATGCCGGTGTAGACACGGGTGATCTTGCAGTCGGCCATCATTTCGGCCTCTTTCAGCGCCTGCTGGATTGACTGCACCGTCGCGTCGATGTTGACGACGACACCGCGCTTCAGGCCTTGCGTGGGTGCCACACCCAGCCCGGCGATGCGCAGCTCACCGCTGGGCAGCACCTCGGCGACGACGGCCATCACTTTGGCCGAGCCGATGTCCAGGCCGACGACGAGATCCTTGTAGTCCTTGGCCATCTTCAGTTCCTGGCTCCAGCAGGGGCAGCATCATTCACGGTGGAGATTCCCTTGAGCCGAACCGCGTAGCCCTGGTGGTGCCGCAGGTCGGCGTACAGCAGCGGCCGCTCGTAGCGTGCGATCACGCCACCGACCGTCTTGGCGAACTGTTCCGTGCGTTGTACGAGTTCCGCCTCGCTGCCACGGCCGAGCTCGACGGTGGCGCCGCGCGCGAGCCGCATCGCCCAGCTGCCTCGGCCGGAAAGCGTCAGCGTCGCAATGTGCATCTCCAATGGCGCCAGCACAGGCTCAAGGCGGCGCAGCAGCGCCAGCATGGCAGGCGCGCTACCGTCGGGGCCGTCCAGCGTCGGCAGGTCCTGATCTTCCACGTCGCCCAGATTGGCGGCGAACACTTCGCCATGGCTGTTCACCAGAGAATCGGCGTCGCCTGCCCAAAGTGCCGCGGCGCGGTGCTCTTCAAGCCGCACCAGCACGCGGTTCGGCCAGAGCCGATTGATCAGCGCCGTGCGCACCCACGGCACATCTTCGAAGGCACGCCGGGCAGCGCCCAGGTCGAGCGTGAAGAAGTTCCCCGTGAGGCTGCTGCGGGTGTTGGCACGCAGCGTCGCCGCACTGTTGCGCGTCACGTCGCCGTCGATGGCCACGGTGCGAATGCTGAACACCGGCTGGCGCATGGCCCACACCAGCGCCGCCGCGAGCAGCGCCGCCACGGCGACCAGCGCCAGCAGCATGGCGGTGGCATTCATGGCGCGCACGTCGGCAGGCAGGGCGGGCGAAGGGGTGGGTTGGCGTGGCATTCTGATCATGCGTCCAGGGTCGCATCGGCCAGCAGTTGCAGGCACAGTTGCGGGTAGTCGATGCCGGCGGCTTTCGCGGCCATCGGCACCAGCGAATGCGAGGTCATTCCCGGGCTGGTGTTGAGCTCCAGCAGGAAGGGCTTGCGGTCGGCGGCACGCAGCATCACGTCAACCCGCCCCCAGCCACGACACTGCAGGCTGCGATACGCGGCCAGCACCAGCGCCTGCACTTGCTCTTCCTCGGCCGCCACCAGGCCGCTCGGGCACAGATAGCGTGTGGCGTCGCTGAAGTACTTGTGCTCGTAGTCGTAGTTGCCGGCCGGCGCGACGATGCGGATCAGCGGCAGCGCGCGCGCGCCGGGCCCGCTGCCGAGCACGGCGCAGGTCAGCTCGTCGCCGGCAATGAATTCCTCGCACAGCAGGTCGGGGTCATAGCGCGTCGCCAGCGTCACGGCATCCTGCATCTGCGAATAGCCTTCGACCTTGGTGATGCCGATCGATGAGCCTTCGCGCGGCGGCTTGACGATCAGCGGCAATCCCAGTTCGTCGGGAATTCTCCGGATGCTTTCGCGGGTCTGCGCCTCGGGGCTCAGGCACACGTAGCGTGGCGTGGGCAGGCCTTCGGCGATCCACACACGTTTCGTCATCACTTTGTCCATCGCAATCGCGCACGGCATCACGCCCGAGCCGGTGTAGGGAATGCGCAGCAGCTCCAGCGCCCCTTGCACCGTGCCGTCTTCACCGCGTCGGCCATGCAGGGCGATGAAACAACGCACAAACCCTTCGCGTTTCAGTTCCGACAGGTCGCGTTCGGCCGGGTCGAACCCATGCGCGTCCACGCCCAATGACTGCAGCGCCGCCAGCACGCCGGTGCCTGACATCTTCGATACCTCGCGCTCGG
>JANNKM010000386.1:0-6223 GCA_031396305.1 Rhizobacter sp.
GAAGCCGTGCGGATTCACGTTGCCGTGCGGCGGGCTACCCGATCGAAAGGCTGCGCCAGTGGGTGCGCGACGCCATCGAAGCGAGCGTGCCGCAGCGGCGCATTGCCGGCGTGCTTGCGGCGCTTGCGATCGGCGACCAGGGGGCGATCGAACGCGAAGACTGGGATCTGTTTCGCAACACCGGGGTCGCGCACCTGATGTCGATCAGCGGCTTGCACGTGACGATGTTAGCCTGGGTGACAGGCGTGCTGGTTGCGGCGTTGTGGCGTCGCTCTTCGCGCGCGCTGCTGCGTGTTCCACTCCCATCCGCGATGCGTTGGGGCGGTTTGGCCGCAGCGGTCGGCTACGCGCTGCTCTCGGGCTGGGGCGTGCCTGCACAGCGCACCGTCTGGATGCTCGCAGCGGTCACCGGCTTGCAAGCGTTGGGGTTGGCGTGGCCCTGGACTTTGGTGCTGCTCGCAGCGGCGTGTGTCGTCTCGCTCATCGACCCCTGGGCCCTGCTGCAGCCCGGATTCTGGCTGTCGTTCGGTGCGGTGGGACTGTTGATGGCGTCTCGGCCGGCACATGCGCCCGGCATGGCGGTGCCACGAAGCTCTGCGTTCAGCGGTGCGATGGCTCGTTTCATTCGCGTGCTGCGAGGTGGCTTGCGCACGCAAGTGATCGCAACCCTGGGCCTGACACCGCTGACCCTGGTGTTCTTCCAGCAGGTCTCGTTGGTGGGCCTGCTCGCCAACCTGCTGGCGATTCCGGTGGTCACGCTGCTCATCACGCCGCTGGCCTTGCTGGGTGTTTTCGCGGCGCCGCTCTGGGCGTTGGCCGCCACATTGACTTCGGGCCTGATCAGCGCGTTGAGCGGTCTGGCCGCGCTTCCCGGCGCCGTGTGGTCCCTGCCCGCCGCGCCGGCCTGGGCCCAGTTTGCCGCCTTGTCGGGTGCCGCATTGCTGATCATGCCAGTGCCTTGGCGCGCGCGACTGCTCGCCTTGCCGCTCACGTTTCCTTTGCTGATGCCGCAGCCGCTGCCGGTGGAGGCAGGCAGTTTCGAACTGGACGCGCTTGATGTGGGCCAGGGCACAGCGGTTCTGGTGCGCACCCAAAACCACCTCTTGTTGTATGACGCCGGCCCACAATACTCACGCGACAGCGACGCCGGCCAGCGGGTGTTGCTGCCGGTGTTGCGCGGCTGGGGCGTGACCCGCATCGACAAGCTCGTGCTCAGCCACCGCGACACTGATCATGTTGGCGGCGCGCGCTCGTTGCTCGGCGCGCTGGCGGTGGACGAACTGGTCAGTTCTCTCGAAGACTCGCATCCGCTGCTGCCCGGTACCACGGCGGCGCGCACGCGCTGCGCCGCGGGGCAGTCGTGGTCGTGGGACGGTGTGCGGTTCGACATGCTCGCCCCGCAAACAGGTGATTTCGAGCGCGGCCTCAAGCCCAACGCACTGTCTTGCGTGCTGCGCGTCAGCGCGGCGCAGGGCAGCGCACTGCTCACAGGGGACATCGAACGGGAGCAGGAAAGCGCCCTGGTGACCGCGCATGGCGTCGGATTGCACAGCGATGTCCTGCTCGTGCCGCACCATGGAAGCAAGAGTTCGTCGACTGCGCTGTTTCTCGATACCGTGAGCCCGCGCTGGGCGGTCGTTCAAGCTGGATATCGGAACCGCTTCGGGCATCCCGCGCAGGAGGTCATGGCGCGTTACCTTGAGCGCAAGATCGAGACCGTGGACAGTGCCAGCTGTGGCGCTTGGTTCTGGCACGCATCGCAGGGGATGCCAGGGTCGTGCCTGCGTGAGACCAGTCGGCGCTATTGGCGCCACGATGCCTTGCGCGGCAGCGCGCGGTAAGCGCAGCGTTGCCGCGGCGCGTATCAGGCGCCGAACAGGCCGAGCGTGCGGCTGTTCGTGAACAGAGGGTGGTCGCTCGATCCGGTGGCAACGACCATGCGGCTGCGGCCCTGGCGCTTGGCTTCGAACAGCGCTTGCTCGGCGCGCAGTTGCGCGTTGTCAATCGTCTCATCCTCGTACAGTTGAACGATGCCGAAACTCAGGCTCAGCGTGGCCATGCGCGGTACGGGCTGGTACTTCGCGAGTTGGGCCACGATGCGTGATGCGGCGGCCATTGCGCCCTTGGGCAGCGTATTGGGCAACAGGATCACGAACTCATTGCTGCCCACTCGGCCCGCCACGTCGGGTTCGCGCAGCGTGTAGCGCATGCACTGCGATACCTGGCGCAGCGCTTCGTCGCCGGCGGCGTGGCCGAACATCTCGTTGATGCGCTTGAAATGGTCGATGTCAAACGCCATCACCGACGCCGCTTCCGCCTGGGTCGCGGCCAGCGCTTCGGTGGCGAGTTCGTGAAAGTGGCGTCGGTTGGGCAGGCGCGTCAGCACGTCCATGTCGGCCATGTAGCGAAGCTTGCGCTGTTCGGCGAGCCAGGTGTGCTCGGTGCGCTGAAAGTTCAGCAGCAACGCCACGGGGAGCATGAGCATTGCCGGGAACACCATGATGAGGCTGCCCATCAGCAGCGCCTCGTTGGCCGACACTTGTGCGTTGAACCCGGCAGCAAAGCGATACGCGTTTGCAAGCGCCGCGGCACCCAACGCGACCGAGAGCAGTTTCAGCGCGGGGCTGCTCTTGAACTCACCGAGGAGTGTGACGAGGATCGCCACATAGGCGAGCAGCAGCAAGGGTCCGGCAGACCATACCAGCAGTTGCATGTTTGGCGCGGCGCGCACCTGGAGGAACGCGGTCGCACTCAGCCAAACCAGACCGAATAGAACCAGGTCGATGCTCCAGCGCACCCGCAGGCCGTGGCGCGAATAGAACCGGCGCAACCCGGCCAGCACGCAGATGGGCCACTGCAGAATCAGGAGGTGTGCCGTGGCCGAGACCAGGTCATTGCTCGCCGCGCCCACCTGGAGGGCCAAGCCTGCTGCGAGCAGCCACTGGGATGCTGTCCAGAACCAGTGGCCGCGGTAGATGCGGTGGCGCGCCCCGAACCACGTCATCGTCGCGGCGGCGAACGACGCCGCGATGGCGCAGACGAGCAGCAGGGTGGGTGGATGCAGTGTCATCGCAGGAAGAGCCAGCATTGTGGGCCAGTTGATCGTGGGTTCGGAGTGACCCTCAGACGGGGGGCGGAACAATTGCTCACCAGCCGCTACGATCGCTCGCATGTGAAATATTGAGAGAGACTGAACATGTCGAGCGAAGCGCTGGTTGCAGCAATCTGGGGCGATAGAGCGCGGTTCCTCGGCGGCTTGGTGGGCTGAAGGAAATGCCCTGGGCTCTCACAGGGCTGGCCAGCCTGATGTCTGTCCTCGTCGGATGGGCATTGCCGGTGCTCGCGCAGACAGCCACACCTCCAGTGTTCGTGCTCAATTCGCTCGAGGCGTCGGTCAGCGTGATCGATGCGCGAACCTTTGAGGAACTGCGCCGCATTCCCACGGGCAAAGAGGCGAACCACCTCTATCTGACGCCCGACGAGAAATCCTTGATCGTGGCGAATTCGGCGAGCCACTCGCTGGCCTTGATTGATCCGCTGAGCGGCACGCTCCAGCGATCGATTTGAAGCCACCGGTGTTCGCGATCAACTCCCCGACGAGGGCGAACGCGACTACGGCCACGGCTTCTGGCAACAGCAATTTCGCGGCGTCAAACGCCTGCTCGCTGCGCTTGGACTATCCTCGCGGCCGTGAACCCTTTGGTGGATTCGTTCTGGCGCGCGGCAGCCTACTGCCTGCACCCGCGTGTCATTCTGCTGTCGTTCCTGCCGCTGCTCGTCGCCGGCGGGCTCTCGGCGGCGCTGGGGTACTTTTTCTGGGAAGAGACCCTCTCCGGCGTGCGCGCCACGCTCGAAAGCTGGGCGCTGCTCGAAGCCGTGCTGCGCTGGCTCGACGGCATCGGCGCGCAAGGATTTCGCACCGTGCTCGCGCCGTTGATCGTTGTCGCGCTGGCGATTCCGGTGATCGTGGTGTTCTCGCTGTTGATGGTTGCATTGCTGATGACGCCGGCTGTCGTGACCCTGGTCGCGCAGCGCCGCTTCGTCAAGCTTGAGCGCCGCCGCGGCGCGAGCTTCCTCGCCAGCGCGGGCTGGTCCCTGGGCTGTACCGTCGTGGCATTGATCGCGCTGCTCGCCAGTGTGCCGTTCTGGTTCGTGCCGCCGCTGATCCTGGTGCTGCCGCCCTTGATCTGGGGCTGGCTGACGTACCGAGTCATGAGCTTTGACGCCCTGGCAGAGCATGCCAGCGCCGAGGAACGCAAAGCCCTGATGCGCGAGCACCGCTGGCCCCTGGTCGCGATGGGCGTCATTACAGGCTACCTCGGCGCCGCGCCATCGCTGTTGTGGGCCGCCAGCGCGGCGCTGCTGATCTTCGCTCCGGTGCTGGTCGTCGTCGCGGTGTGGCTTTACACCCTCGTGTTCGCCTTTTCAACGCTGTGGTTCACCCACTACCTGCTCGCGGCCCTGGATCTGCTGCGGTCGCGGTCGCAAAAGATGGCCGACGCGGGCACGCCAGTCCTGGAGCAGCGGCCCAGCCCGGTCACACCCATCCTGCCTGCACCATGAACTTCGGTCTGATTATCGTCGGCGACGAAATCCTCTCCGGCAAACGCGCCGACAAGCATTTGCCGAAGGCGATCGAACTGCTCGCGGCGCGCGGACTGGCGTTGAGCTGGGCACGCTACGTCGGCGACGACCCGCAGCGCATCACCGCTGACCTGCGGCATGCCTTTGCCAGCGGCGACGTCGTCTTTTCCTGTGGCGGTATCGGTGCGACACCCGACGACCACACGCGCCAGTGCGCCGCGCAGGCGCTGGGGCGGCCGCTCGAATTACACCCGCAGGCGCGCGAATTCATTCTGGAGCGCATGCGCGACATGGCGAAGGAGCAGGGTGTCGCCTACGAGCCCGACCGCGGCGACAACGTGCATCGGCTCAACATGGGGATGTTTCCGCAAGGCGCCCAGATCATCCCCAACCCGTACAACAAGATCGCCGGGTTTTCGGTGAACAGCGTCTATTTCGTGCCGGGCTTTCCGGTCATGGCGTGGCCGATGATCGAATGGGTACTTGACCAGCGTCTGGCGCATCTGCACCGCCCCGTAGGGATTCGCGAGAAGTCGGTGGTCGTTTTCGGCGGGTTGGAGGCGACGCTGACGCCATTGATGCTGCGCATTGAGGCACAGTTTTCGGGGATCAAGGTTTTCAGTCTCCCGAGCGTGGACCATCCGCAGTGGGGGCGGCACATCGAGCTGGGCGTGAAGGGCAGCAGCGCTGAGATCGATGCCGCATATGCTGAGCTGCTGTCGAGTCTGCGCGCCACTGAAGTCCGTCTGGGGCCCGAGTTGGTGCGATGAGGGCGGTGACGCCCGCACAAATGCGTGCAATGGTGCACCCAACAGGTGCGTCTAATGGCCTCCCCTCACCGTGCAGCTCGCGGGCATGCTTTCTGCTACATTCCTGTGCGCATTTTTTACGCCTCACTGCGCATGTGAGCCGCGCTGCGACAGCCCACACAACCCGCTAAACAACAGCCCGCGAGGAGATCCTGATGGCCAAGACCGTTGCCGACGTGATGAAGATGGTGAAGGAGAACGAAATCAAGTTCGTCGACTTCCGCTTCACCGACACCCGCGGCAAGGAACAGCACGTTACCGTACCCGTTTCGGCATTCGATGAAGACAAGTTCAGCGCCGGACACGCCTTCGACGGTTCCTCGATCGCCGGCTGGATAGGAATCGAAGCCTCCGACATGCTGCTGATGCCTGACCCGAACACGGCCAACATTGACCCATTCTTCGAGGAGCCGACGTTGCTGCTGACCTGCGACGTGCTCGAGCCCGGCGACGGCAAGCCCTATGAGCGCGACCCGCGATCGCTGGCCAAGCGCGCCGAGGCTTACATGAAGTCTTCGGGTCTGGGTGACGCCGCCTTCTTCGGCCCGGAACCCGAGTTCTTCGTGTTTGACAGTGTGCGCTGGAAAGTCGACATGTCGGGTTCGTTCTCCAAGATCGAGTCCGAGCAGGCCGCGTGGAACAGCGACAAGGAATACGAGCACGGAAACTCCGGCTATCGGCCTGCCGTCAAGGGCGGCTACTTCCCCACGCCGCCGGTCGATGCATTCCAGGACATGCGCTCCGAGATGTGCCTGATCCTTGAGTCGCTGGGCATTCCCGTCGAAGTGCATCACCATGAAGTGGCCACTGCCGGCCAGATGGAACTGGGC
>JANNKM010000396.1:0-3195 GCA_031396305.1 Rhizobacter sp.
CCCGACGAGCCGCCGATCGTCGACATGCATGTCAAGCCCATCGCCTTGAGCACCGGGTTGAGCGACTGCCCCTGCCATTCCGGCAACTTCGCCTGGATCGCCAGCGCGCCGCGTTTCATGTTCAGGCCGTGGTCGCCGTCGCCGATCGCCTGGTCGAGTTCGGTGAGTTCTTCGACATGGTCGATCAGGGTCTGCGTGGCAGCGCGAATCAGCGCGAGATGAGGCATGGCGGGGTCTCCAAAGGTCTGATGGGCGGTCAGCCGGCAATGCGCTTGCCCGCGGCGTCGAACCACAACACGCGGCGCAGTTCGACGCTCACCTGCGCGCCCGGCACCAGGGCGGCGTCGCTCGGCGCGGCGCTCACCAGTTCATGCGCGCCGTCGGCGAGCGCCAGGTGCACGAGGCGCTGGTCGCTCAGGATTTCGATGCGGCGCACCTGCGCACACACACCGTTCGCGGCAGGCGTTGGCCCCGCGTGCACGTGCAGATGTTCGGCGCGCACGCCGACTGTGGCCGCACTGCGCGGCGCCGGCCATTCGCCGAGTGCGGCCCGCGGCATCAGGTTGATTCGCGGCGCGCCCAGACGAGCCGCGACGACACTGCTTTGCGGGTTCTCGTAGATGTCGCGCGGGCTGCCCACTTGCACCAGGTGACCGGCATCCAACACGCCGATGCGTGTGGCCAGTGTCAGCGCCTCGGTCTGGTCGTGCGTGACGTAGAGCATCGTCGCACCCAGGTCTTGCTGGATGCGCTTCAACTCCAGGCGCAAGTCGTTGCGCAGCTTCGCGTCGAGCGACGACAGCGGCTCGTCCATCAGCGTCACCGCCGGGTCGCGCACCAGCGCGCGGCCGATCGCGACGCGCTGCATCTGCCCGCCGGAGAGCTTGGTCGCGGGGCTCGCGAGTTTGTCGTCGATGCGAAGCAGACCCGCCACTTCCATCACCTTGGCACGCACCTGC
Organism: Rhizobacter sp.; assembly: GCA_031396305.1. Classification (GTDB taxonomy): domain Bacteria; phylum Pseudomonadota; class Gammaproteobacteria; order Burkholderiales; family Burkholderiaceae_C; genus JAEMQF01. The sequence continues at coordinate 960 of JANNKM010000396.1, forward strand.
GCCTCGGCCATCGGGCGCATCGGCGAGCGCAGCGGAAACGCCAGGTTGTCGAACACGCTCAGGTGCGGATACAGCGAATACTGCTGGAACACGAAAGTCACGTCGCGCAGCGCCGGGGCGTCGGCGGTGACGTCGCGCCCACCTATGTTCACGCGCCCGGCATCGGGTCTTTCCAGGCCGGCAACGAGGCGCAGCGTCGTCGTCTTGCCGGCGCCGCTGGGGCCGAGCAGCACGATGAATTCGCCGCTCGCCACCTCCAGCGACAGCCCGCTGATCGCCTGCACCGCGCCGAAGCGCTTGTGCAGTCCCTCGATGCACAGGTCAGCCATGCGGGGCCTCGCGGCGTGCAAGCGCCTTGCCCGACTGCTGGTCGAACAGCGACACGGCCTGCGCGTCGAACGCCAGGCCGACGTGGTCGCCGCGCTGCGCGGGAACGTTCACGCCGAGCTTGGCGCGCAGCGTCGACCCCACCGCAGTCGCGACCGTGACGATCTGGCTGTGGCCCAGGTACTCGGTGCCCAGCACTTCGGCGCGCAGCGCTGACGCGGCATCGAAGCGCACATGTTCGGGCCGCACGCCGCACAGCAGCGCGCGCTCGGAAACACCCTCCAGCAGCGGCGGCACCGCCAGCGTGGCCGGGCCGATCGTGATGGCGCTCGCACCCGCCGCATAAGTGCCGGCAAACGGAATGAAATTCATCGACGGGGCGCCGATGAAGTCGGCGACGAACACCGACGCCGGCCGGTCGTAGACGTCTTGCGGCGCGCCGAGCTGCTCGATGACACCGCGGTTCATGATCGCAATCGTGTCGGCCATCGCCATCGCTTCCACCTGGTCATGCGTGACGTAGACGGTGGTGGCCTTGAGGCGATCGTGCAGGCTGCGCAGTTCGGCACACATCAACTCGCGGAACTCGGAGTCGAGCGCGCCGAGTGGCTCGTCCATCATGAAGGCCAGCGGCTGGCGCACGATGGCACGGCCGAGTGCGACGCGCTGGCGGTCGCCGCTGGACAGGCCCGACACCGACTTGTCGAGCAGCTCGGTGATGCGCAGGATGCGCGCCGCCTCGTTCACCTTGGCCTCGATTTCACGCCGCGCCATGCCCTGCGAGACCAGCGGGAACGCGATGTTCTTGCGCACGTTCAGGTGTGGGTACAGCGCGAAGAGCTGGAACACGAAGGCGATGTCGCGGTGCGAGGCGCGCTTGAACGTCACGTCTTCATTGCCGAGAAAGATGCGCCCGGAGGTCGGCAATTCGAGCCCGGCGATCATGCGCAGCGTCGTCGTCTTGCCGCAGCCCGAAGGCCCGAGCAGGCAGAAGAATTCGCCGTCGCGCACGGAAAAGCTGGAGTCCTGCACCGCGACGAAGTCGGCGAAGGCCTTGTGCAGTCTCTCGACGCGGATCTCGGCCATGACTATTCCGGGAACTTGGCTACGACGGTGAACATCGCGACGCCGAACAATGTGGTCACGAACGACCAGGTGTACAGGATCAGCGCGAAGGGCTGCAGCATCATGAACACACCGAGCGCGATGACGATGCACGCCGCCATTTCGAGCGGCCCGCGGCGCAACCATTTCGGCCAGGAATTCAAGCCCATCTCGATGACTCCGTCGCTGAGCCCACGGTTCTACGCGTCAACCCGGCGCACTCCAGCGGACGCCGTGGAGCCGGCTTTGCCGGTCCGCTGGCGGCGCCCCCTGGGGGGAGGCGCCGAAGGCGCTTCGGGGGGGTCACTTTCTCACGGCCCCGAACGTGATGCCGCGCAGCAGGTGCTTGCGCAGCAGCACGGTGAAGACGAGGATGGGAATGAGGAACAGCATCGTGCCGGCCGCCACCGCCGGCCAGTCTTGTCCGCCCTCGCCGATGATGATGGGAATGAACGGCGGCGCGGTCTGCGCTTCGCCGCTCGTGAGCAGCACCGCGAACGCATACTCGTTCCAGGCGAAGATCAGGCAGAAGATCGCGGTGGCGACGATGCCGGTGGTCGCTTGCGGCAGCACGACCTTGCGAAACGCCTGGAGCCGCGTGTAGCCGTCGACCATCGCCGCTTCTTCGTACTCACGCGGAATCTCGTCGATGAAGCCCTTGAGCAACCACACCGCGAGCGAAACGTTGACGGCGCTGTAAAGCAGAATCATGCCGAGCTTGGTGTCGGACAACCCCAGCTCGCGGTACATCAGGTAGATCGGAATCGCCACCGCGAACGGCGGCATCATGCGCGTCGACAAGATG
>JANNKM010000455.1:0-14643 GCA_031396305.1 Rhizobacter sp.
GCGCCGCCTGCACAAGGCGTTTCTGCGCTGGCACGATCCGAACAACTGGCCGCTGCTGCGCGAGGCGCTGCAGAAGATGGGCCGCGCCGACCTCATCGGCAACGGCAAGCACCATCTGATACCGACCTATCAGCCCGCCACCGACGGCAGCTACCGCGGCGCGCGGCGCAAGAATTCGACGCCAACGGCTGCGCGCGCGAGCGGAGCTGTGCAACGTCCGGTAAAAGGTCGAATCCTCACCCAGCACACCGGCCTGCCGCCTCGCGAAACCGGCGCGAACAAGGCTGCCGTGGCGGCGCGCAGGAAGGGCCGCTGACGCGCGCGGCCGTCAGCGCAGTCAGGCCGCGACGGGAATGGGCTGTCTCGATTGCTGGGCTTCGAGAAGTCGCGCAAACGCTGCGGGCTCCACGGCGCGGCTGGCAAGATAGCCCTGGAATTCATCGCAGCCACGGGCTTGAAGGAAGGATCGTTGGGCCTCGGTTTCGACGCCCTCGGCAACCACTTTGAGCTTCAGCGTTTGTGCCATCGCAATGATCGCGGTGATGATCGCCGAGTCGTCCGGATCGACCGCCAGATCGCGCACGAAGGATTGGTCGATTTTGAGCGCCGTGATCGGCAGCCGCTTGAGGTAGCTCAGCGAGGAGTATCCGGTACCGAAGTCGTCGATCGAAATACTCACACCAAGGCTGTTCAGCTGGCGTGCGGTTTCGACGCACAACTCGGGATCGGCCATCAACATCGATTCGGTGACTTCGATCTCCAGACAGGTCGGCGGCAGTGAGTGCTCGTTCAACGCGCGTGCAACCAGGTCCGGCAAGGTGCGCACGCGCAGGTGGGTGGAGGCCAGATTAACCGCGACCGGGCCGAAACCAAGGCCGGCAGCCCGCCACGCGGCGTTCTGTCGACAAGCCGCATCGATGGCCCATTCGCCGACCGGGATGATCAGGCCGGCCTGTTCCGCCAGCGGGATGAACTCCTGGGGCGACACCAACCCGCGTTCGGGGTGCTGCCAACGAATCAGCGCTTCGGCGCCGACGATGCGACCGCTCGCCAGCGAGATGCGCGGCTGGTAGTGCAGCACGAACTCCGCACGTTCCAGCGCCTTGCGCAGCATGCCTTCCATCACCAGCCGCTCGAGCGCCCGAGCATTCATCGAATGGTCGTAGAACTGAAAGCCGCCGCGACCCTCTTCTTTGGCGCGGTACATCGCCGTATCGGCGTTCATCAGCAGCGTATCGATTTCCGCGCCATCGTCCGGATACATCGCGATGCCCACGCTGGCGCTGACGTAAAGCTCGGTGCACTGAACGATGACCGGGGCCGCGAGCACCGCCACGAGGCGCTGCGCGATCACAGCCGCGTCCGCCGCGTTGTCCACATGGCCCAGCATCAGGCTGAACTCGTCGCCGCCGAGCCGCGCGATACCCTGCGCGGGGTTGTCATCGGCGTCGCCCGGCTCGTGGCTGACGGAGTCCGACGCCCGAATCGATTGTTCGAGCCGCGCACCGACCACCCGCAACAGTTCATCGCCGGCGGCGTGTCCAAGGGTGTCATTGACGCGCTTGAAGTGATCCAGGTCGATGAACATGACCGCCACCCGCTTGGCGTGGCGTCTTGCATGGGCAATCGCCTTGTTCAGGCGGTCGACGAAGAGCAGCCGATTCGGCAGACCCGTCAGCGTGTCGTAGTGGGCGAGGCGCCAGATCTGTTCCTCGGCCTCCTTGCGTCGTGTGATGTCGTGCACCGCGCCGGCAAGAACGCGGGCCCGCCCCGCCGCGTCGCGTGCCGTCACGACGACTTGTTGATGGACTCGGCGCACGCTGCCGTCGGGCTGGATGACGCGGTGTTCCATGGCGAAGGCCTGGCCGGTGGCGATGGCCAGTTCGCACTCGGTGCGCACCCGATCGGCGTCCTCCGGATGCACAGTGGTCAGGAAGGCATGGGGATCGAGTGCAGCGTTGGCCAAATCAAGGCCAAAGATCCGTCGGGCCTGCTCGGACGGAGTGACGAGGTCCCGCTGCACGTCCCATTCCCAGTCGCCCATGTCGCCGATGCGCTGCGCGTTGGACAGTCGCAATTGATTCTGTGCGAGCTCGTTGATCGCGGTACTGGCACGCAGCATGTACCGCACGCGATGCGCGAGGATCGTCCAGCTGATGGGTTTGGTGATGAAATCCGTGGCACCGACCTCGAAGGCGCGTTCGATCGATTGCACGTCGTTGCGTGCCGTCATCATCAAGACGGGGACACGCCGGCCGTTTTCCAGCCTGCGCAACATCGAACACGCGGTGAATCCATCCATCACCGGCATGTTGACGTCCATCAGCACGAGGTCAGGAGCGCTCATGGCCATCGCGTCCAGGGCGGCCTGCCCATCGGGCGCCTCGGCAACCTCGAAACCCGCGCGCGCCAATGTCGCGTGGGCCAGGTGGCGCCCGGCAGCATCGTCGTCAACCACCAGGACGCGCGCTTTCGCCGTCATTCGGTTTGCCCCAACTCGGCCAAGAGCAACGGCCGGATCGTCTGGAATTGCTTTTCGATGGCTCGAACCAGCAGGCCGGCCTCGGCGAGCGCGCCGTGGTGTCCATGCCGCTCGAGGCGGTCGCACAGGTCGCCGAGTTGGGTGGCACCGACATTTTGGCTCGCCGACTTGAACCCGTGCGCGAGCAGAATCAACGCATCGGCGTCGCCGGCTTCCAGTGCGGCATGCAAGCGTGCCGTCTTTTGCCTGCCGTCCTCGAGGTACAGGGCAATGGCACGCCGGAGAACGGCGCCGTGGTCGTCGAGTGCCCGTATGTTCGCCAGCGCCTCCTGATCGAGCATGCCCTCGCTCGCGCCGGTGGTCGGGGCTGCGAGTGGGACGAGATCGCTGGGCTCGGTGTCCATCGAGCGCTCGACCAGATGCTCGGGCAACCAGCGCGCCATCATCGAGCCCAGGCGATTGCGCGTGTACGGTTTGCTCAGGTAGTCGTCCATCCCCGCGGCACGGCACGTCTCGGCGTCTCGCACCAGCGCGTTGGCGGTCAACGCGACGATGGGAATCCGGCGTGGCGGCCGCTGCAGCTGCTCCCAGGCCCGAATTTCCCGCGTCGCGGTAAAACCGTCCATGACCGGCATCTGGCAATCCATCAACACGATGTCGTAATTCGCGCGGCGAATCGCCTGCAGGGCTTCCTCGCCGTTCGAGACGATGTCCATTTCGCAGCCCATCGATTCGAGCATGTTGCGCGCGACGAACTGGTTGACGGGGTTGTCTTCGGCCACCAAGACGCGGCCGAGGATGCGCATTGCCGCCGGAGCGACGTGCAGAGGCGCGTCGCCGTCGGGCGTGCAGGCGGCGGCCTGCACGAGTGCGCGGTAGAGGTCTCGGCGCCTCGCGGGTTTCGGCAGGCACGCGCCGATGCCCAGATCGCGAGCCCGTCCGAGCTTTTCCGACGAATGGACGGTCGTGAGGAGCACCAGCTTGACCTCCTGCAATGCCGGGTCGGCGCGCACTGCAGCGGCCAGTTCGAGCCCGTCGATGCCGGGCATCGCGGCGTCGATGACCGCCAGTTCAAAGGGATCGCCGTCACGCTTGGCCTCGTGGAGTCGCTCAAGGGCTTCGGCGCCACCACCGGCCGTGCCGCAGCGCATGCCGGCGCCGAGAGCATGCTGTTTCAGGGTGTCGGCGCAGGTCGCGTTGTCATCGACGATCAGGACGCGCCGGCCGGCGAGTCCAGCGGGTAGCGCTGCTTCGGCAATGCGTTGCGCCGGACGCAAAGGCACAGTGAACCAGAAGTTCGAACCCTGCCCTTCGACGCTTTCCACTCCGATCTGGCCCCCCATCAGTTCGACCAGGTGGCGGCTGATCGCCAAGCCCAGCCCCGAGCCGCCGAACCTGCGCGTTGTCGAACTGTCGGCCTGGACGAAGGGCGTGAACAACTGGGCGCAAGACTGCGCTGCGATGCCGATCCCGGTATCGCGAACGTCGACGCGCAGAATGTCGGGCGCCGCCGAGCTCACGTTGACCACCACTTCGCCGGCTTCGGTGAACTTCAGACCATTGCCGACCAGGTTGGTCAGCACCTGGCGGAACCGGTACGGGTCGCCGTTCAACGACGCTGGCAGACGCGGGTCGATGCGGCAGGCCACTTCCAGCCCCTTGGAGTGCGCCCGCGGCGCCAGCAGTTGAAGCACGTCTTCCGCCGCCTGAAGCAAGTCGAAGTCGACCGATTCGATCTCGAGCTTGCCGGCTTCGATTTTCGAGATATCGAGGATGTCGTTGATGATCAGGAGCAGCGACTCGCCCGAGTTGCGCACCGTCTCCAACAGGGCGCGTTGCTGGGCGTTGAGCGGGGTCTCGAGCAGCAGTTCAGTCAAGCCCAACACGCCGTTCATGGGCGTGCGGATTTCGTGGCTCATGTTGGCGAGAAACTCCGACTTGGCCTTGCTCGCGTCTTCGGCGACAGCCTTTTCGGCACGCAGCACCTGCTCGCGCAGCAACCCTTGCTGGGTCAGCACGCGCTGCGTCGTGTCGAAGAAGACGGTGTAGATGCCGACCACCTGGCCTTCATCGTTGACATCGGGCACATGGTGGCCAGAGTGCCACACCGGATTGCCTTCACGGTCGGTTCGCTGGCGTTCCAGCGGCACGGACTTGCCTGCCAGCGCGTTGCGCAAGTTCGGCTCGATGTTGTTCCAGAGTTCGTCACCGACGACCTCGCGCACTTCGCGCCCCACGACCGACGAATCGGGCTTGCCGAGCCAGCGCTCTTGGGCGCGGTTGATGTAACGGTATCGGTACTCGGCATCGATGTAGGAGACGGTCACGGGAATTTGGTCCATGATGGAGCGCATTTGCCGTTCGGCCCGACGCGCGCCCTCGAGGTCGCGCTGTTCGTCCGACACGTCCTGGACGAACAGTTGGCAGGCGGCAACCCGACCGTCCGCATCGCGATCCGCCACGAAATCGAACTGCAACGTCTGCAGCGATTGGTCTGGCAGCAGCGACGGCAAGCGAATCCGTTGCTCTGCGCCCGCGAGTGCTGCATCGACGAGCGGCCCGATCTTGGCTCCCAGCTCGGCGCCGAACATTTCGTCGACGCCTTGTCCCTCGACAAGGTCGCGGCTGCGCGACAGCCACCGCGCGAACGCCGGGCTCGCGTAGGTGCAGCGTCGCCCGGCATCGAGGAAGGCGACCCGTGCGAGGAGCCGGGCTGCCGCGCGGGTGTCGTGCTTGGCAGGTGCGCCGCGCGATGGCTCGCTCTCGACCTCGGTTGGAGTGCTGGTTTGGCCACGCAGCGTTCGTGCCGTGCAGAACATCAGCCACGCAGCCAGTGCAGCGGTCGCAAGGCCCAACCACCTGCCCGCAGTGGCCCAGCCGGCGAACTCGGCAGCACACCCGATGAGGGTCAGCGCGGCCAGGTAGAAGCCGGCCCAGAGAACCGCCGAACCTGATTGCACCGGTTTCATGGTCGGCGCAGCACTGCACGACATCCGACGCATGCGGCGGCACGGTCGGCGAACGCGCGCCGCGCGCAGGCGGCTCTGCTCGCGCGTCGCTGGGCCACGGCGGCTTGCCAACCGGCCCGACCCGCTCGATGTTCGGCGCAACGCATGACCCTTTCACCCCCGGCGGTTGATCCGCTGGTTATCGGCGGAAAGCGCAATCTCTTGAGGGCCTGCGCGACGACCCGGCGGTCAAACGCCCCGACAGAATTGAAGGGAATGCGAACTGGTATCAATCGACCTTCGACGCAACCACGCCGTGAAGCAGTCGATCGACCGCCGGGCAGAGTTCCTCGAACGTGTTCTCCTTGTGGATCAGGCCGCGCACACCGCAGCGCTGAAGCTCGGCGCGCCGCTCTTCGCTGAGGTTGCCCGAACTCACCACGACCGGCAGGTCGGCGCGGATCCGCGCGAGTTCGCGGGCCACTTCGAAGCCCGACAGCTCCCGCATGTTGACGTCGGTCACCACCAGATCGAACGACAGGGGTTGCGCGCGCACCGCGGCCACCGCGGCGACGGGATCCTGGTGGCAGGTCACGCGGTAACCCTGGCGCCGCAACAGTGTCTCGGCAAGTCGCAGCATCACGTCTTCGTCGTCGACGTACAAGACATGCTTGCCTTTGCCCGACTGCTTCGCCGCAGCCGTGCTGTCCGTGCCGGACGCCGCGCCTGGTGGTGGCGCCACCCCCTGTGAGCGTACCAAGGGGAAGTAGATGTGAAATGTGCTGCCCTGGTCGGGTGCACTGTCCACGGTGATCGCGCCGTGATGCGTGGCGACGATGCCGTGCACGACCGACAACCCCATGCCCGCGCCGCGGCCCGTCGCCCGGGTGGTGAAGAACGGCTCAAAAATGCGGCCCCGGGTGGCCTGGTCCATGCCGCAACCATCGTCGCTCACCCACAGGTGCGCGTATTCGCCAGGGGACAACGCGGCGGGCCGGCGCGCGGAGCCAGCGGAAAACGCGATTCGCTCCAGGCCCACGCCGACGCGTCCGGCCCCGTTGCGCAGGGCCTGCGTGGCGTTGGTGCACAGATTGACGAGCATTTGTTGGATCTTCGAGGCGTCGGCCAGCACGTGCAGCGGCTCCTCGATGATCTTCGTCTCGAGCTTCACCGCGGCGGGCAGCGTCGAGCGCACCATCGCGAGCGATTCCTGCAACACCGGTTGCAGCGGCTGGCCCACCAGGTTTTGCGGCTGGAGCCGACTGAAGGTGAGGATTTCCCGCACCAGGTTCGTCGCCCGGCGTGCCGACTGGTTGGCTTGCTCGAGGCTTTGCAGAGCCACCGGGTGATTGCCGAGCTCCTCGCGAACCAGCGCCAGGTTGCCCAGGACAGCACCCAGGATGTTGTTGAAGTCGTTTGCAATGCCACCTGCGAGCGTGCTGATCGCCTCGAGCTTCTGCGACTCGAGCAGTTGCGCCTGAAGTTCACGCCGGGTTGTCTCGGCCTGTTCGCGTTCGCTGACTTCACGCGTGCCCGCTGCCCCGGCCCGTGAGCCGATGCTGCTGTTGGGCAGGATCGCGCCGCGCTGGGTCCAGAGACGATCGGCGTCAAGCTTGTCCACGCCCCTATGCAACACCGGCGTCGGATGCGTGAATACCGCAGTGGCGGCATGGTCCCCGGCGCGGCGGGAAGGCAAGGTGGACGGACTGATTTCGGGCTTGTGCGCCGGGGCGGACAGAACGCGCAGCCGGCTCACGTCTTCGGAGGCCAGCGGCACAGGCCATTTCAGATCGGCCAGGCACGCCAGCAACACGTCGGCGCTGCCACTGTCGTGCGGATTCTCGACACAGTCGTGCATCGCGATCGGAAAGTCGAGCAGCGGCAGCAGCGCCTTGGCTCGCGTTTCAGGATGTTCGCGCAAGATCGCGAGGTTGTCGGCGATGTGCAGCGACGCTTCGAACAAGTCGCGCCGGCCGGCATCGCGGGCAGCCTGCAGCACGGCCTCCAGCGCTTCGAGATAGCTCTCGCGGTCGCTTTCACGGCGCACGCCGATCGCCGAGACCCGCATCAGCGCCTCCACGGCAACGGTCAGGCCAGGCGACGGCGTGGCGGCAGGGCCGGCGGCGACCGGTATGTTCTTGGACACGATGGATCCTTTCAGTGAATTCGATGCGACGCTCACACCAGGGCCTGCGTGTCAGGCCAGTGCGCGGCGTCGCCCTGCGGCGCGGCGGCAAATGCGGCCGCCGGCGCGATCTGCGCGAGGTAGTCGCGCATCACTGCAGTGAATTCCGCTCGGTCCAGGGGTTTGGTCAGGTAGGCGTCGCAGCCGGCGAACTTGCCACGGATCCTGTCGAACTGCGAAGTCTTGCTCGTCAGCATGATCACCGAGATGTTTTTCGTTCGCGGGTTCTTGCGGATCGCCTTGCACACCTGGTAGCCGTCGGTGCCGGGCAACACCACGTCAAGCAGGATCAAGTCGAAGTGGTAGCCGTCGATGGCGCGCAGCGCCTCTTCGCCGCTGGCCACGCAATGCGGCTGCAGATCCATGCCCTGCAGCACGACCTCGATCTGCCGGCGTGCCGTCGCGCTGTCGTCGACGATCAGCACCGAGCGCCCGCGGCGTTGGGGCAACGTGGTCTGCGAAGGCGCCGGCGTTTCGGGATCGGGCTGCGTGACGTTGTCCGCGCGGGGCGGTGGCTCAGAGTCCACCGCTGCCGTCCCGGTGAGCCGGGTCGCACACACGTCCATCGCTGCGAGCAAGCGCGAGGCCAGGAAGGGTTTGGCCAGGTGCACGCCGTTGGCGCCGCTGGGAGGCAACTGCCCGGCGGCGACGAACGGGATCAGGCCGCGCGGATCGTTGGCGCGCCAGTCCGCCAGCGCGACTGGGTCGTCCATCGCCACAACATAGATGTCGGCCGGTATGCCGGGTTCCGCCAACTCATGGCCGAACGGCCGCCACGACAACTGGCTCAATCGGCACACGCTCTTGAGCGCACTCAACTCATGCGGGCTCAATCCCAGCGCTCGGACCCGAAGGATTCTTGTGGTCATATCAATCCTTCTGCGAATATTTGGCGCGCCATTGACACTCGATGCTTCGTGAGTTCATTGGATGCAGTTTCCGCCAGTGCGGCCGGTGGCGGTCATGCGAACTGGAGGGGACTTGCGGGGTTGTTCGATGCATTCCGGCCGACATGCCGAAAATGGGGCGGCGATACTGCGGGCGAACCTGAAGTCCAGTGCCATGCCCTTGCCCGATGCAAATCGCCCTCGCCGCTGACAGTGGCGCTGCCGCGCGCGGCGCCCCGCTTGGCATCCTGATGCTCGAGACGCGTTTTGCGCGAGTTCCTGGCGACATGGGCAACGCCTTGACCTGGCCGTTCCCGGTGCTCTACCGCGTGGTGCGCGGCGCGAGCCCGCAGCGCGTGGTGCGTGAGGCGGCGCGCGGCCTGCTGCCGGACTTCATCAGTGCCGCGCAGCACCTCGCGAACCACGGGGCCGAGGCGATCACGACGAGCTGCGGTTTCCTCTCGATCTTCCAGCGCGAACTCGCCGCCGCTGTGAAGGTGCCGGTGGCGACGTCGGCACTGATGCAGGTGGGCGCCGTGCAGGCGCTGCTGCCGCCGGGCCGGCGGGTCGGCGTGGTCACGATCGACGCGCGCAGCCTGAGCGATGTGCACCTGCGCGCTGCCGGCGTGCCGCTGGACGCGCCGCGCATCGGCGTGGAGAACGGCCGCGAGCTGCATCGCGTACTCGTGCGGGGCGAGAAAGACGAGCTCGACGCGGCTCTGGCCGAACAAGACGTTCTCGACGCCGGCCGGCGACTCGTGAGCGCGCATCCCGAGGTCGGTGCTGTGGTACTCGAATGCACCAACATGCCTCCCTACGCGGCCGCGCTGCGGGCCGAGTTGAAGCTGCCCGTGTTCGACATCTACTCGATGATTGCCTGGTTGCACGCCGGGCTGCGGCCGCGGGTTTTTCGCTCTGTCGCGCCATGAGGTCCGGTCAAGGCGGCAACCCCAACCATGCTGCAACTGCGTCATTGAACTCGCGCGGTTTGCTCTTCATGACCCAGTGCCCGGTGTTGAATTCAAGGGCCCGCGAGCCAGGTTTGGCAGCCAGCGCCTCGACCCAGGACGCTGAGTGAAATTGGAACGGTTTCTTGCGACCCCAGATGTAGAGCATCGGGCATTGCGGGTCGAACCGCAGCGCGTGGCGGTATGAGCCATGGGCCCCGGCCCACTGGATGTAGTAGGGGTAGCACATCGCCGAGCCGATGAAGCGCGGGTCGCTCGGGCAGTGCAGCGCGCGCGCCATCCAGCGCGTCATCTTGTCACCCATCGCACCGCCGATGCGCCAGGCGATCGCCAGCCATACCTGGTAGGCGAACACCATGAGCTTGGCCTTGATGCCCAAGGCCTGGACGTGAGCGCGCGAGCCCACGTCGCCGATGTCCACGCCGATGACGCGCCGCACGAGATGCGGATGCCGCATCGCGAACTCGTAGCCGAACAGGCACCCCCAGTCGTGCAGCAGCAGCGTGACCGGTTCGCGGGGGCAGGTTTGTTCGACGATGCGCTTGAGCGTGGCCACGAGTTCGGCCAGCGAGTAGGCGCGCCGCGGCTGGGCGATGTCAAACCCCGGCAACGTGAAGCGGATGCAGCGCTGGTTCGCCTGGAGATGCTCGACTTGCGCGTCCCACAAGCGGTACGTATCGGGCCAGCCGTGCACCATGACGACGGCTTCGCCCTGGCCCTCAATGAAAACATCGACGCCATCGATTCTTTGAGGTTCGCTCATAGCGCCTATTATTTGCCCCGCGCATCAGGAGACCGCATGAACCTCAACAGAACTCTGCTCGGCGCGTTGCTGGGCGTCGCCGTCTTGGCAATGACCCCGTCGGTGCAGGCACAAGGCTTTCCCACGAAGCCGATTCGCATGGTCGTCACCTTTCCACCCGGCGGCGCGCCCGACATCCTGGCGCGGCTGTTTGCCGACAAGGCGCAGTTCGGCCAGAACATGCTGGTGGACAACCGGCCCGGCGCGGGCGGCAACATCGGCGCCGACTTCGTCGCCAAATCGCCCGCCGACGGCTACACGCTCGTGATGGGCACGGTGGGCACGCATTCGATCAATGGCGCGCTCTACGCGAAGATGCCGTACGACATGGTGAAAGACTTTGTCCCGGTGGCGCACGTTGCGTCGGCGCCGAACCTGCTTGTCGTGACGAACGAGCTGCCGGTGAAGACCGTGGCTGAACTCATCGCCTACATGAAAGCGAACCCGAACAAGCTGTCGTTCGGCTCGCCGGGAATCGGCTCGTCGGTGCACGTGTCGGGCGAACTGTTCAAGTCGATGACCGGAACGAGCATGACGCATGTGCCCTACAAGGGCCGGCAGTTTGCGATTCCCGATCTCGTGGGTGGCCAGATTCAACTCATGTTCGACAACATGCCGTCGGCCTTGCCGATGGCCAGGGAGGGCAAGATCCGCGCGGTGGCGCAGACGACGGCCAAGCGCTCCGCCGCCGCGCCCGATGTGCCCACCGTGGCGGAAACCGTTCCCGGCTTCGAGGCCACGACGTGGTTTGCCGTGTTTGCGCCTGCCGGTACGCCAGCCGACATCGTGAACCGCATCAACGCCGAACTGCAACGCGTCTTCAAGCTGCCTGACGTGGTGGACAAGCTCAAGGCGCTGGGCCTGGAGCCGTGGATCTCCACCCCCGACGAACTCGCGCGCTACCAGGCTAACGAGATGATCAAGTGGGCCAAGGTGGTGAAGGAGTCGGGCGCGAAGGCGGAGTAGGGCGCTGTCATCCCGGCGCAAGCCGGGATCCACCCTGCGCCTGTTGCGGAGTAGCGCGCTGTCATCCCGGCGTACGCCGGGATCCACCCTGCGCCTGTTGCGACGGCGCCGAGATTACTTCCCCGCACCCTTGCCGATCGCCACCGGGCGGATCGGCGAGCCCGCCGAGCCGCGCTCGCGCAGCGGCAGGATCATCGTGCACGAGGTCCAGACCTTGTCGCGCGCCATCTCCGCCAGGCGCACGTTTTCCAGGTGGTGGATGCCGACCTGGGTGAGCATGTGGTGGTGCACACCGAACGGCAAGCCCGGCGGCGTGCCCGGCGCGGGCGGCGCCTTGCCGGCGAGCATGCCGTCGGCCACCGCATCGACGAAGGGCACGTCCATGCCGATCGCGACGGCGCGCATCTTGCCGAGGTATTGCGCCGCGTCGTAGCCCAGGCCCGGGCCGGAGGCGTAGTAGGTCTTGTCGGTGTCGGGGTCCTGCCAGCGCTCGCTCCAGCCGGTGTAGATGTAGATCACGTCGCCCGGTTGAATGCCGCGTTTGGCCAGGCCCTGCGCCTTCAACATCTCCATCACATGCGCCAACGTGACCACGGCGCCGGCCTGCAGGGCCTGGCCCTTGCCGACGTGCGCCTTGGCGTCGAGCAATACGGCGCTCGTGACGATTGGCGGAATTTGCTCGACGCCGAGCTTGAGCAGCGGCGAGTCGGGCGTGGGCTTGACCTCCTTGCCGCTCATGCCACCGTAGTACACGGCGGAGTCGGCCGGGAACTCGGCCTTGCCGTCCCACGGCGCGGGCAGCGAGGCGAAGTGGCCGAGCGCGTCGATCTGCGTGCCTTGCTGGTTCGGCTCTGCACCTTCATTGAGCACTTCGCCGTTGAACGCGTGCGCGGTGAACGGGATGCCGCCCGCAGGCTTGGGCTTGACCATGTGCGGCCCGCTGAACGGCGACTTGGGCATCGTGTTGCTGCGCTCGTGCGAGACCTCGTAGACCTTCGCGCCGGGTTGCGCCATGTGCCAGGCGCAGCGCGCCCAGGTACCCGCGCCCTGGGTGTTGCCCATGCCCTTCTGATCGCCCCTCGCCCAGGGCGGTGCGGGGATCTTCTTGGCTGTCTTGGCAAGCAACGACGCGGGCTCCGCGGCGTGCAGCGGTGTGCCGAGCAGGGCGCAGGCCAGCGCCACGGCGCCGGCGCAGTGCATGGGGTTCAGGTCGTGCATGGGCGGGTCTCCAATGAGTGTGAAAGAGGGTCACCAGGCGGGCCGCCAGGCGGGCCGCCATGCTAGTGGAAGCTGCCGCCGCAGCGTAGCGGGTTCAACCTGACCTACATTTACGCCTCATTCAACTTGAGTCAACGCCATGCCGATACGCACCGCAACCCTGAACCGACAGATCAAGAACAACGGCGCGAAGCTGCACCTGGCGAGTGTGGCCCGCCAGCACTCGCGAGGGCAACACCAGCCGGCCTCGCCGCGCGAACAGGGACTGCTGGAGGAGCGCCGCGCCCTCAAGCAAGCCCAGGCCGAGCGCCGGGCCGCCGAAAAATTGCCCAAGCCCAAGGCCGTCAAGGTGGTCAGGGAAGCCAAGCCGGTGAAGGCCAAGGCGGTCAAGGCACCCAAGGAGCCGAAGGCCGCAAAAGAACCCAAGTCGGCCAACGCCGGCGCAGCGAAGCCGACTCCCGCCGAGAAGAAGGTGAAGAAGGCAGCGAACGCCGAAGCCGCGAAGAAGGCGGACAAGAAGTCGGCGAAGGCCTGACAGAAGCATACAGAGGAGGTCGAAGCAGTGGATCCCGGCTTTCGCCGGGATGACAAGCTTCGCGATCGCCGGGATGACAATCTCCTTGCCACGGGCTGAGACTGCTTTTGCATGGTGGCGCGTTTGGAGCCGGTGTTTTTCGTCTTTGCCGTGTGCGCCTTCGCCAGCGGCTTCGCGCTGCGCATCGTCGACCCGCTGATACTTCCGATCGCCCAGCAGTTCGCGATCGCGCCTTCCGCCGCAGCGCTGCTGAGCACGGCATTTGCGCTGCCCTACGCGATGGCTCAGCCATTTCTCGGCCCGCTGGGAGACCGCTTCGGCAAGGCGCGCTGCGTCCAGGTGTGTGTGGCCGCGATGGCGCTGGCGCTGGTGGCGGGCAGCGTGGCGCCGAGCTTCGAGCTGCTGATCGCGACGCGCATCGCCGCCGGGATCTTTGCCGGAGGACTGATTCCGCTGGTGCTGGCGGGTATCGGCGACGCGTATGCGTTGCAGGAGCGCCAGGTGACGATCGGGCGCTTGTTGCTTGCCATCATCACCGGGCAGATGTTGGGGTCGAGCGTCGCCGGCTTCGTCAACGATGCCTTCGGCTGGCGCAGCAGCCTGGGCGTTGCCGCTGTCGCCGCGATCGGCGCCGCTGCGCTGGCGTGGGGCACGATGCCCGCAGCGCAGCTCATCCGGCCCGCACCGGGCAGCCCGCGCGTCTCGTTCGCGGCGCTGTATGGCCGCGTCTTCGACAACCCGAAAGCGGTGTGGTTGTATGCGGCGGTGGTGTCGGAGGCGACGTTCGTGTTCGGCGTCTTTCCCTACGTCGGGCAGTTCCTGATCGAGCGCACCGGCAGCACAGTGGGCGCCGCGCCCAGCCAGGCCGGCCTGGTGCTCGGCGCGTTCGGCGTCGGTGGCCTGGCCTACGCGTTGTCGGTTCGCAGGCTCATCGAGCTGCTGGGTGTGCGGCGCATGTGCGTCGTCGGCTCGGCGCTGGCTGCGGCGGCCTACGCGGCGCTGACCGTGCTGCACCTCTGGTGGCTCGCCGCGCTGGCGATGATGCTCGCCGGAGCAAGCTACTACATGCTGCACAACTCGCTGCAGACCGAGGCCACGGAGATCGCCCCCACCGCGCGCGGCTCGGCGGTGGCCCTGTTCGCCTGCGGTTTCTTCGCAGGGCAGGGCATCGGCCCGCCGCTGTTCGGAGCGCTGGTGCACAGCTTCGGTTTCCCGGCGGCACTGCTCGTTTCCACCGTCGGCCTGGTGTGCCTGGGCCAGGTGGTGGTGCGCAAGATCATTCCTGCGGCGCGTGGGACGCATCCTTAGCCTGATCTGGTTCCACTGGCGTTTGATGAGTTGAGAGAGAAAGCCCGCCTTCGGGCCCTTAGCGGCCGTTCGCCGCGATGTGCCTGCGAGTGTGGAGCGAGGGCAGGTGGCCCGGGGTACGTTCTCCGGCCCCACGCTCGCGGGGCACCGTATCGGGCCTGCGGGCGTTGCGCCATTAACTCCGTGTTCTCGGGTGCAGGTTGGGGACACCGCGAATGGGGGCCTGCGCCCGTACCCCAAGCCACCTGCCCCGGCACCCGGGTGGCATGCGAAGGCGCGGCAGGCAACCGTCAGTTGCAGCAGGGCGGCGGTGGTGCCCCCGGGCGCAGGCCCCATTCGCGGTG
>JANNKM010000465.1:0-8562 GCA_031396305.1 Rhizobacter sp.
GCGGCGCCGCCGGTCGCGGTGGTCTTTGCCGCACCGCAGCTGCCTGCGCCGGCAGTCGCCGATGTGCCCGCGCCGCTGCCCGCCCCGGCGCCGGCCTCGCCGTTGAAGGCTTTTGTCGTCGCCGGCAGTGATGGCCGCGCCGAGTTGAAAGTCGTGTCCGACGCGCCCGGTTACATCTACTGCTACGCACGCGACCCGCGGAAAAACGCGATCCGCCGCATCTTCCCGAACCGCTTTGTGCACGACCCGCGGGTCGAGGTGGGACGCGCAATCACGTTGCCCGGCCCCGAGCGCTTCGAGCTCAGTGCCGACCACGAGTTCGCCTGCGTGCACGCACCGCGCGAGGTCTACAATGATTTGCCGCCACCGCTTCGCTGGGGCGATTTCGAGGATATCCGCTTGCCGGGCTTCGACGAGATACGCCAGCAGTTCACGCAGGCCTCCGGCTTGCCGGTCTCGTTGGCGCGTGCCCAGCGCGTCACCCGCTAGGAGGCGTCCGATGCACACCCGCACATGGATCGCGTTGCTCGCGGCTTGCGTCGGTGCTCTCGCGCCGTGGGCCGGCCAGACGCAGGTCTCGCCTCAGGGGGATGCACCACCTGCGGCACCGCCGGCCCTGGTCGCCCCGGCCGCCCCGGCGCCTGCTGCAACACCGCCGGTACCCGCAGCGTTCGAAGACGCCGTCGCGCGTGCCGGCGAGAAGCTGTTCGCCGACGCCCGCGCGGTGCTCGGCGCCGCGCCGCGCGAACTTGTCGTCGACCCGTTGATCGACGCCGCAACCGGGGCGCAGACCGCCGGCACGGTGCTGATGGGCGAACAACTCGTGGCGATCGTCGCCGCGCAACAGCCGCAGTGGAGCGTGCGGCCGCTGACCCGCGCGACGCTCGGCAACGGCCCGCTGCTGCTGATCGGCACGTTGACCGCGGTCAACACGAAGAACGCGCCGACCGAGGTCGCCGACGCGTTCCGCATCTGGCTCACGCTGGTCGACCTGAAGACCGGCCGGATCGTCGCCAAGAAACTCGACCGCGCGACGACCGCGAGCGTCGATGCCGCGCCGACGAAGTACTTTCGCGACAGCCCCACCTGGCACAAGGACCGAACCGTCGCCGCGTACATCAACTCGTGCCAGGTGAACTCGAAGGTCGGTGATCCGATCGACCCCGCCTACATGATGCGGCTGCCCGCCGCGGCGCTGCTCAACGAGGCGATCATCGCCTACGGGGGAAGCAGGCTCGCCGACGCGAACCGCCTGTACCGCGAAGCGAGCTTGGTCGCCGACGCCGACGACCTGCGCGTGCTCAACGGCGTGTACCTGACGAGCTGGCGGCTCGGCCGCAAGCAGGAGGCGGCCCAGGCGTTCTCGAGGATCGTCGCCAGCGGGCTGGCCGCGAAACAGCTGCCACTCAAGCTGCTGTTCACACCGGGCACGACGAGCTTTTTGCCGATGGCCGACATGACGTCGCAATACGAGGTGTGGCTGCGCGAAATTTCGCGCCAGGTCGCGCAGCGCAGCGGCTGCCTGAAGGTGATCGGCCACACCAGCCGCACCGGCAGCGCGGCGCTGAACGACGTCCTGTCGGAGCGCCGTGCCAGCGTCGTCGCGGGCCGGATCGAGCGGCAGACGCGCGGACTGAACAGCCGGCTCACGTCGACCGGCGTCGGCTGGCGCGAAACGCTGATCGGCCTGGGCACCGACGATCTGCGCGATGCACTGGACCGCAGGGTCGAGTTCCGCGTCGTCGATTGCGCGCCGGCGTCCTAGCGTCCTGTCGGGCTCCTAACGCGCCGCCGTCAGCGACACGCTTTCTGCAGGTACGCCGTCTCGGCAGGGCCGATCGGCTCGCCGAGTTGCGCACGGATCAGCAGCGCGACGCAGCGCTCGGAGTTCGACGCCTTGCCGGCGCGGCTCGCCGGCGCGGGCTGCGGCGCGGGTCTTGGCGTGTCCGGCCGGGCAGCCGCCGCAACACCCGCGGGACGGCCACGCGCCAGCACGGCCGCGGCGACCGCGAGCGTCTTCAGGCGGCGTGGCACAACGTCCTAGAGCATCTTCTGCTCGGCCTCGCGCTGCTCGAGTCGCGCCTGCAGGCGCGCGATGTCGTCGCGCCGCGCCGCGTCAGTCCCGGCCGGGCTGCGCTTGTCGTTGAAGCTGAAGTCCACCGTCATCGAGGTGTTGACCCACGGCACCTGGCGCTGCTGGGTATCGCGCAGCACCTTGACGCGAACGTTCTTGAACATCTGCTCGACTTCGACGTTTTCGACGAGCATTTCCCTGACCAGGTGGCGCGTATAGACGCTGTTCGTCCCGGGTGGCCCGTCCTCGGCCGTCGCGCCCGGCGCCGACGAGTACGCGATCAACGCACCGCGGGCGCCCATCTCGGCCAGGCCGCCGCTGCCACGCACGCTGCGCGTCTTCTTCGCGCCGAACGGGTTGTCGCGGCAGGCGTCGAGGATCACGATGCGGACCTGGGCTCGCGCATGTTCGAGGCGGCTGACGAACAGCTCTTCGATGTCGACCGCCTCGTCCTTGACCTCCTCCTCGTCGCGCAGATTCACGTCCACCGGCAGCAAATAGTTGCGCCCGTCGATCTGCACACCATGCCCGGCGTAGTAGAAGACGCCGACCCCCTCCTCGTTCTGCAGGCGCCGGGCATACTCGCGCAGCACGCGGCGGAAGTCCTTCACCGGCAGGTTGACATGCTCGAGCACCGTGAAGCCGAGCTGGCGCAGCGTCGACGCGACGACGCGCGCGTCGTTCTCCGGGTTGTTGAGCGGCAGGCTCGGGTAGCGTGCATTGCCGACGACGAGTGCGAACCGCTTCTGCGCGGCGGCGGCAGCCTCAATGGGAAATGCCACCGCGAGCGCGGTGATCACGAGCGCGAGCATGCCGCGCCACGCGGCGCCTCGGAGCGGTGGCGTGCCCGTCCATTCGCCCAGCTCGAAGAAGATCATGCCGGTGGCTCCTCGATCCTGCGCCGTGCGCACCAACGTCGGCTTTGATGCAAATCTCCAAGCAGTGAGCTTATCGCAGTGAGGGCAATGCGCCGGCGCGTCGCAGCATTCGGCGCAGGACCGGCCAGAACCAGATCATCAGCGTCACGGCGCCCAGCACGCCGGCAATCGGCCGCTCGAAGAACACGAGAAAATTGCCGTCGGCCTTCACCAGGCTGGAGAAGAAGTGCTCCTCGAGCATCGTTCCGAGCACGACGCCCAGGATCGTGGGCGCGACGGGGAAGCCCCAGCGCTCCATGAAGAAGCCCAGCACGCCCGCCACGAGCATCACGATCACGCCGAACAGGGTGTTGTTGATCGCAAAGCTGCCGACGATGCAGAACAGCAGGATCAGCGGCATCAAAACGCTCGCCGGAATGCGCAGGATCTGGCGCGCCGCGCGGATCGCCATCCAGCCCAGCGGCAGCATCAGCAGCTGCGCGAGGATGAAGACGATGAAGACGGCGTAGATGTTCTGCGGGTTGTTGATGAACAGCGTCGGCCCCGGGTTCATGCCTTTGAGATAGAGCACGCCGATCGCGATGGCCGTGATCGAGTCGCCCGGAATGCCGAACACGAGCGCCGGAATCCAGGCGCCGCCCAGCGCCGAGTTGTTCGCCGCGCCGGATTCGACGATGCCCTCGACGTGGCCGGTGCCGAACTTCTCCGGCTCCTTGGAAAATCGCTTCGACACCGCATACGACATCCACGCCGCGATGTCGGCACCCGCGCCGGGCAGGGCGCCGACGAGCGTGCCCAGGGCCGAGCCGCGCAGCAACTGCAACGGGTACTTCTTGAGCAGGCCCCACATGCCGGCAAAGACGTTGCCGAACTTCGCCGTCGTCACCATGATCGGCTTGACCACCTGCACCGAATAGCGCAGCACTTCCGAGACCGCGAACATGCCGATCATCAGCGGGATCAGCGAAATGCCGCCGGTCAGCTCGGCGTTGCCGAACGTATAGCGCGGCGTTCCGGCCGGGTTGTCCAGGCCGACAACGGAAATCAGCAGGCCCAGCAGCAACGATACCAAGCCTTTCAGCGGGTCCTTGCCGGCAATGAATATTGCGCAGGTGAAACCAAGCATCACGAGCCAGAAGTACTCGAACGAGCTGAACTTGAGCGCGACTTCGGCCAGCGCCGGCGCCGCAACGATCAACACCAGCACACCGAAGATTCCACCCAAAACCGAGAACACCAGCCCTGCGCCGAGCGCCAGTTCGGCCTGGCCGCGCTTCGTGAGCAGATAGGCCTCGTCGGTGTATGCGGCCGAAGCCGGCGTGCCCGGCATGCGCAACAGCGCGCTCGGAATGTCGCCGGAGAAGATCGCCATCGCCGTGGCGGTCACGATCGCCGCGACCGCGGGCACCGGCGGCATGAAGAACGTCACCGGCACGAGCAGCGCGGTGGCCATCGTCGCGGTGAGCCCCGGAATCGCGCCGACGAACAGACCGAACAGCGCGGACAGCAGAATCACGAGCAGCACGTACGGGTCGAATACCAGTCCGAAGGCGAGCGCCAGGGCGTCCATTGCGGGGGTCAATCAGTAAAAGGGCGTCAACACGCCCCAGGGCAAGGGCACGCGCAAGAGTTTGTAGAACGCCACATGAACGAGCAGCGTGCCGCCGAGGCTCCACAAGACGGCCGGACCGATGCGAACGCGCTGCGCGAGAAAGGTCGCGAGCAGGCACAGCGGCGCGAGCAGCAGGAAGCCCACCTCGTCGGACGCGAGGATGTAGACGACCACTGCTGCAATCGTCAGCGCCGAGCTCCCGAAGTGCTCTTCGCCGGCCGGGTCAGGTTGCGCCGCGGAATCATCCGGCACCACCGGCCTGCGCAGCACCAAGGCAATGCCGCACAGCAGCAGGCCCGCGCCGATCAACATCGGCAGGAACGCGGCGCCAAGCTTCTGCCCCGGCACGTTGGGAAACGCGCGCGCCGACCACAACACCGCCAGCGCCAGCCCGGCAATGCCGATGCCGACGTTTCGATCGCTGCGCATCACGCGGGCGACGTTCTCGATTCCTGCGCTGCCTCCGCGTCGACGGCGTCGCTCACTTCGCGATGCCCACCGCCGTCATCACCGCCTTCATGTCGGTGTCGCCTTTGGCCATGAAACGCGCGAATTCATCCGCGTTGCCCCACAGCGTGCCAAAGCCGCGCTGCGCCATGAAGTCCTTGTATTCCTTGCTGTCGTAGGCCTTCTTCACCGAGGCTTCGAGCTTGGTCGCGATGTCCTTCGACAGGCCCTTCGGCGCCGCGATGCCGCGCCACGCGCCCGTCGCCCAGCCCGACCCGGTGGCCTCCTTGAGTGTGGGAACGTTCGGGAACAGCGCGGCGCGGCGCTCGTCCATCACCGCCAGCGACCGCACCTTGCCC
Source organism: Rhizobacter sp. (assembly GCA_031396305.1). Classification (GTDB taxonomy): domain Bacteria; phylum Pseudomonadota; class Gammaproteobacteria; order Burkholderiales; family Burkholderiaceae_C; genus JAEMQF01. The sequence goes on from JANNKM010000465.1 coordinate 5,371, forward strand.
GCTTCGATGAGGGAGCGCGCCTCGGGCAGCGAACAGGGCACGAACTCGACACCCCCCGCAGCCAGGTCTTGCAGCCCCGGCGCGGCGCCGTTGGACGGCACCCAGGGCACGCTCGCCGGGTCGATCTTCGCGTCGCTCAGCATGCCCGCCAGCGCCAGGTGCCAGATGCCGCCCTGGCCCGTGCCCGAAGCCTTGAACTTGCCCGGATTGGCCTTCACGGCGGCAAACACATCGGCCATCGACTTGTAGGGCGAATCGGCGCGTACCTGGAAGCCCGCAGGGTCGAGGTTGACCAGGGCAATCGGCGTGTAGCTCGTCGGGTTGAGTTCGGTGAGCTTCTGGTGGTGCATCATCGTGATCTCCACCGTGATCATGCCGATCGTGTAGCCGTCGGGCGCAGCGCTCGCGATCGCCGAATGGCCCACGACACCCGAGCCGCCGGTGCGGTTCACCACATTGACCGGCTGGCCCAGATCCTTTTCCATCAGGCTACCAATGAAGCGCGCCACCGCGTCGGTACCGCCGCCCGCGCCCCAGGGCACGACGAGCGTGATCGGCCGGTTCGGGTATTGGGCGAACGCAGCCAGGCTGGCGCTCAGGCCGAGGCCAAGCACGGCCAGGCGAATGAATCGAATGAATCGCATCAGTGAATCTCCTGTTTCTCTTGTGGGCCAGGCCACGGGTCTGATGCCGCGAATCTTGCATCGTCGGCCGTCGCAAACGAGCCAGGGTTAACCCACAAGCGGCGCGCGGTGGTGCAATGACAGCCGCGATGCGGCGCGCCGCATCGGCTACGCTTGCGCTCACCGCGAATCGATATGTCCTCAAACCGACCTTTGCCCCATTTCATGTGTCCGCTGTGCGACAGTGCAAACTCTTGCGCAGTGGCGCAAAGTGAAAACTTTGAGACACGTTGTTGGTGTGAGCGTGCCGAGTTCAGCACGGCACTGCTCGACAAGGTGCCCGCAGCGCAGCGTGGCCGAGCCTGCATTTGTGCGACTTGTGCCGAAGCTGCCGCCTTGTCGCGGGGTTGAGACCAGTGCACCGAACGGGCCCACGGGTATTCCCTAGACATTGACTGCGGTCAATGGTTTTTCCCGACAACGGCCCGACCATCCGCCACGTTCAACTTTGGCCTAGAGTCGCGTCGAAGCGGCGCCTGCCTCTGCGCAGGTCGCCTTTCAGCCGCCCCACACCAGGAGACACGATGATCAAGTTCACAAACTTCGCACCCCGCCACAAGCTGGCTCGCATTGTCGGCCCAGCACTTGCCGCGTCCACGGCATTGGTCCTGGCCGGTCCGGCCATGGCGTGGGAGCCGAGCAAACCCGTTGAGTTCGTCGTTCCGGCCGGAACCGGCGGCGGTGCCGACCAGATGGCGCGACTGATCCAGGGCATCGTCGTCAAGCACAAGCTGATGAAGGAGTCGATGGTCGTCGTGAACAAGTCCGGCGGCGCTGGGGCCGAGGGCTTTCTCGCCGTGAAAGAGGCGAAGGGCGACCCGCACAAGGTGATCATCACGTTGTCGAACCTGTTCACCACGCCGATGGCCACCGGCGTGCCGTTCAACTGGAAAGACATGACGCCGGTGTCGATGATGGCGCTCGACCAGTTCGTGTTGTGGGTCAACGCCGAATCGCCGTACAAGACGGCAAAAGAGTACATCGCCGCGGTCAAGGCGGCGGGGCCGAACAAGTTCAAGATGGGCGGCACGGGCTCGAAGCAGGAGGACCAGATCCTCACCGTCGGCCTGGAAAAGGCCACCGGCACCAAGTTCATCTACATCCCCTACAAGGGCGGCGGCGAAGTGGCCGTGCAGCTGGTGGGCAAGCATGTCGACTCCACAGTGAACAACCCGATCGAAGCGGTGGCGCAATGGCGCGCCGGGGCGCTGCGCCCGCTGTGCGTGTTCGACGACGAACGCATGCCCTACAAGGCCAAGGTCACCGACACCCAGTCCTGGTACGACATCCCCACCTGCAAGGAGGCCGGCGTGCCCACCGACTACGTGATGCTGCGCGGCCTGTTCATGGCCCCTGGCGTCACGCCCGAGCAAGTGGGCTACTACGTCGATCTGCTGAAGAAAGTGCGTGAAACGCCCGACTGGAAAGAATACATCGAGAAGGGTGCGTTCAACACCACGGCGATGGCCGGCAACGACTATCGCAAATGGCTCGAAGGCGCGGAAAAGCTGCACCTTCAGTTGATGACTGAAGCCGGGTTCCTGGCGAAGTAAGAAAAAGGGCGCACCCGGCGCGCGCGCCTCCCGGCGCCGCGCGTTCGGCCTGAGCCTCCTGCAAGACGCCCGCACGTTCGCGGCGCTGAGGGCAACGCGGCGGTGCAGCGCGCACCGAAGTCTCGCCGCACGGCTATGCCGCGCCACTCTGCGGCGCGCATCTGGAGCAAACCATGTCAGATCAAGCCCCCGCGGACAGCCCCACTGTCGCGAAGAACAACACTGTCGACGCCGCCGTCGCGATCATCATGTTCGTGATCGGCGTTGTTGTCGTGTTCGAGGCCTGGCGCCTGGGAGCGCGCTGGATGAGCGACGGCCCCGGCGCGGGCTACTTTCCTTTCTACATCGGCTTGATCATCTGCATTTCGAGCCTGGGCATCCTGGTGCAATCGCTCATCTTGAAGTCGCGCGACAGCGGCGCCTTCGTGAACCGCGAACAGTTGAACCGCGTCTTGTCGGTGCTGCTGCCCGCCATGGTGTATGTGCTGGCGATCCGGTTTCTCGGTCTGTATGTGGCATCAAGCATCTACATCGCGATCTTCATGGTCGTGCTGGGCAAGTACAAGCCGGTCAGGAGCGTGCTGGTGGGCGTGATCGTCAGCGCGGTGTTCTTCGTGATGTTCGAAGTCTGGTTCAAGGTGCCGCTGTACAAGGGCACGCTCGAACCCTTGCTGATTCCAGGGCCGTGGCGAACAACTCGTCAAAACTCCAGACGTGCCCCTCCAGTCCGGCCAACAACGCCGCGCTAACCTTTTCGTCAAAGCGGGTTCCGTCGGGTGAAAAGCACCACGCACTGTGGCTCACCGCCAGATCGTAACCGCGCACATCCGTGCAGGCGAAATAGAAGTCGATCAGGCCGGTGACGTTATCGCCCAGCATCAGCACATTGTCGGGGAAAAGGTCGGCATGGATTGCGGACACAGGCAGGTCCAAAGGCCAGTGGGCCTCCAGGTAAT
>JANNKM010000502.1:0-17588 GCA_031396305.1 Rhizobacter sp.
GTACAGGTTGAGTTGCGGCTGCACCTCCACCAGATCCATGTGCGCTTCCCAGTAGGCATCGACCGTGCCGACGTCGCGCCAGTAGGGCTTCTCGCCGACCATGTTGACGCACGAGCGCGAGTAGCGATGCGCGTGCACGCGCGCGCTGTCGAGCACACGCGGGATCACGTCGTTGCCGAAGTCGTGGCTCGATTGCGCATCGGCCGCATCACGCCCGAGCGCGTCGTAAAGAAAACTCGCCTTGAAGATGTAGATGCCCATGCTCGCCAGCGCGCGCTGCGGCTGGCCGGGAATGGACTTCGGATGCGCCGGCTTTTCGTCGAACGCGATGACGTGGTCCATCGCGTCGACCTGCATCACGCCGAACGCCCCGGCCTCCTCGATCGGCACTTCGATGCAGGAGATCGTGATGTCGGCGCAGCTCTCGATGTGCTCGGCGAGCATCACGCCGTAGTCCATCTTGTACACATGGTCGCCCGCCAGTACGAGCACGTACTCGGGCTCGGCTTCGCGAAGGATGTCCAGGTTCTGGTACACCGCGTCGGCCGTGCCGCGGTACCAGTCGTCACCCACGCGCTGCTGCGCGGGCACGACGTCGATGAATTCATTCAGCGACGATTCGAGAAACCCCCAGCCACGCTCGACATGCGCGATCAGGCTCTGCGCCTTGTACTGGGTGAGCACGCTGACGCGCCTCAATCCGGAGTTGATGCAGTTGCTGAGCGGGAAGTCGATGATGCGCAGCGTGCCCGCAAACGGCACGGCCGGTTTGGCGCGCCAGTGCGTCAGGTTCATCAGGCGCGTGCCGCGCCCGCCGGCCAGCACCATCGCATACGTCTTGCGCGACAGGGCGCCGAGAAAACTGGAGTACGAGCCCGTCGGCGAGCGGTAGGAGGCTACTGCGGCATGTGAGCGTGCGGCAATCATGTTTCCCATCTGTGCTGCCTCCTGCAACTGCTTTCAAGGGCTTCCGAGTGCCCCCAGGGCCGGGCCAGCCCGGCCCGCCCCCCGTGGGGGTTCAAGCAAAGTGGCAAAGCCACATTTCCTTGAGAGAGGGCGCAGTCTGCGCGGCCGAATTGAAACTTGAGAGTTGCAGGGCGTAAGAGTTGTTCCATTGGCGGCACTTTTACACATGATGTCAAGGCAGCAACCCTGATGCCCTTACCCATGATCAAACAGGGGTTCATTGCGCTGCAGGGAAAGCGCCGCAGCCGTCTGCATCGGAACCGCGCCGCGGAGCTTGCGAACGATCAGCTCAAGCGTGTCGGTTCGCCCACCTGGCCCACCTGCGATGATGCGCGCCGAATGTCTCCACCCGCGCCGACCCCGCCCCACGACAGCGCCGCAACCGCGCCGACGCCGCTGCGCAACCCGGTGTTTCGCATGCTGTGGGGGGTGTGGGTCACGGCCAATATCTGCATGTGGATGAACGACGTCGCCGCGGCGTGGCTGATGACGACGCTGACGTCCTCGCCGGTGATGGTGGCGCTGGTGGCGACGGCCGCGTCGCTGCCGGTGTTCCTGCTCGGCCTGCCCAGCGGGGCGCTGGCCGACATCGTCGACCGGCGGCGCTTGCTTTTGTTCACGCAGGTCTGGGTGGCTGTGATAGGCCTGATCACGTGCGCCATCGCCTTCGCCGACGCGATCACTCCCGTGTCGCTGCTGCTGCTGACCTTTGCCAATGGCATCGGCCTGGCCTTGCGCTGGCCGGTGTTCGCCGCGCTCGTGCCCGAACTCGTGCCGCGGCGCCAGTTGCCTGCCGCACTGGCGCTGAACACGATCGCGATGAACATTTCGCGCATCGCCGGGCCGACGCTGGCCGGCGCGGTGATCGCGGCGACCGGCAGCGCCTATGTGTTCATGCTCAATGCCGTGCTGTCGGTGGGTGCGGCGCTCGTGTTGTTGCGCTGGCGCCGGCCGCCGAAGGTCAGTGCGTTGCCGGGCGAGCGTTTTCTGGGGGCGATACGCGTCGGCGTCCAGCATGTGCGCCAGTCCCGTGCCATGCAGACCGCGCTGCTGCGCATTTCCCTGTTCTTCATGCAGGGTGCGGCCTTGCTGGCGCTGCTGCCGCTGGTGGCGAAAGGGCTGAGCGGGGGCGACGCCGGAACCTTCACGCTGTTGCTGGCGTGCATGGGTGGGGGCGCGATCGCCGCCGCGCTGGTGCTGCCGCGCGTGCGTGAGGGTGTGTCGCGCGACTCGCTGGTGAGCATCTGCACGGTCGTGCACGCGGCCATGATGATGCTGGTGAGCCTGGCGCCGAATGTGTGGATCGCCGCGCCGGCGATGCTGCTGCTCGGCGCGACCTGGATTTCGGTGGCGAACACGATCACGCTGTCGGCGCAGCTTGCCTTGCCCGACTGGGTGCGCGCACGCGGCATGTCGATCTACCAGATGGCGATGCTCGGCAGCAGCGCCGCCGGTGCCGCGCTGTGGGGCCAGGTGGCGAGCCTCACGCAGGTGCACACGAGCATCGTCTGCGCCGCGCTCGTCGCGGTGGCGTGTCTGGTCTTGACGCGGCGGCGCAGCCTCGATGGCGCCGCGCTCGAGGACCTGACGCCCACCGACAGTATCAAGTCGCCCGGCGCGGCGCTCGATATCGCCGCTGACGACGGGCCGGTGATCGTGACCGTCGAGTACCGTATCGCCGCGGAAAACGAAGCCGCCTTTGTCGACGTGATGCGCGAGACGCGGCGCCATCGGCTGCGCCAGGGCGTGCTGTCGTGGGAACTGTTTCGCGACACCGCCGACCCGCAGCTCTACATTGAACAGTTCATGGACGAAACCTGGGCCGACCACTTGCGCCGCTTCGAGCGCATGACCGCCGCCGATCTGGGACTGCGCCAACGCCGGCATGAATTGCACCTGGGAGATGTGCCGCCGCTCGTGCGGCGACGCATCGCCAAGTCGCTTGAGGGGGCTTGAAGGCACCCGCCTGGAGGCCGCGGGTCATTTGAGCGCCCCCAGGCCGACGACTACGTCGTCCGCCCCCCGAGGGGCAACTGTCATCCCGGCGAAAGCCGGGATCCAGCACGAAGGGAGCGCGGCAAAGGGTGGATCCCGGCGTTCGCCGGGATGACACACAAGGGGGGAAAGTGGCAGAGCCAACATTTGCTCAGGAGCGCGGAGCGGCTGCGCGGGCGCTGACCTGTACTGTCAGTGTTTGTGCCCATGATCGGCGCCGCCGAGAGCCTTGACCTGCGCTTTGACATCGAGCGTTTCACGCCTGCCGTCCTTGCCCTCGATGACAAGCGTGAGCGCGACGCTGTCGCCGGCTTTCATCGGCTCTTTCAAGTCCATCAGCATCACGTGCAGGCCGCCGGGTTTGAGGTCCACCGCCTTGCCCGCGGGAAGCTCCAGGCCGTTGACGGCGCGCATCTTCATCACGTTGCCATCCATCGCCATTTCATGGATTTCCACGATGCCGGCCGCAGGCGACTTGGCCGAGACCAGCTTGCCGCCCTGCGCGGACGTGAGTTGCATGAATGCGCCCGTGGCCTTTTGCTGGGCCACGGTGGCGCGCACCCAGGGTTCTTTGACGGTCGTCTGCGCGCTGACCGTCTGCAAGGCGAGCACATTGGCGAGAGCCAGGGTCGCGAGGACAACGCGGCGATCGAAGCGTTTCATGAAAATTCTCCTGTCGAAAAACGCTGATGCTAAGGGCGCGCGCGCCGGGCCCGGCTGGCGCGACCCGCGCCGATCCGGAACTTATCGATTTCGACCGAGAATGCCGGCTGCGCACCGCGCCCGGTGTGTGCCCCTCACTTTTCATTTCGGCAGCCCCTTTCCGCCATGGCCACCATCCTGCAAAACCTCCCCGTCGGCCAAAAAGTCGGCATCGCTTTTTCTGGCGGACTGGACACCAGCGCCGCGCTGCTGTGGATGCGCAAGAAGGGAGCCCTTCCCTACGCGTATACCGCCAACCTGGGCCAGCCCGACGAGCCCGACTACGACGAGATCCCGCGCAAGGCCCTGGCGTATGGCGCGGAAATCGCGCGCCTCGTCGATTGCCGCTCGCAGCTCGTCGCCGAGGGCATTGCCGCGCTGCAAAGCGGCGCGTTCCACATCTCCACCGCGGGCGTGACGTACTTCAACACCACGCCGCTGGGCCGGGCCGTGACGGGCACGATGCTGGTGGCGGCGATGAAGCAGGACGAAGTGAACATCTGGGGCGACGGCAGCACGTACAAGGGCAACGACATCGAGCGCTTCTACCGCTACGGCCTGCTCACGAATCCCGAGCTGAAGATCTACAAGCCCTGGCTCGACCAGCTCTTCATCGACGAGCTCGGCGGCCGCGCCGAAATGTCGGAGTTCATGCGCGCCAGCGGCTTCGCCTACAAGATGTCGGCGGAGAAAGCGTACTCGACCGATTCGAACCTGCTCGGCGCGACGCACGAAGCGAAAGACCTCGAGCACCTGGGGAGCAGCATCCGCATCGTCCAGCCCATCATGGGCGTGGCGGCGTGGCGCGACGACGTGCAGGTCAAGCGCGAAGAGGTTCGGGTCCGGTTTGAAGAGGGCCAGCCCGTCGCGCTGAACGGCCAGGAGTTCGGCAGTCCGGTCGAACTGCTGCTGGAAGCCAACCGCATCGGCGGCCGGCACGGCCTGGGCATGAGCGACCAGATCGAAAACCGCATCATCGAAGCGAAGAGCCGGGGCATCTATGAAGCGCCGGGGCTGGCGCTGCTGTTCATCGCCTACGAGCGGCTCGTCACCGGTATCCACAACGAAGACACGATCGAACAGTACCGCGACAGCGGCCGGCGCCTGGGCCGTCTGCTCTATCAGGGCCGCTGGTTCGACCCGCAGGCGATCATGCTGCGTGAAACCGCGCAGCGCTGGGTGGCGCGTGCCGTGACCGGCGAGGTGACTCTCGAACTGCGCCGCGGCAATGACTATTCGCTGCTCGACACCACGTCGCCGAACCTGACCTACAAGCCTGAACGCCTGACGATGGAAAAAGGCGCGTCGAGCTTCTCGCCACAAGACCGAATCGGCCAGCTCACGATGCGCAACCTCGACATCGTGGATACGCGCGAGAAGTTGATGATCTACAGCCACGCCGGGCTGCTGCTGGCGGGTTCGGGGGTGGGGCTGCCGCGCCTGGCGGGCGAGGGCGAGGAGTAGGCTGGCGCCTCAAGCGCGCTGTTTCGTCCGGCTCGTCGCCCGCTTTTCCACCGTCGCCGCCTTCTGGTAGGCGCGCTGCGCCTTGTTGCGCAGCTCGATCGCCTTGGCCAGCGCGATCGCGACGCGTTCTTTGCTGTACGTCGACTCCGTGCCGATGTAGACGCTGCGGTTCGTCGGCTTCGCGCCGAAGCGCGGGATTGTCACGCCGAAGCTGTATTCGGCGAAATTGCGCCCGGCGCGCTGGCGCGCGATCGGCCCGCTCACGCCCACCGGCAGGTCGGTGCTCTTGTTCGCCGAAACGTCGCGGCGCAGCCGCGACGGCGCGGGCAGGGCGTCGATGCGCTTGAGCAATTCGGCCTCGGCCAATGCGAGGGCAGCCTTCGCGCCCTTGCCGTCTGGGGTGAAGTCGGAGAACATCTTCGTGCGCTTGCCATAACGCAATTGCCAACCGTGCGTCGATTCGTGGTCGATGCGCTGGATGTGCTCGGGCACGCGGAACGTCTTGCCGGTGAAGATTTCAACTTTGCGATATTTCATGGGTGCTCCATGGGCTGCTGCGCCAGCCTGTTAGCTTACGCGGCGCGAGATGCAAGAAGGCGATGATAGGGCAAGGCCGGGGTGCTGCGCGAGGCCGCACTCGCCGGCCGCCTTGCTGCAGCGCAACTGCCGGCCCGGGAGCTGCGCGGCACGGCGTGGCGTCGGACTACCATAGCCGGCTGGTTCAGGAGGAAGCGACATGCACAACACGGCAACGGCACCCGCCACACTGCAGAACTTGCCCGCGCAGACGATCAGCGAAGCCGTGCTGCTCGAAAAGTACGCGAAGGGCGACGAACGCAGCATCGCCGACGTGAACCGGCGCGTCGCCCGCGCGCTCGCGCAGGCCGAGGCGCCGGAGCAGCGCGGTGTTTGGGAGGAATCTTTCGCCCAGGCGCTGGCGGGTGGCTTCATCCCTGCCGGGCGCATTCAATCGGCCGCCGGCACGGACCTCGCGGCGACGCTCATCAACTGCTTCGTGCAGCCGGTGGGCGACTCGATTTCCCACCTCGAAGACGGCCACCCCGGCATCTACACCGCGCTCACCGAAGCTGCCGAGACGATGCGCCGCGGCGGCGGCGTCGGCTACGACTTCTCGCGCATCCGCCCGCGCGGTGCCTGGGTGGGCAGCACGCGCAGCAACGCCTCCGGCCCGGTGAGCTACATGAAAGTGTTCGACCAGTCGTGCGAGACGGTTGAATCCGCCGGCGCGCGGCGCGGTGCGCAGATGGGCGTGCTGCGCTGCGACCACCCCGACATCGAGGAGTTCATTCACGCCAAGGACCGCGGTGGGTTGAAGAACTTCAACATCTCGGTGGGCGTGACCGACGCTTTCATGCAGGCGCTGCGCGCCGACGCCGAGTTCGAACTCGTGCATCGCGCCGAGCCGGGTGTGGCGCAGAAGGCCGCGGGAGCGTACCGGCAAAGCAGCAGTGCCGGCCTGTGGGTGTACCGCAAGGTGCGCGCGCGCGACTTGTGGGAACAGGTGATGCGCAGCACCTACGACCACGCCGAACCCGGCGTGCTGTTCCTCGACTCGATCAATCGCGACAACAACCTTGCGTATTGCGAGAGCATCGCGGCGAGCAATCCTTGTGTCACCGCGGACACCTGGGTGATGACGAGCGACGGTGCGCGCCAGGTGAGCGAGTTGATCGGCAAGCGCTTTTGCGCCGTCGTCGATGGGCGCGCCCATGCCTGCGAGTCGGAGGGTTTTTTCGCCACCGGCGAGAAGCCCGTGTTGCGCCTGCGAACGCGCGAAGGCCATGGGCTGCGCCTCACCGCCGAACATCGGGTGCGGCGCGTCTATCGCAAGACAGCGCACACGATCGAAGCTGATTGGGTGCCGGCGCGCGAGCTCACTGCCGGTGACGAGCTGCTGCTGCACAACCACCGCGGCCTGCTCGGTTGGGGCGGGGCCTACAGCGAGGCGCAGGGCTATCTGCTGGGCCTGTTGATCGGAGACGGAACGCTCAAGGCCGACAAGGCCGTGTTGTCGGTGTGGGCGCCCGAGTTGAGGCTGGTCGCCAACGGCGAACCGACCACGGCCGCCGCAGCCTGGCCTGCCGGCAACTCTGGAGCGCAGGGCGTCATGCAGGCTGCGCATGCTGCCGCGGCGACGTTGCCGCATCGTGCGGACTTTCGTGGGTGGCAGCGTCCGATCGCGGCACGCGGCGAGGCGCGCATGGCCAGTGGCGCGCTGCGCGAGCTGGCCCTGGAACTCGGCATGCGACCGGGCCACAAGTCCATCACGCCCGCGATGGAACGGGCGTCGTCGGACTTCTGCGTCGGCTTAACGCGTGGCCTGTTCGATTCCGACGGTTCGGTTCAGGGCACGCAGGACAAGGGCGTTAGCGTGCGCTTGACGCAATCCGACATCACGCTCTTGCAGACCGTGCAGCGCCTGCTGTTGCGCCTGGGCATCGCGACCACGATCTACCGTGATCGCAAGCCCGGGGGCCTGAAAGCCATGCCCAACGGCAAAGGCGGCAGGTCTGAGTACGCAGTCAAACCTGTACACGAATTGCTGGTCAGCGGCGACAACCTCGCGGCCTTCGCCGACCGGGTGGGTTTCAACGACACCGCCAAGGCGCAACGCCTGGACACGCTGTTGAACGACTATCGGCGTCGCCTGAATCGCGAGCGTTTTGTCTCCACCGTGGAGTCGCTCGAGGCCGACGGATGCGAAGCGGTGTACGACGCCACGATCGCCGATGTGCACGCCTTCGACGCGAACGGCCTGCTCGTACACAACTGCGGCGAGCAGCCGCTCCCCTCCTACGGCTGCTGCTGCCTCGGTTCGATCGACCTGACGCGCTTCGTGCATGACCCCTTCGAGGCGAACGCGCGCTTCGACGAAGCCGGATTCACGGCGCTGGCCAAAGTGGCGGTTCGCATGCTCGACAACGTGCTCGACGAAACCGTCTGGCCGCTGCCGCAACAACTCGAGGAGGCGCGCAACAAGCGCCGCATCGGTCTGGGCTTCACGGGTCTGGGCGACGCGCTCGTGATGCTCAGCTTGCGCTACGACACGCCTGAGGCTCGAAGCTGCGCCGCGCGCATTTCCGAGCTGCTGCGCGACGCCGCGTACGACGCGTCGATCGACATGGCGCGCGAACGCGGCGCGTTCCCGCTGTTCAACGCCGATCTGTATTTGAGCGGCAGCACGTTTGCCTCAAGATTGCCGCAGCACCTGCGCGAGCGCATCCGCGCCCATGGCTTGCGCAATTCGCACCTGCTGTCGATTGCGCCCACCGGCACGATCAGCCTGGCGTTTGCCGACAACGCGAGCAATGGCATCGAGCCGGCATTCAGCTGGAGCTATACACGCAAGAAGCGCACTGCCGACGGCGGCTTCGAGGAATTTCCCGTTGAAGACCACGCCTGGCGGCTCTATCGCCACCTGCGCGGCAAGGAAGCGCCGCTCACCCCGGCGTTCGTCAGCGCGCTCGAGCTGAGCGCAACTTCGCACGCCGAGATGGTGGCCGCGGTCGCGCCCTTCATCGACACGGCGATTTCCAAGACGGTGAATGTTCCGGCCGACTACCCTTACGCCGAGTTCCAGAACCTGTACATGCAGGCGTGGCAGTCGGGCTTGAAGGGCCTGGCGACCTACCGGCCGAACGCGATGATGGGCGCCGTGCTGAGCCCGAACCCGCCAAGCGTGGAGGCCGCCGCGACGCTGCAACTCGCTGACGTACCGAGCGCGCAACGGCACCCCCAGGCCGACGACATACGTCGTCCGCCCCCCGAGGGGGATGAGCAAAGTGGCAAAGCCACATTTGCACATGAGCACGGCGCGAACATCCGCTTGAGGCTGGACCGCCCCAGCGCACCCGTGCTCGCTTCGCTGCGCTGGCCGGGGCGCCCCGAGTTGCCGGCAGGCAACCCGGCGTGGACCTTCATGGTGAACTACCCCTACGGCGACTTCGCGCTGTTCGTCGGCGAACTGGCGGGCGAAGAGGGCGGCGCGCCGCAGCCCTTCGAGACCTGGGTCAACGGCGCCGAGCAGCCGCGCGGGCTGGGTGCCCTGGCGAAGACGTTGTCGATGGACCTGCGCGCCAACGATTCAGCATGGCTGCAGCTCAAGCTCGATGCCCTGACCACCGTCGCCGAAGAACATTTGTTCGAAATGCCGTTCCCGCCGAACGGCGAGCGTCGCATGTTCCCCGGCGTGGTCGCGGCGACCGCGGCGCTGGTGCGCTGGCGCTGTGAGCAGCTCGGCGCCTTGCCCGCCCGCAAAGGTGCGGCCACGCCGGTGCTCGACTCGATGTTCAGCATCGAAGAGCCGCGCACCGGCACCTCGGGCACGCTGGCCTGGGCGGTGGACATCGAGAACCCGGCGAGCCGCGAGGCGTTCACTCTCATCCTGAAAGAAGTAAGCCTCAGCGGCGGCGATGGCGCGCCCGCGGCGACGTCGACCCGGCCGTGCGCCGTCGCGTTCTCCGGCAACTATCCACGCGCCCTGGACGGCCTGGCCCGGCTGCTGTCGCTGGACATGCGCGTCATCGATCCGGCCTGGATCGGCATGAAACTGCGCAAGCTCCTGAACTACGCCGAGCCGCTCGGCCACTTCATGGCGTTCGTCCCCGGCCTGCCGCACGGCGCGCGGCGCCAGCAGGTCTGGCCATCGACGGTGGCGTATGTGGCACGTCTCATCATCCATCGCTACGCGATGCTCGGCGTGCTCAGCGAAGAGGGATTTCCGCTGCGCGAGATGGGCGTGCTCGAGTCGCCGCAGGGGCAGGCGAGCGGGCCAGCCGCAGGTCGAACCGCCACGTCGCGGTTGCTCGCCGGCAAACCCTGCCCGGAGTGCGGCAACCCGACGCTGATCCACCGCGACGGGTGCGACTTCTGTACGGCGTGCGGGTATGTGGGGCAGTGCGGCTGAGCGCAGGCGTCAGCGACGCAGATACTCGATCATCGCGCCCACGCCAAAGCTCCACGGCTCGGTCTTGTCGGCGTGGTTGACGCGATTCACCAGAGCACCGAGCCTGGGCGTCGCGACGCTCACGATGTCGCCCAGCGCGTGCGTGAAACCCTGGCCGGGCGCGCCGCGGTCGTCGGTGGGCGCGAACATCGTGCCCAGGAACAGCATCAGGCCGTCGGGGTAACGGTGCGTCGGGCCGATCGCCGCGGCCATCAATTCGAGCGGGTCGCGGCTGATCTTGTTCATCGAACTGCCGCCGCTCAGCACATAACCCTCCGGTCCTTCGACGCGCAGCGCGATGTGGCAGCCGCGCACGTCGTCGATCGTGAAGGCATCGTCGAACAGGCGGATGAACGGGCCGATCGCGCAACTGCCGTTGTTGTCTTTCGCCTTGCCGAGCAAGAGCGCGCTGCGGCCTTCGAAATCGCGCAGGTTCACGTCGTTGCCCAGGCTCGCGCCGAGCACGTCGCCGCGGCTGTTGCCGACGAGAACGATTTCGGGCTCGGGGTTGTTCCAGCTCGATTGCGGGTGGATGCCGACCTCCATGCCGCAACCCACCGCCGACAACGGTTGCGACTTGGTGAAGATCTCGGCGTCCGGGCCGATGCCGACTTCGAGATACTGCGACCACAGCTTCTTTTCGATGAGTACGTCCTTGAGTCGCATCGCCGCGGGTGAGCCCGGCTTCAATCCGGCGAGGTCGCTGCCGATGACCTCGACCACGGCGCGGCGCACTGCGTCGGCTTTCGACGCATCGCCACGCGCCTGCTCTTCAATCACGCGCTCGAGCAGGCTCTCGACGAAAGTCACGCCGCTCGCCTTCAAGGCCTGCAAGTCGCAGGGTGCGAGCAGCCAGGGCTGCGCCGTGTCGCGCCGCGTCGGGTCGGCATTGCTCAGGGCTTGCGCCAGGCCGGCAATGCGCGGCAGCTGCTGCTGCGCGCGAATCGCGGCCAGGGGTGACTTCGACTCGAGCAGCTGGCTCACCGTGCTCGCGAGCGGGCTCAGGTCAAGCAGGTCTGCGCCGCGCACGAGCACCGGTTTCGGGCCACCCGCGGCGGGCAGCCACACGCGGCCGATGAGCACGGCGTTGTGATGGTCCACCGGCAAGACGGCGCTGGGCGTGAGGTGATGTTGCATGTCACTGGTCCCTGGTGTTGCGCGCCTGCCGCGACGCATGGATGGGAATCGAGTCGCGCGCGCGGCGGGTGGCGGCGCGCCGGCATCACATTCTCTCCGACGCGCTCAAAACTTCAACTTCAGCGTCGCGCCTGCCGCCCAGGCTCGACCGCGCGCGCTCCGCGCATCCGTGCGCGGCCAGAAGTGGCCCAGGCCGATCTCGGCAAGCAACCACGTCCTGAAGATGGGTTGCTCCCAGCGGGTTTGCACGCCGTATTCCGACACATCGACGCCCGAGCCCTGGAACCCGCTCACCAGCGCCTCGACCGACAGCACGCGTTGATGGCCGAAAGCCTTGTACGCCCCCAGGTTGCTGTTCCATTCGAACCTGTCGCTGACGCGCGTGATCGTCACTGCGTTGACCCAGCGCACGACGAGCGTCGGGGACAAGGCGTGGGCATACGACCCGACCGTCGTGGAGCCGAGGTGGTCGGCGAGGGTCCAGAACAGGGTCTCGCGGAACTCGAACACGTCCGCCTCGGTGGGCTTCCAGGCATAGTCATAACTCGCCTGCGCAAACGGCTTGAACGGGCCGCGCACGCCCAGGCGAAACTCGAATGCGTCGAGCACAGGCAACTTGATGCCGGCGAAGAACGAGCGGTCGATGGGCCGTGATTCCCGCAGGCGCTGCCGTTGTGACAGCGCGTCCGGGCTGTCGGTGACGACGTCGCGCTCGTCGTCGTTGCCGACGAACACATGCACACGATGCTCGAGATTGGGCAAGCGAAAGTGGGCGCGGAAACGCAGATCGAGTTCGCGCGCCTCGCGCTGGCGTTTGTGCAGGATCAGATCGACCCGGCCGTCGGTGACCTTGCCGCCTTCGTCGAAGGACTTGTCGCCGAAATTGCCGTCCACGGCGCGCGCCAGCCATTCGGCAGAAAAGCGCAGCGAGCGCCGCGTGGTCTCCAGCAGTCCTTCATCGGCTGGAAGCTGCGTGGCATCGGCGGCATCGTCCTGCGGCGGCGGTGCGGGCGCCGCCGCGGGTGACTCAGCGGGTGGCGTCGCCCGGACCGGCAAGTGCACCGCGGCACACGCGCTGAGCGCTGCCGCCAGCAGCGCGCGAACCGGTTTGACGGGGCGGCGGAGCATGCGCGACTCTAACCGCACGGCCGCGCCGCGGTTGCCGTGGTCGCGCGTTGCGCGTGATGTTGCGGTCCGGCACCTGGGCCAACGAGCGCGCGACGCCGTAATCGACTGCGCAGACTGCGGCTCAACGGCCCCGGTTGAACTCATCACCCAGGCTGATCGCCAGCGGCAGCGCAGCGCCGATGCATGCCGCAGCCAAGACGTCGGTGGGCCAGTGCACGCCCAGCACCAGGCGCGACCAAGCGACGAGCAGGGTCCAGATGAATGCTGCGCTGACGACTGCGTCGCGCGCCCCCGGCCGCAGCCGCGCGATGCTCAGCGCCAGCGCCGTGGCGAACGCCGCCACGACCAGCGTATGGCCGCTCGGAAAGCTTGAACCCCAGTACCACTGCGTTGCCCAGAGTTGCGGCCGCTCGCGGCCGACGAGCGTTTTCACGACATAGACGACGCCCGCGCCGCCGACAGTGGACGCGGCGACGAGCCAGGCCTCGAAGCGACGCCCGTGCCACAACAGGCCGGCGACCGCCAGCAACGTGAGCGGCACCAGCTTCGCGGCCGAACCGCTCAACGTGATGACGGCGAAGACCGGGTGCAATGCGTCGGGGACGATGTCGCGGACAAAGATGAGGACGGCCCGGTCCACCGGCCCGGACTCACCCCCGAGTACGTCTTCCGTGACCTTGACGCCTGCGGCCATCACCAGCAACGCCCACAGCAAGGCCAGCCGGCGCCGCTCGAATGCGAGCGTCCAGCCGGGCCGTCGGTGCGCGACGTACAGCGCGAACGCCGCATACAGGCCGGCAACGATGACGACGAGCTTGCCGAGATCGAAGATCGCTTCGATTGTCATCAGCGCATTTCAGATGTCATGGTGGGAACGGCGACGGCACGGCGTTGAAGTATCCCCTGCGGCACTTCGCAGGAAGTATTGCTGTGTGGCGCACGCCGGGCCCAGGAACAGCGGTTGCCGTTGCGCTGCAAGGTCTAACCGCATGGGTCGGGTGATCCCCATGACACGCCGCTATATTCAGGTCATAACTGTCGTGCGCACATCGCGATGCGCCGCGGCGAGAAGCCCAGGAGAGACTCGTGTTGCCAGCCCCCCTTGAACCGACGCGTCGCCCGGCGCTGCTTGCCTTTGTTTCGACCGCGCTGTCGGGTCTGGGGCTCGCCGTGGCGCTCATCGCATGCAGCCCGAGCCCGGCGCCGCCTGGCGGACCGCCCGGTGGCGGCGCGATGCCGCCGATGCCCGTCGACGTGGTCGTCGCCAAGGCGGCGAAGGTGCCGATCGTGATCGAGGCTGTCGGCACGCTCGAAGGCCTGAAGGAAGTGGAGGTGCGCGCGCGCATCGCCGGCACCTTGCAGGAGCAGTTGTTTCGCGAAGGCGAGCCGGTGCGGGCCGGCGCGGTGCTGTATCGCATCGAACGTGCGCCGTTCGAGATCGCGCGCGACGCCGCACGCGCCAACGTCGCCCAGGCCGAGGCCCGGGTCGAGCAGACGCGGCGTGAGAACGCGCGCCTGGCCGGCCTGATCGCGGACCGCGCGATCAGCCAGCGCGAAGCCGACGAAGCCGGCAGCGCGCTCAAGACCACCGAAGCCGCGCTGGCCGCGGCGCGCGCGCAGGAGCGCGAGGCGGCGCTGAACCTGGGGTATGCGGATGTCGTGGCGCCAATTGCCGGTGTCGTGCAGCGTTCGATGCAGAGCGTGGGTTCCTATGTCTCGCCAGCCATCGAGGGCGGCGTGCTCGCCACCATCGTGCAGACGAATCCGATCCGCGTGCGCTTTGCGCTCACAGAATCGGAAGCAAGCCAGGTGCGCCAGGGCCGAGGCAGGGAAGTGCGTTTGCAGCTCGCCAATGGCGAATTCAGCAAGGACGTGGGCAAGCTCGACTTCACCTCGTCGGTGGTCGATGCGCGACTCGGCACGGTGCAGTTGCGTGCCGAGTTCAACAATCCGGGCGGCGCCTGGCTGCCCGGACAATTCGTGCGCGTGCAGGTGAGCACCGGCGAGCAGAACGCGTTTCTCGTGCCGCAAGCCGCCGTGATGAGTGGCGAGCAGGGGCGCTTCGTGTGGCTGATCGGCGACGACGCCAAGGCCACGCCGCGGCCGGTGCAGGCCGGTGCCTGGCTGGGCAATGAGTGGGTGATCCGCTCCGGGCTTGCGCAAGGCGACCGCGTGATCGTGAGCAACCTCATCAAGCTGCGGCCCGGCGCGCCGGTGCAGGTGGCTTCAGCGGCGCCGGCATCAAGCCCTGCCTCACAAGCGCCGCGTTAGCGCCAAGCCGCGCGCCATGTCCCGTTTCTTCATCGAACGCCCGGTGTTCGCCAGCGTGCTGGCGCTCGTGCTCGTCATCGCCGGGCTGATGGCGGCACGATCCCTGCCGATCGCCCAATACCCGGAGATCGCGCCGCCCACGGTGACGATCACCGCCAACTACCCTGGCGCCTCGGCCGAAACGCTGGCACTGACTGTCGCCGCACCCATCGAAGAACAACTCTCGGGTGTGGAGAACCTGCTGTACTTCAATTCGAGCTCAGCGTCGAACGGCCAGGCGATCATCACCGCCACGTTCGAGGTGGGCACCGACATCGACAAGGCCACGTTCAACGTCAACAACCGCGTGCAACTGGCCACGCCGCGCCTGCCCGACGAGGTGCGGCGCAGCGGCATCCAGGTCGTGAAGCGCTCGAACAATTTCCTGCTCGTGATTGCCGTCAACTCGCCCGATCAGTCGCGCGACACGTTGTTCCTGTCGAACTATTCCACGCAGAACATCCTCGATGAGCTCAAGCGCATTCCCGGCACGGCCGACGTGTTCATCTTCGGCGCGCGCGACTATTCGATGCGCCTGTGGCTGCAACCCGACCGCATGGCCAGCCTGGGCATTACGACGGATGACATCGCGCAGGCGGTGAACGCGCAGAACGCGCAGTTCGCGGCGGGCAAGATCGGCGCGCCGCCGTCCCCGCCCGGGCAGCAGCTGGAGTACACCGTCACGGCGCGCGGGCGGCTCGTGAAGGCAGAAGAATTCGGCAACATCGTGCTGCGTTCGGCCGGCGCAAGCGGCGTCTTGAGGTTGCGCGACGTGGCGCGCATCGAGCTTGGCGCGCAGAGCTACGATGCCAGCAATTCGGTGAACGGTCAGCCGGCGATCGCGCTGGCGGTGATGCTCGCCTCGGGCGCGAACGCGCTCGACGTGGCGGCGGGCATCAAGGCGAAGATGGTCGAGCTCAAGCGGGATCGCTTTCCGCCCGGGGTGGACTACCTGATCCCGTACGACACCACGCTGTTCGTCGCGGCGTCGATCAAGGCAGTGCTCACCACCATCGTCGAGGCGGCGCTGATCGTGCTCGCCGTCGTCTTCGTGTTCCTGCAAAGCTGGCGCGCGACGCTGATCCCGATGCTTGCCGTGCCGGTGTCGCTGATCGGCACGTTCGCTGGCCTGTACATGTTCGGCTTTTCGATCAACACGCTGACGCTGTTTGCGATGGTGCTGGCGATCGGCATCGTCGTCGACGACGCCATCGTCGTGCTGGAGAACGTGGAGCGGCTGATGCGCGAAGAGGGCATGGCGCCGCTCGCCGCGGCGCTGGAGGCGATGCGCGAAGTGCAGGGCGCCGTGATCGGCATCGTGCTCGTGCTCTGCGCGGTGTTCATTCCGGTGGCGTTTCTCGGCGGCATCGCCGGCCAGTTGTACCGGCAGTTCGCGGTGACGGTCACGATTGCCGTCGTGCTCTCGGGCGTGGTGGCGCTCACCCTCACGCCGGCGCTGTGCGCTGTCTTACTCAAACCCGTGCTCAAGCCCGAGCACAGCACGATCAGCCAGCGAATGTTCAAGCCGTTCAACGCCGCATTCGGCTGGATCACGCGGCGTTTTCTCGGTGCGGTGCATCTGGCGCTGCGGCATCGCCTGATCGCGCTTGTCTTGTTCGGCCTGATGCTGGGCGGCGTAGCCTGGCTGCTGGCGCGCGTGCCGGGCAGTTTTGTGCCGCCCGAAGACCAGGGCTACATCATCGCCGTGGCGCAGTTGCCCGACGGCGCGACGCTGGAGCGCACCGCCAAGACGACGGAACAGTTGCGGCTGATGCTGAAGGACAACACGGCGATCTCGAACATCTTCATCGTCAACGGCTTCGACCTGCTCAGCGGGGGCAGCAAGAGCAGCGCGGCGACGATCTTCATGCCGATGAAGCCCTGGGAGCAGCGCCAGCAGACGTCGATGCAGTTGGCGGGCCAGGTCAGCGGCATCGGTTTCACGGCGCTGCCCGACGGCATCGTGTTCGCCTTCAACCCGCCGCCGATCCTGGGCCTGGGCCAGGCGGGTGGCTACGAGGTCTTCGTGCAGGGCCGCGGCGACGCCGATCCGAAGCGTCTGGCGCAGGTGACGCAGGAGTTCACGGCGGCGATCGCGATGCGCCCTGAGCTGACGCCGGCGCAGTCCTTCTTCCGCGCGAGTGTTCCTCAACTGCGCGTTGAAGTAGACCGCGAGAAGGCCCTCGCGCTGGGCGTGCCGGTGAACGAAGTGTTCGCCGCGCTGCAGGCGCAGATGGGGTCGCTCTATGTCAACGACTTCAATCTTTCCGGGCGCACCTACCGCGTGACGATGCAGGCCGACGCGGCGTTTCGCGCCAAACCCGACGACCTGGGACGCATCTATGTGCGCTCTGCCACGAGTGGCCAGATGATTTCGTTGCGCGCCTTGATCACGGTGACGGACATCGTCGGCCCCGAGCAGATCGAGCGCTACAACAGCTACATCGCGGCCAAGGTGCTGGGCGGTGCGAAACCGGGATTCAGCTCGGGCGAGTCGATTCGCGCGGTGGAAGAAACCGCGCGCGCCGTGTTGCCGCCCGGTTATCAGATCGAATGGACCGGTCAGGCGTTTCAGGAAAAACGCTCCGGCAATGCGTCGGTGTTCGCGTTCGGCTTTGCGCTCGTCATGGTCTACCTGATCCTGGCCGCGCTCTACGAGCGCTGGGGCATGCCGCTGGCAGTGGTGCTCGCCGTGCCGTTCGCGTAGACTTTTGTTACATTGCACTATGTTATAGGGTAGGGGGTAGGTAAATATTTGATTTTTATGGATATAATATTTAATTATAATATTTCACATTGGCTCAATATTGCGGCAGTTCTTCCAGTCATTTGATTAAAAAATTTATTGGCATCAGATTTAGTTTCAAAAAATTAATTCGCATAATCTCTGGCCTTAATCTCTACTAAACGCCAAATGTCG
>JANNKM010000513.1:0-2003 GCA_031396305.1 Rhizobacter sp.
AAGAACGCGTTGGCGAGCAGCGTGAACAACGAGCCGAGGTAGATGACACCGAACCAGAGCAGCGGCGGCGCGAGCAGCACCAGCAGCAACACGCCACGCCGCGTGTAAAGCAGGTCGGAGACACGGCGCTGCAGGCCCAGGCCCGGCGCGGGGAGTGCGATGCCCGGGTTCATCGAGTGCCGCGCGCGCAAATCACGTCGCCCTGCACGTCACCCCGGCGAAAGCCGGGGCCCACTGCGTGCAAGTCCGCACTCATAGGCTGGCGCCTGCGCGGAGCGCGTGCACCGCGGATTCGTCCCAGTGCAGGTGAACCTGCGCGCCGGGCACCGGCGCCGACAAAGCGCCAAGCTCGGGCAGGTCGGCCTGCAGGTTCGCGCCTGCCGCGTCGACCCGGACACGGGTGAAAGCGCCGAAGTACTGCACCTCCACCACGTTGCCGCTGGCGCGCGCATCGGCCGCCGGCCCGAGGCGAATGCGTTCGGGCCGCAGCATCGCGCTGGCATGGCCGGTCAAACGCCGCGCGACCTGCCCATCGAGCACATTCGCCGCACCCACGAACTGGGCCACAAAGCGTGTCGCCGGTTCGTTGTACACGGCGTGCGGCGCTCCCACTTGTTCGAGCTTGCCCTTGTTGAAGACGCCGATGCGGTCGCTCATCGACAGCGCTTCATGCTGGTCATGCGTGATGAACAGGAACGTGATGCCCAGGCGCCGCTGCAAGGCCTTCAACTCGCTCTGCATCTGCTCGCGCAGCTTCAGGTCGAGGGCGCCCAGCGGTTCGTCGAGCAACAGCACCTGCGGCTGATTGATCAGCGCGCGCGCCAGCGCGACACGCTGGCGCTGCCCGCCGGAGAGCTGCGCCGGGCGGCGCTCGCCCACGCCGGCCAGTTCGACCTGGGCGAGCAACTCGTCAGCGCGGCGCGAGCGTTCCGCCTTGCCCACCTTGCGCACCATCAACGAGTAGGCGACGTTGTCGCGAATGCTCATGTGCGGGAACAGCGCATAGTCCTGGAACACCGTGTTCACGGGCCGCGCATACGGCGGCAGCAACGACACATCAGCGCCGCCGATCAGCACCCGGCCCGCGCTGGGCAAGGTGAAACCGCCGATCATGCGCAGGCACGTCGTCTTGCCCGAGCCCGACGGCCCGAGCAGGGTGAAGAACTCGCCCGCGTCTATCGTCAGATCGACGCCGTCGACCGCGCGCACCTCTTGGCCGGCGGCGCCGAAGACGCAGGAAACGCGGTCGAGGGTGACGGCGGCGGTCATGGTGGATCGCCCCGCAAGGAAAGCGCAGGGACTAGCGTCCGCCTAGCACCGCGATGTAGTCAGACACCCACTTGTGGTACGGCACGCACTGGTTGCTCTGCGTCGCGCACTGTGACGTCGGCGTTCTCCAGAACGAGATCTTGTCGAATGAATTGAAGCCCTGGCGCGCGCAGCCTTCGTCGCCGAGCAGCTTGTTGCCCTTGCACGCGGCGGGCACGGAAGGCACCGAACCGAACCACGCCGACAGATCGCCCTGCAGCTTCGGGTTCAGCGAATGTTCCAGCCACATGTAGGCGCAGTTCGGGTGCTTCGCGTCGGCATGCAGCATCGTGCTGTCGGCCCACCCGGTGGCGCCTTCCACCGGTACCACGGTGGCGATGGGCCGCTTCTTCGAGCCGAGGATATTCGCCTGGAACTGCCAGCTCGACGACGCGACCACGCCTTCGTTGGTGAAGTCGTCGATCTGCACGAATGCGTCGTGCCAGTACTTGCCGACGAGTTTGCGCTGGCCGCGCAGCAGCTCAAGCGCCGCCTTGTACTGCGTCTCGTTCAGCTCGTACGGGTTCTTGATGCCCAGCGCGGGATTCTTCTGCATCAGGTACAGGGCGGCGTCGGCGATATAGATCGGCCCGTCGAAGGCCTGCACGCGGCCCTTGTTGCTCTTGCCGTCGGGCAGGGTCGTTTCCTCGAACACGACCGACCAGCTCGTCGGAGGCTTGTCCTTGAACACCGTC
>JANNKM010000056.1:0-3265 GCA_031396305.1 Rhizobacter sp.
GCCGGGATGCCGGTCTTGGCGAACTTGCCGGCCACGTCCAGCCCCGGCGTGACGATCGTGCTCTTGATCGGGTCCAACAGGTTGAAGCCGGCAGCGAGGTTGCCGAAGCCGTGCCACTTCTCGTTCGCACCGAGCATCCACTGCTCGCGCGTGCCGATGCCCTCGCCGACCAGCTTGTCCGGGCCCCAGACCTTGAACCACCAGTCGCGGCCGAAGTCCTTGTCGACCTTGCGCATCGCACGGCGGAAGTCCAGCGCTTCGAGAATGCTCTCCTCCACCAGCGCGGTCCCGCCGGGCGCCTCCATCATCGCCGCGGCGACGTCGCACGACGCGATGATCGCGTACTGCGGGCTCGTCGAGGTGTGCATCAGATAGGCTTCGTTGAACAGGTGCCGATCGAGCTTGCGCGTCTGCGAGTCCTGCACCAGCACTTGCGAGGCCTGGCTCAAGCCGGCGAGCAACTTGTGGGTGGACTGCGTGGCGAACACCAACTGGTCCTTCGGTCGCGGCTCCCACTTCGCCAACGCGTGGTAGCCCTTGTAGAAAGGGTGGAACGCGGCGTGCGGCAGCCAGGCTTCGTCGAAGTGCAGCGTGTCGATGTAGCCGTCCAGCGCCTTCTTGATCGTGCCGGTGTTGTAAAGCACACCGTCGTAGGTGCTTTGCGTGAGGGTGAGGATGCTGGGCTTCACCTTCTTCGGGTCCACCCCCGAGAGCAACGGGTTCGCCGCGATCTTGCGGCGGATGGCCGCCGGAGAAAACTCGCTTTGCGCGATCGGGCCGATGATGCCGTAGTGGTTGCGCGTAGGCCGCAGGAATACCGGTACCGCGCCCGTCATGATGATCGAGTGCAGGATCGACTTGTGGCAGTTGCGGTCTACCACGACCACGTCGCCCGGCGCCACCGTGTGGTGCCAGACCATCTTGTTCGACGTGCTCGTGCCGTTCGTGACGAAAAAGCAATGGTCGGCGTTGAAGATGCGCGCCGCGTTGCGTTCGGAGGCCGCCACCGGGCCCGTGTGGTCGAGCAACTGGCCGAGTTCGTCGACCGCGTTGCACACGTCGGCGCGCAGCATGTTCTCGCCGAAGAACTGGTGGAACATGCGCCCGACGGGGCTCTTGAGAAACGCCACGCCGCCCGAGTGCCCCGGGCAATGCCATGAGTACGAACCGTCTTGCGCGTAGTCCACCAGCGCGCGGAAGAACGGCGGCGCCAGGCCGTCGAGGTAACTTTTCGCCTCGCGAATGATGTGGCGCGCCACGAACTCTGGCGTGTCTTCGAACATGTGGATGAAGCCGTGCAACTCGCGCAAGATGTCATTCGGCAGGTGCTGCGACGTGCGCGTCTCGCCGTAGAGGTAAATCGGGATCTCGGCGTTCTTGAAGCGGATTTCCTGAATGAACTTGCGCAGGCTCACGACCACCGGGTCGAGCTCGGGTCCGGGCGTGAACTCTTCGTCATCGATCGACAGGATGAACGCGCTGGCGCGGCTTTGCTGCTGCGCGAACTGGCTCAGGTCGCCGTAGCCGGTGGCGCCGAGCACCTCGAAGCCTTCTTTCTCGATCGCCGCGGCGGGCGCGCGGATGCCCAGGCCCGACGTGTTCTCCGAGCGAAAGTCTTCGTCGATGATGACGATGGGAAAGTTGAAGCGCAGCATGGCGATCCTCGGCAGGGCGGCGGCGGAAGGCGCGCAGTGTAGGGCCACACCCTACACTTCGCACCGGCGCCTTGCTCAATCATTCGCTCAAGGAGAAACGGATGGACTTTTCTCAGGCGAGTTTTTGGTGGGTCGCGGCCGGTGTGGCGGTGGCGGCCGAGTTAGCCACCGGAACCTTTTACCTGTTGCTCTTCGCCTTGGGTCTGGCTGCGGGCGCGATTGCCGCGCATCTGGGCCTGGGATTGAACGCGCAAATCGTCGTCGCCGCCGTCGTGGCAGGAGGCACCACGGCCGCGTGGCATTGGAAACGCGCGCGCCAGCCGAAGTCGGCGCCGGCAGCGGAGAACCGCGACGTGAATCTCGACATCGGCGAGCGCGTCCACGTGGCTCAGTGGGACGCTGACCGCACCGCCCGCGTGCCGTACCGCGGCTCGATGTGGACGGCGCGCTTGGCGCCCGGCGTGGCACCGGCCGCCGGCGAGTACCAGGTCAGTTCCGTCGAAGGCAACTGGCTGGTGCTGACGCCGCGCGCCGAATCCTGAAGCATCCCCACTCAACGAAAGCACCGCATGGGAACCGAAATCGCCCTCATCATCGGCGTCATCGTCGTCGTCTTTGTCGTGCGCACGTTCAAGATCGTGCCGCAGCAGCACGCCTGGGTCGTTGAGCGCCTGGGCAAATACGACCGCACGCTGACACCGGGGTTGAAGTTCGTGATCCCCTTCATCGAACGCGTCGCCTACAAGCATTCGCTCAAGGAAGTTCCGCTCGACGTGCCGAGCCAGGTGTGCATCACGCGCGACAACACGCAATTGCAGGTGGACGGCATCATCTACTTCCAGATCACGGATCCGATGCGCGCCAGCTACGGATCAAGCAACTACGTGTTCGCGATCACGCAGCTCGCGCAGACGCTGCTGCGCTCGGTGATCGGCAAGATGGAACTCGACAAGACGTTCGAGGAGCGCGACGCGATCAACCACTCCGTGGTGAATGCGCTGGACGTGGCGGCGCAGAACTGGGGCGTGAAGGTGCTGCGCTATGAGATCAAGGATCTCACCCCGCCCGCCGAGATCCTGCGTTCGATGCAGGCGCAGATCACCGCCGAGCGCGAAAAGCGCGCCCTGATCGCCGCCTCCGAAGGCCGCCGCCAGGAGCAGATCAACATCGCCACCGGCGAGCGCGAAGCCTTCATCGCGCGCTCCGAAGGCCAGCGCCAGGCCGAGATCAACAACGCGCAGGGTGAGGCTGCAGCGATCCTCGCCGTGGCCGAAGCCAGCGCCGAGGCGATCCGCAAGATCGCGCAGGCGATCCAGTCGCCCGGCGGCGAGCAGGCGGTGCAACTCAAAGTCGCCGAGAAAGCCGTCGAAGCCTACGGCCAGCTCGCGCAGAAGAACAACACGATGATCGTGCCGGGCAACATGAGCGAGGTGGCGGCGTTGATCGCCACCGCAATGGCGCTGCTCAAGGCCAAGCCGCCCGCCGCGCACTGAGCCCCGTCAGCTAAACTCGCGCCCCTCGGAGAGGTGGATGAGCGGTTTAAGTCGCACGCCTGGAAAGCGTGTGTGGGCTAATCCCCACCGCGGGTTCGAATCCCGCCCTCTCCGCCA
>JANNKM010000537.1:0-6176 GCA_031396305.1 Rhizobacter sp.
CCTGCGCATCCTGGCGCTGACCCCGCGCGCCGTATTCAAGAAAACAAACGCGTTCTAACCCTTTTTTGAGGCTGTCATGAATTCCCTGTCCGATCGACACGCACTTGTGCCGGCACCCCGTTGGTGGAATGACACAACGCCGCAGGCCGAAGCGGGCGGCAGCGTCTGGCTTGTTTCAATGACGAGCAGGCTGATGATGCTGCTCGACGTGCTGTGCATCGGCATCGCGGCGCAGTGGGCAACGCTGCTTCATTCGCAGGGTCCGCAACCGCTCGCGCTGGGCGACTGGGGCGCCGAAGCCCTGGCGGTCTGGGGTGCGGCGCTGCTGGCACCATTCATCCTGCACGACCGCAGGTTCGCCACCCGGGGGCCCAGAGAGCTGCCCCTTGTGTTGGCGGCTCGACACCTGCTGCGCGTCACGCTGCTGGCCACGCTGTTCGCGGCGATGGCCGCGGCAAGTGAGCAGCTCGCCGATTTTGCGCCCTCTTGGCTGGCGACCTGGCTGGTCGCGAGCTTGCTCACGACTTCACTTACCCGTGTCGCGATCGCCGCCGACGTCGCGCAGCTGCGTCGACGCGGCGCCTTGAGCGAAGCGATTGCCGTGGTCGGCGCCGGGGCAGTTGCCGACAGTTTGGTGAACGAATTGCGCCAACCGCGGCAGCAAGGCATCGAACTGCTCGGTGTCTTTGACGACACCCCCGCCGAGGCCGGCAGCACCGAATTGGCGGGAACGGTGGCACAACTCATCGAGCTGGGCAAGACGCGCAAGATCGACTGGATCGTGTTGACCTTGCCAGCCACATCGGAACACGTGCTGAAGGCAATGGTGCAGCGCCTCAAGGCACTGGCCGTGCCGATCGCGCTGTGCCCGCAGCACATCGGGAGCTTCGGGACACAGCAGTCCTTCGAGCTGGTGGCTGGCAGCGTGGCCGTTGCCGTGCTCGCCACGCGGCCCATGCGGCGGCGTTGGGATGCGCTGCGAATTGCCGCGCAGGGGCTGCTGCCGCGCTGGGTCGTGACGCTGGGTCTGTTGCCGCTGGAAGCGATCGAGGCCGCAGTGAACCGGGTCGCGGCTTCACGGCGCTCGCGCGCCACCACGCGCGCCACGCCGCCGACGTTTCAATTCGACCGCTACGACCTGGACGCTTTCACCGATGTCGCCTCGCGCTTCGGGCAGGACAGCTACGCCTATGTCGTGACGCCCAATGCCGACCACCTGATCCGCCTGCATGAAGACGCGGCGTTTCGTGACCTCTACGCGCAGGCGAACTACGTCTTGCTCGACAGCCGCTTCATCGCCCACATCTTGCGCGTCGCCAAGGGCATCACGCTGCCGGTGTGCACCGGCAGCGACTTGACGGCCAGACTCTTTGCCGATGTGATCGAGCCAGACGACCCGCTGGTGCTGATCGGTGGCAGCGCCAAGCAGGCGCAAAAGCTCGCGCAGCGCTACGGTTTGCGCAGGCTGGCGCACTTCAACCCGCCGATGGGTTTCATTCGCGACCCGGCAGCGGTGGAGGAATGCCTGCGCTTCGTCGAATCGCACAGCCCGTTCCGCTTCTGCCTGCTGGCGGTGGGCGCGCCTCAGCAGGAGGCGATCGCGCAACAGCTCCAGGCGCGCGGCAACGCGCGCGGGATGGCGCTGTGCATCGGCGCGTCGATCAACTTCCTGACCGGCGAAGAGCGCCGTGCGCCGCTGTGGATGCAGCGCGCCGGTGTGGAGTGGCTGTATCGCTTGTTGCAGGCCCCGGATCGCATGGCGCGACGTTACCTGGTGCGCGGCCCGCGCGTCTTCGGCCTGCTGCGCCAGGCGCACATCGTGCTGCGCCCGCGGCCCACCGCGGTGCTGCGCCTCGTGCCCGCGTCGCAGGACGCAGCACAGCCTGCCTTGCACGCCGTGGGCGAAGCGCACGTGCGGCGTATCGCGCTCGAGGCCTGAGGCAGCTTCAACTCTGCCACTTCGGCAGCACGCGCCCGTGTTCGTCGAAACTGTAGCGGCCGTCCAGCCAGCCTTGGCCGAACAGGATCAGGACCTGGTCGTAGTAGTTGGTCGAGTCCGCATGGCGCGGGACCATGTGGTTAGAGCGCACCCGCTGCAGTTGTTTCGCGAGCGTCGGCTCGTCGCGCAGCGCGCGCAGGAACGGCAGCATCGCTCCCGAGAAACCCGTCGGTGAGTAGTCGGCCTTGGTGGCTGCACCGGTCAGCGGATTCACCTTCTCGGGCGGTGCGCCCAGGGTGCGCGTGAGAGCGGCGTAGGGACTCAGCATCCGCACCAGATCCGGATCGCTGCGTCCCGTCATTCCGGCCCACAGGTAGACGCGGATCGCGTCGTAGCTGCCCGACGGTTCGCGTTCGGTGTCGGGCCACACCGTGCCCGCGGAATCGACGACGAAGGTGTCGGGCGCGACGCCCGCGCGAAACAATTGCGGCGCGATCCGCATGTAGCCGTCCCACACTTGCTGCCACGGGCCTTGGGGGTCGGCCCGCGCCAGGTAGCGGAACATGAATCCCGGCAGATAGCTCGGGTTGAGCCGGTAGCGGCCCTTGTCGAGCACGAAACCGAACGCCCCCGGCAACAACACCGGCCCGGCGGCGCCGGCCTGCACGACCTCCTGGCGCTCGATCTGCCTGAGCAACTTGCGAGCCGTGTCAGCGTAGTGCGGCGCGTTCCACAGACGCGCCGCCTCGAGCAGGGAATAGGCGATCCACAGGTCGGAATCCGACGCGGAATTGACGTCCTTCACGCCCCAGCTGCCGTCGGCGCGTTGGCCCCACAGCCAGGCCGGGAGCTTTTCGCCGAGCTGGCCGGCAGCGAGGTTGTCGGAGGTCCACTTCAACATCGTGTTGAACAGATCCCGCCGATTCGCGACGAGCGCCAGGAACAGACCGTACGACTGGCCTTCCGAAGTGCTCTTGCGCTCGAAGGTGAGGTCGACGACGCGGCCGTCGGCCTGCACGAAGCGGCTGACGAAGTGCGTCCACTGCGGCCAGTCGTCAGGCGCGGCGGTCACCGGCCACGCGGCCGCGCAGGCGCCAGCCACCGTGCTCAGCAGCATGGAACGGCGCAGCGTCGATGGAATGCTCATGGCGTGGGGTCTCGGTGGGTTGAACGGTGAACCTGCCCAACGTACCGGTCGCGGGGCGCCGGGTCTGTGCGCAAGCGCACCGAGCCACCGGCCCCGATGCGGGCGAGAAGTTCATGCTGCCCGGCTGCCGCGCCTGCCATCTCGCAGCCTTGCAAGAGTCGGTGCGTGCGCCATCGAACGGAACTCACCGCACATCGCGACGACACTGGAGCCGCGGCGCGGAGCAACCTCGTGGCGCACACCCACGGCACCTCATGAATTTGCATTCGCCCCTGGCCTACTTTGCGCTCATGGCCATCGTCCTGAGCCTTGCCGCGCTGCCGTGGTTTCGCTTCCTCGACGAGCCGCAGGCGAGCGGCACACGCTACGCCACGGTGGACGGACTGCGCGGCTTCCTGGCGCTGGGCGTGTTCGCCTTTCACGTCGTGGTGGTGCGCGGCTTCATCGAGACCGGCCGGTGGGAGGCGCCCACCGACGGCTTCTATTCATTGCTCGGACCGATCGGCGTGTCGGTGTTCTTCATGCTCACCGGCTTCCTGTTCTGGGGCAAACTGTTGCGCGCCCAGGGCCGGATGCGCTGGACAGCGCTCTACATCGGTCGGCTGTTTCGCATCGGGCCGATGTATCTCGCAGTGGTGCTGGCGATGTTGGGCATCGTCGCCTGGCGCAGCGGTTTCGCGCTGCACGAACCGGGCAACGTCGTCATGGCCTCGGTGCTGCATTGGCTGGCGCTGGGCATGGTCGATACCCAGCCCGATGTGAACGGCATTCAGGCCTCGCACATACTGGCCGGAGTGACCTGGACGATCGCCTACGAATGGGCTTTCTACGCGTCGCTGGCGCTTAGCGCGGTCTTTGCGCGCAGCCGCGCGCACCTGCTGTTCGTGCTCGCAGCGTTGACGCTGTGCCTTGCCGCCAAAACGTTGTGGAAAATCGATGCGCTCGGCTTCGCCGCCCTGTTCCTGATGGGCATGTGCGTCGCTTCGCTGCTGCACGAGCGCGTGATTCCGCGACTGTCGGACGCGGCGAGCTCGAGCGTCGCGCTGCTGTGCCTGGCGGCCATCTTCGCCACGTCGCGCAGCGGCTACGGCACCTGGACGGGCTTGGCTCTGGCGTGCGTGTTCTACCTGGTGTGCTGCGGCACGACATTGTTCGGCCTGCTGGTCGCGACCACATCGCAACGCCTCGGGCGCATCAGCTACAGCCTGTACCTGATGCAGGGTCTGGTCTTGACGCTGGTGTTCGCGGCACCGCCCCTGCGCGCCTTTGCGTTGGCCACGGCGCCGGGCCACTGGGCCGTGGCGACACTCGGCGCGTGTGTGCTGTTGCTGAGCGCCGCGCTGGGTTATGCCCTCATTGAAAAGCCAGGCATCGCGCTCGGCCAGCGCGTCACCCGGCGCGTGCACGCCTGGCGCGCGCGGCGCAGCGCCCTCGGCGTGGCGCACCGAGAAAGCGCCTGAGGCTGCAGGTTCTGCGCGACTTGGCCCGTGGCCCGTGGCCCGTGGCCCGTGGCCCGCAGACCGCAGACCACAGACCGCAGCTTGCAGCCCGAGTCCGCCTTCAGCGTCGCGTTCCCACCGGGCCGGAGCTGGGTGAAAACGTCTGCACGCCCGCGCGTCTGTTGCCGCCCGTGTTGGCGGTCACGGTGAAGGGCGTCGCCGTGAAGGCGCCATAGGTCGGGTTGAAGATCCCGATCGCGCCGGTGCTCGCCCTGGCGGGGACGATGATCCGAATTTTCGTGTCGCTGATGACCTTGATGGCGGCGTTCTTGCCCGCACCCACCCACGCCTTGGTCGAACCCGCGAAGGCAGTGCCGGTCACGGTCACGACGCTGCCCACCGGGCCTGAAATCGGTGTGAAGCTCGTGATGCCCTGCTGCCGGTCGGGCTGGGCCGGGACTGCGGGCGCCGTGGTCGGGTTCGTCGCGGGCGCCGCGACGAAGGCGCCCCAGTGGCGTTGCAGCAAGGCCATCTTGTCCTGGCGCACGTTCAGCGCGTCGTCCAGAATGCCCCCGGTGTCGCCGCTGTTGGGGGTGTAGCACCAGTAGAAGCTGCTGCGAATGCCTTTGCTGATGAGGTAGTCGACAAAGGCGTTCTGCCACACGATGTCCTGCTGCCCACCCGTGCCGTTGCCGTACTTGCCGCCCCACTCGCCCACGACGACCGGGTGCTTCGCTGCGAACTGGCCGAACAGCGTCTCCCAGTTGGCGGCCAGATTGGCCGGGAAGTTGGTGGCCGTGAACGAGCTCTTCTGGTACACGTCGGGCCCGTAGGTGTGCGGCGTCAGCACCAGCTTGTCCAGCGGAATGTTCAGCGGCTGGTACGCCTGGGGCTGGAAGTCCTCGCCCCAGTTCATCGCGATGTTGGTGTTTTCGATGCCGTCGAAGTTGCCGTTGATGCCCTGCACGAAGATCATCAGGTTCGGATTGGCCGCGAGTACCACCGAAGCAGCGGTCTCCGCTGCGGCTTTCCAGAAATTGGCCGGGTTCGCGGCGTTCAGGTCGCCCGTGCTCCAGCGCACGATGCCATTGGGCTCGTTGTAGATGTCGATGGCGAAGAAGTGCCGCAGGTGCGCGTAGCGCCGCGCCACGAACGCGAGGTCGCGCGTCCAGTTCTCGGTGGTGTAGGCCTGCTTGTTGTAGATCAGGTTGAAGTCCACCGGATTCGAGACATACCAGGTCGGGTACTGGCGCTGCATCGACACGCTGTGGAAGTCGAGCAGCAGGTACATGCCTTGGCGGTCGGCTTCGGCCATCCACAGGTCGAGCGCCTGCAAGGGCGTCTTGCCGATCAGCTCGGGGTTCAGGCTGGCATCGATGTAGCTCAGCGCATTCACCGGCGTCGTGTTGTACAGCGTGTCGGGAACGAACGGCACGCGGATCGCATTGAAGCCCAGACTCTTCATTTGTGCAATCTGCTGCTTCCAGCCCATCGACCACAGGAACTGAGGCTGCAGGATCGTGGCGTTGAAGCCGTAGTGGCTGACACCGCGCAGTTGCACTTCGATGCCTGCAGCGTCGTAGATCTTGCCAGCCCGCGCGGTATACCCCACGGCCGTCGCTTCGATCCCCGCGGTGGCCAGGAGCAGACA
>JANNKM010000040.1:0-4464 GCA_031396305.1 Rhizobacter sp.
GCCACGGCGTCTGCGGCCGGGTGGAGTTCGATGGTTTCCAAAGGCATGGTCGGTTGGGGTGAAAAGTAGCTTGGCATGGTACGCGACGCGTCGGGTCAAAAAAAATGCGCCCCGGCCTCACGACGCCTTCTGCCACCCACGCTCCTAGCCCGCATAGGCCTGCCGCAAGCGCCGCATGTTGGGGAGAAAGTATTGCGCCACCGAGATCTCGCTGATCATTCGGTCGGTGAATTGCAGTTTGTCAGCGCGCCCGAGAGGCGTGCCCCACTCCGACGCCAGCCGCGCCTGCAAGGTCTCGGCGTGTTCGAGTGTCAGCCCGATCGACGGCAGCACGTCGGCCTCGGCGAGTAGTACGGCGTCGAACGCCAGCTCGCGGTCATTCGACAAGCGCTCGAGTGCGCGGGGCAGCGTGGACAAAATCACCTCGTCGCCAACGCCACCGCGATGCCGATTCCAGCAGGCGCGCGCGAAGAACACGCCGACGCGCGGCTCGGTGGCCAGCACCAGGGTTTCGAGGCTGCGGCACTGGGCAGCCTCTACCCCTGCTGCGTTCAGGTACGGCCGTGACTTCTGCAGCGCGAGTTTCTCGAGACGGAACTGCACTTCGCCAGCGCGCGAGCCGTCGTGGTGAAAGTCGTGGATCAGCCCCGCTGTGACCAGGCGCAGCGTGCGCTCGGAATCGAGCTTGTGCAGCCGCGCGAGGTAGAGCGCGCTCAGCATGACCTCCAGATAGTGCTGCGGGTTGTGATAGCCGCTCGCGACCCCGCCGCCGACGCCTTGATCGATATCGTGCGCGATGGCCGCGCCAGCGCGGGCCAACCCGGTGCCCGCGTGGCCCCCAATGCTGGAAATGGCCAGTTCGTGCGCATGCGCCAGCCGATCCGGCCGCGCGCCGAGCCGCTTGAAGCAGGCCACCATCTCGTCGGCGGTTTGCGCCGAATCGAGCGAACCCAGGGCCGCGAAGGGCGGTCTTGCGAGTTCAGGCGGGTTGGGCGTCAAGGGCTGGGCGGAACCGAGATAGACATCGGCCCTGGGCCGGATCGTAGCAGCGCGCGCTAGGAGCGTGGGCGGCAAAAGGCGTCGAAGCGAAACGTGCGAAAACCGAGTACCGCTTGGTAGCACCGACAAGCCCAGGGTAGGCCCCCTGGGCGCAGGCGGTGATGCCGAGCGGTGCCGGTTTCTCGCGCGTTGCAGCCGACGTCCTTCTGCCGCCCACGCTCCTAGCCCATTGTGCCCCGGGCAGGGCGCTATCCTTGCCTTCCCGGTACGAACCGACACCATGGCCGCCCTGCACATCACCGACATCGAAGCCGCCATCAACTGGTGGCGTGAACGCCGGCCTTCGCCGGACGGCATCAGCGCCTGCGCCGAGGTGCGCGCGCTGGCCGAGGTCTATGCGCTGATGGTGTACCACCGTGACGCCGAGTGCGACGAAGTGTCGATGCCGCGCCAGGCACGAGAAGCCTGGCTGGCCTGGTACGCCACCACGCCCGACGCGCCGTGCATCGCGATCTGCTCGACGAGCCAGGGCGACACGGTGTGCAAGGGTTGCGGGCGCAGCTTCGACGAAGTCCAGCACTGGACCGCGATGAGCCCAGGCGAAAAACGCGCCACCTGGAGGCGCATCACGATGATTGGCACAGCCTGGCGATTCAATCGCTACGCCGAACGTGCACTGGAGCAAGGCAGTGCCTCTGCGAGCAAACGGCCGCCGACACCGGCACCAGCTGAACCGCCCGGGCCGCCTGCCGGCACGCCCGACAAGGCCAGCGCGTGAGCGTCATCACGCTGCTGCACGACGCGCGCCGCATCGCCCCTTTGGCCTGGCCGGTGTTCGTCGGTCAGGTTGCCGTATTGGCGTTCGGCACGGTGGACACCCTGATCGCGTCGCGCGCGTCGGCGCTCGACCTCGCGGCACTGGCCATCGGCAGCGCCGTCTACGTCACGGTGTTCATTTCCCTGATGGGCCTGGTGCTCGCGGTCGGGCCCATTGCCGGGCAATTGTTCGGCGCCGGAAAGCACGTCGAAGCCGGGGCGCAATTTCATCAGGCGCTGTGGCTGGCGCTGCTCGCGTCTGTCGTGGGCTGCACGCTGTTGCTGTTGCCGCAACCCTTCCTTGACTTGTCGCAGGCCTCGCCCGAAGTCGCGACCAAAG
This sequence comes from Rhizobacter sp., assembly GCA_031396305.1. Lineage (GTDB taxonomy): Bacteria > Pseudomonadota > Gammaproteobacteria > Burkholderiales > Burkholderiaceae_C > JAEMQF01. The sequence goes on from JANNKM010000040.1 coordinate 2,156, forward strand.
TGCGCGGCTACCTCACGGCCCTCGCGTTCGCCTTGCCCTTCACACTGTTGTTCACCGCGTTTCGCGGCTTCAATACCGCCGTGTCACGGCCCAAGATCGTGATGCTGCTGCAACTCGGCGCGCTCGTGCTCAAGGTGCCGCTGTCCGCCTTGCTTGTGTTCGGTTTCAGTGGCGGCGGCCTGCACCTGCCGGCGCAAGGCGCCCCCGGCTGCGGCGTGGCCACCGCGATCGTGATGGCGTGTCAGTTCGGTGCCGCGTGGTGGCTGGTCCGCAGCGACCCGTTCTACGCACGCTTCGGCCTGCACGGCAAAGTCAATCGGCCGCACCGCGGCAGCCTGCGCGCATTGCTGCGCCTGGGCATCCCGATGGGCGCGTCGATCGCGATCGAAGTGACCGGCTTCACTTTCATGGCCCTGTTCATCTCGCGCATCGGCGCCACGCCGGTGGCCGGGCACCAGATCGCACTGAACCTGCTGTCGTTGATGTTCATGTTGCCGCTGGCCATCGGCAACGCGACGAGCGCCCTGGTGGCGCAGCGCATCGGCGCGAACGATCCCGCGCAGGCGCGGCAACTGGGCTGGAACGGTTTGACACTCGGCTTGATCGTCGCCGTGCTGCTGGCTTGTGTCGTCTACGCCTTGCGTCTGCCGATCCTGCACGCCTATACCAGCGACGCCGCGGTGATCGCCGCCGCGCTGCCGCTGCTCGCCTGGCTCGTGCTCTTTCACGTCGCCGACGCGGCGCAGATCATCGCGGCGTTCATCCTGCGCGCCTACCGCGTCGCCACTGTACCGGTGCTGATCTACGTTGCGGCCATCTGGGGCGTGGGCCTGGGTGGCGGCTACGTGCTGGCCTTCGACGTGTCCGGCGTCACGCCGGCGGGCCTGCGCGGCGCGCCCGGATACTGGGCGGCGGCGACGGCGGGCCTGGTGCTCGCTGCGCTCGGCCTGTCGGCGTTTCTGGGCCGGATGCTGCGCCACCAAGGCGCCCTGGCCGCGTCCGCCGCACGAGCGTGACCGGCACGCTGGCTGCGCACGGCCTTGCGCTGCGAGCGCGTCACGCCGGCAAGCTCAACACGAAGCGACTGCCCCCGCCGTCACGTGCGTCGCACCTGACGCTGCCGTGGTGCGCTTGCGCGATCTGGCGCACCAGGCTCAAGCCCAGCCCCACGCCTCCGGACTGTTCGGCATGGCCGGGCAAGCGATAGAACGGCTCGAAGATGCGCTCTCGCAGCGGCGCCTCGACACCGGGCCCGCGGTCGGCGACGCTCACCTCCACGACGCCGGCAGCGCGCCGGATTTCGACCTCGGGCGCCGCTGCGCCGCCGTAGCGCTGCGCGTTTTCCAGCAGGTTGCGCAGCGCGCGACGCAGCAGGCGCTCATCGCCCTGCACCGCGACATCGTCACCGCCCACGGCGGCGTTCACCCGCGCGCCCTCTTCGGCGGCCAGCGGCAACAGCGCCACCGCGGTGTGCGGCGTGGCATTGGCTTCGCTGCGCGCATCGAGCCGGCTCGCGAACAGTACTTCCTCGACGAGCGCGTCGAGTTCGCCAATGTTGCGCTCGATCTCGAGCCGCAGGTTCGCGCGCGCCTGGGGCTGCGCGTCATCGATCATGGCCAACGCCATCTTCATGCGTGCCAGCGGCGATCGCAGCTCGTGCGAGGCATTCGCGAGCAGGCTGCGGTGCGACGCCACGAGCGCCTCGATACGCTGCGCGGCGGCGTTGAAGCTGCGCGCGAGCGCGGCCACTTCGTCGCGGCCGCGGGCGTCGACGCGCTGGCTGAGTTGCCCCGCACCAAAGGTTTCAACGCCGCGCTGCAAAGCCTCGAGCCGGCGCGTCAGGCGCCGCACGACCGGGTACGCGCCGAGCGCGATCGCCAGGAACAGTACTGCGAGCGCTGCCGCCAGGCCCAGGCCGCCCCCGGGAAGGAATGCCAGGCCGCGCGGCAGCGGGAACGCTGGCCCGCCGACGGCCGCGCCGCCGTCCGGCCGCGGGCCAGCGGCGCGCAATCCGCCCGGACCGGGGCGCATGATCCACAGCGTGCGACCATCGGAAAGCGGCAGCCGCACAGTGCGCCTGGGTGTGTACGTGGCCTCGGCCTCGCGCCGTTCGAACGACTCCGAGGTCGCGATGCGCTGGCCCGAGGCGTCGTCCAGCGCGAGCGGCAAACGCAGGCGCTGCGACCAATCGAGCAGCGCTGCGCGCTGCTCGGCAGGCGTGGTGTCGCGCTCTGGCAGGCTGTTCTCGATCAACGTGGCCCACGCCGCGGCGCGATCCGACCACATCGACTGCATGCGATCGCGCTCGT
>JANNKM010000044.1:0-12671 GCA_031396305.1 Rhizobacter sp.
GGCGCGCCAGCGCCTCCTGGGTCTCGTTGATCAGGCGCACGTTTTCGATGGCGATCACGGCCTGGTCTGCGAACGTCTTGAGGAGGTCAACTTGACGCGCTGGCGTCGGGCCCGGGTCAGGCCAGGCCAAAGTGAGCACGCCGACAGGAATTCCATCTTTCAGCAACGGCGTGCCGAGTGTGCGCCGCCAGTGTCCGGCTGCGGCGAGTTCTCGGGCATACAGCGGATCGGCCAGCGTGTCGTCGATGCACACCGTCTGGCACTCGACCACGACGCGACCGGCGGTGACATTCCGGTTCGGCGGGCCGGGGTACAGGCGCGCGGAAATTTCCAGCGCTTCGTCCGAGAAGTTTCGCGTCGCGACCAAGTGCAGCAAACGGCCGTCGAATCGGAATACCGCGGCCAGCGGGCTTCCAAACAGCCGTTGGGCGCTGTCCAGGATCGCCTCGAACACCGGCGCAACGTCGGTCGGTGATTCACTGATCACCCGCAAAACATTGCTGATCGCGGTCTGGTACTCGAGCGATTCAGTCAGCTCGGCGGTGCGTTCCTCAACCTCGTGCAGCGCTTCCTTGGTCTCATTGATCAGGCGCGTGTTCTCGATCGCGATCACGGCCTGATCGGCGAACGTCTTGAGGAGCTCCTGCTGGCGTCTGGGCGTCGGCCCCGGATCGGGCCACGCGACGACGATTGCGCCCAGCGCCGCTCCATCCTTGAGCAGCGGCGCGCCGATCATTCGGCGCCAATGCCCGGTAGACGCCGCCTGCCGGTCATACCCGGGGTCGAGCAGCGCGTCCTCCTGGATCTCCACGTTGCCCGACAGGATGACGCGGCCACTCATCATTGCCGGATTCGGAGGGCTTGGGTACAGCCTGCGCGCATCGTCGATCGCCTCTTGCGGCCAATTGCGCGTGGCGACTAGGTGCACGAGCCGGCCGTCGTAGCGCATCACGGCGGCGATCGGCTGCCCGAAGAGCCGGGTCGCACTTTCAAGGATCGCTTCGAACACCGGTGCCACATCGGTCGGCGACTCGCTGATCACGCGCAGCACCTGGCTGATCGCGGTCTGGTAGTCGAGCGATTCGCTCAGCTCCGCAGTACGCTGCTCGACCTTGCGCTCCAACCCCGCGTACGACTCGGCGAGCTGCTGCGTCATGCGGTTGAACTGATCCGCCAGGCCTTCGAGTTCGTCGCCGGTCTTCACGACGATCGTCTGGCCGAGTTCGCCGGCGCCGATGCGCCGCGCCCCTTCGTCGAGCGTGCGGATCGGCCGCACCATGCTGCGCGCAAGCGCCGAAGCGGCGAGCGCCGAGATCGCCAGGCCGGCGAGCAGCAACAAACCGGTGCGCACGATCGAAGCGTTGAGCTTCGCGTAGACCTCGGAGATCGGCTGCTCGACAAAGACCTTCCACGCCAGCGGGTCGATCGCGGCGGACGAGGCGAGCACGGGCGTGCCGCGCGGGTCGTGTGAAACCTGCGCCGGCTCGTCGGGGTTGTGCACGCCCGACGCGGCGACGACGTGCGGCAACGATCCGAGGTTCGTCTTGCGCAGCACCAGGCCGATGTCGGGGTCGGCGATGAGCAGGCCGGACGCATCGAGCACATAGGCCTTGCCTTTGTCGCCGATGCGGATTCGCGACACCACGTCCCAGATGAATTTCAGGTTGACCTCAGCCACCGTCACCGGCCCTTTTTCGCCACCGGTGCGGATCGCCACCGTCATGTACGGCTCGGTCTCCTTGCGGAAGTACACCGGCCCGTACCACGGCTGGCCGCGCCGCGCATCGCGAAACGCCGGGTCGGCGGAGCGGTCGCGCGAAGACGCGGCGATGTCCATGCCCAGGCGCGACACGGCGATCACCTCGCGGCCGGTCACATCGAGCTGGGCGATGTCGGTCACTTCGGGGGCATGGCGCAACAGCTTGAGGAATTCGACGCGGCGCGCCTCGATGTCCGATGCATCGAGTTGCGGCAGTGCCGCGTAACCCAGTTGCTGCGAGATCTGGCGTACGTACTGTTCGATGCGTGCCGCGGCGGCGAGCGCCTTTTCGTGCTGCAGGCTGCCCAACGCGGTGCGGGTTTCCTGGTACGAAAAGTACAACCCGATGCCCCCTGAAGCGAGCAGCGCCACGCTGACGAGCGAGATGATGAGCGCCAGGTACTTGCGAAACAGCTTGCCCCGGTGGGCATCGCGCAGCGTATTCGCGGCGGGGGAGTCCGGGGGCACGGTGGGCATCGGCTCGATTGTGCTGCGTCGGGGGCTCGCCAGAGAGGCTAGTCGATCAGCCGATCGGCGCGCAGCCGCACCGCCTGCGGCACGACGACGCCGAAGGCCCTGGCGGTCTTCAGATTGAGCACCATCTCGATCAGGTTGGGTTGTTCGATCGGCATGTCGGCCGGGTTCGCGCCACCCAACAGCTTGGCCACCTGCTCGGCGGCGCGGCGGAAGACCGCCATGAAATCCGCCCCGTAGGACATCAGCCCGCCGCTGTTTGCCCACGGCGCGTTGGGGAACACCGAGGGCAACTTGTGGTGCAGCGCCAACTCGCGGATCTGGCGCCGCCCGGGGACAAAAAACGACGAACCCAGCGACACCATCGCCTCGCACCTGCCGCGCGCGAACGTCGCGAACGCGGCAGGAAAATCGTAGGGTGTGGCCTTGAACTCGTGAACCACCAGGCTCAGCCCCAGTTGCACCGCCGCGGCCCGCGTCACGGCGAGTTGCCCGGTATTGGCCACATCCGCAAGAACACCGATGCGGCGCGCCTTGGGCAGCAGCTCGGTGAGCATTTGCAGGCGTTTCCCGGGTAGCTCGGTTTGCAGCATCGAGATCCCGGTGATGCGCCCGGCCGGGCGCGCCAACGATGCCACGTGGCCCGTCGTCACGGGGCCGTAGTCGGCGGTGACGATGACGATCGACGTGTCGCGGCTGGCCACTTTGACTGCGTTCAACGCCGCCTCCGCGCCGGGGGCGAAGAGCAGGTCGCAGTTCAGCCGCGCGAGTTCGGCGGCCAGATCGGGCAGCTTTTCATGCCGGCCCTGGACGGCGCGAAATGCGATCGTGAAGTTGCGCCCCTCGACGAAGCCGAGTTCGCCCAGGCGCTGCACGAACGCTGCGTTGTAGCTCTCGGAGCGCGACGAGCCGGCGGCCAGCCAGCCCAGCCGGTAGGTTCGGCCGGGTTGCTGGGCCAGCGACGCAGGCAAGGCCAATACGCTGCCCGCACACACCGTGAAACGTCGTCGCGTGGTCATGCTTTGGATCCTGCAGGGAGTGCGCCGCATTGTCATCGAATCACCCGTGCAGCCCGAGCGTTCGAAGATTGACAACCGAGCCGAGTTCGCTGGCGGCCTCTCTCGTGTTCACCGAACAGTTGCGCAGCCGGCCGAACGGCGTGCCGGTCGCTCGCCCCGACCGGCGGCGTTTCGCAGCGATCCTTGATGCCTTCGACAAACGCCTTGAACTCGGGCAGGCTGCTCAAGGCATTGCGGGCCTGCGCGTCATCGTGCGAAACGCCCGGGTTCGCGCCGTTCAGTCGCTGCGCGGGCAACCCGCCGCCGCGTCACTCGATCACCTTGTCCGCGCGCAACAGGATCGTCTTCGGAACCGAGATGCCCAAGGCTCGCGCCGTCTTCATGTTCAGCACGAGTTGGAACTCGCGCGGCTGTTCGATCGCCATCTCGGCCGGCCGGCCACCTTTCAGGATGCGCCCGGTGTATTGACCGGCGCGGCGGAAGATCGCCGGGAAGTCGGGGCCGTAGCTCATCAGCCCGCCTGCCTGCGTACCAGCCTCCATCTCCCACATCGACGGCAGGCGGTGCTTCAGCGCCGCCCGCGCGTGATCGTTCTCCAGGTTGTTGCGCGTCGACATCAGGGTGCCCGTGACCGCCTGGACCTTCGCGTCGATCAGCTTGGCGAACGCCGCGTCGGTGTTTTCGGGGCGGTCGACGTGCACCATGACGAGCGTCAACCCGAGCGTCTTCGCCGCTTTCTCGAGGTGCTCGATCTCCTGCTTGCACGCGTTGACCATGGCAGTGTCGACGACGACGCCCACACGCTTCAGGCCCGGCACCATTTCCGTCAACAACTGCATCCGTTTGGCGGTGAGTTCGTCGTTCATCGACGTCACGCCGGTGACGCGCGTTCCCGGCCTGCCCAGCGACTCGACGAACTTCAGTTCGATGGGGTCGAGGATGGTGGCGATGACGATCGGGGTTCCCTTCGCCGCGAACCAGGCGGCGGTCGCCATCGGCGTGGCCGGGGCAAAGAACACGTCGACCTTGGCCGCTGCGAGTTCACGCGCGATCGGCTTGAACTTTTCGGCGTCGTTCGACGCCGAGCGGCGCAGCAGCTGCAGGTTCCGGCCTTCCTCGAAGCCCTCCAAGCGCAGCCCCTCGACGAAGGCGCTCGTGGTCGACTCGTAGTACAGGCCCGTATCCTGCCAGCTCAGGTAGCCCACGCGTGCGATGCGGTCCTGCGCGGCGGTGGTGCCGCCCAGCAACGACAGAAACAGTGCAAAGCTCGACAACAATATCTTCATGATTTTTCCCTTCACAAGGAGCGCCTCGCGCAATCCTAGTCCGCATCGCCTTGTTTGTCTGCCGATCGAGCACCAAGAACGAAATTGATTCGCCACGGTGCAAGGAACCCAGCCTGCGCAATCTTGCGTATGGTTCGACGCCGTACCCTGGGACGATGATGACGGCACCAGCCCGTTCATTTGTTTTGGTGCACCAATCATGACTCGACTCAATCCTCTGCCTCTGGCGCTGGCCACCGCCGTCGTGGCCGGAACCGCATTCGCCGAAACCTGCCTGTCGCCGTACATCAAGGGCCTGAAAGACCCGGAGAAGGTGATGTACCTGTGGACGCTGCCCATCGGGCAAGGCAGCGACTACCTTTCCGTGATCGACGCGAATCTGGCGTCGATCACCTACGGCAAGATCCTGCGAAAAATCGAAGTCGGCTCGGTCGGCAACGAAGCGCACCACATGGGCTACACCGACGATCGCAGCAAGATCTGGGCGGCTGCGCTGAACACCAGCCGGTTCTTCATCTTCGACGTGCGGACCGACCCGATGCACCCGAAGCTGATTCGCACGATCGACAACGTGCCGCAGTTGACGGGCCTGTCGGGGCCGCATACGCCGTACGCGATTCCGGGGCGCATGCTGGTCAGCATGGCTTCCGGGCCGGACGGCAGCGGGTCCGGCGGCATCGCGGAATTCACCAACGACGGCGAGTTTGTCGCGAGCCACAAGACGCCGAACTATCCGTACGAGACGGTCATCAAGCCCGAGTTCAACCGCATGATCACGTCGAGCTGGGTGCCGCAGAAGACGTTCATGAGCCCGCTGGACAAATGGGATCCGAAGACGTTCTCGAACTCCATGCTGGTGTGGGACCTGAAGGCGCGCAAGATCGTGCAGGAGCTGAAGGGCGACCCGATCCCGCTTGCCGCGCGCTGGGCGCTCAAAGCCAACGCGAGCTATGGCTACAACATCAGCAACGGCGGCAACTCGATCTGGATGTTCAAGCGCCAGCCCGACGGCCATTTCGGCTACAGGAAGGCTGCCGATCTGTCGCCGGGCTGCCTGCCCGGGGACCTGCGCCAATCGCCTGACGACCGCTACCTGTACGTGAGCTGCATCGGTGGCAGCGAAGTGCAGGCCTGGGACATCACCAACCCCGACAGGATCCGCCTGCACGACACGGTGCAGGGCATCGTGCAGGCCAACATGATGCACGTCACGCTCGACGGCAAGCGCCTGTACGTGACCAATTCGGCGATCAGCAGCATCGACTATTCGCCGCGTTACGCACTGCGCCTGCTGCACATCGGCCCGGACGGGAAGATGAAGCAGGACCCGAACTTCTACATCGACTTTGCCAAAGCACCCGACGGACCTGCTCGGCCGCACGACATGCTGCTCAATTGAGGCAACCCGTGCGGTGTCTGGCGATGACGATGCTGCGAGTGATCAGCGCCGCGCTCATGCTGGCCTCGTCCGTTGCCCTGGCTCACCGCGAGCCGGCGGCCGCAGCGCCGCCAGCGCTGCCTGCTGCGCTGCCTTCCGCGCTGGCCAGCACGCCGCATCTTGCGGCGATTCGGCAGGCCCCCGACTTCACGTTGACGGACACCCGCGGACAGCAGGTCCGGCTCGCTCAACTGCAGGGCCGCACCGTGCTGCTCGCCTTCATCTTCACGCACTGCTCCAGCGCTTGCCCCATGCTTTCGTATCGGATGGGGCTGCTGCAGACACGGCTCGCGAAAGCGGGGTTGTTCCCGGCGCGAATCGCGTTGCTGTCGGTGACGGTCGATCCGCAACGCGACAGCGCCGAGGTGCTGGAGCGGTATGCGCGGCGCTTCGATGCGCGTCCCGGGTGGCACTTCCTGCGCGACCCGCCCGAGCGCATGCGGCCGGTCCTGGCGGCGTACGACGAGTGGACGAAGATCCTCCCCGACGGGGACGTCGACCATCCGGCGCGGCTTTACCTGATCGATCCGAACGGCCGCATCCGCGAGATCTACAGCCTGGCGTTCTTCGACGAGCGCCAGGCACTGCTAGACATCGTGGCCATCGACAAGGAGAGCCGCGCTGCGCCGCGGCGTTGATTCCTAGTGAGCGCCCCAAGCGCGCATCACTGCAGCGGTTCGCGTTTCGACGCCGAGCTTGGCGTATATATGCTCGAGGTGCTTGTGCACGGTGCGACGGCTGATGGCGAGGATCTCGGCGATGTCGCGGTCGGTCTTACCGGCGGCGACCCAACGCAACACGTCGCGCTCGCGCGCGGTGAGCCGCAGCGACGACGGCTGCAGCGGCACCGCCGTCGCGCCCACATCGCCCAGCCACGCCCGGCGGATTTGCTCGAGCATTGCGCTGCGGCGAAACAGCCTGGTGACCGTCGGGCGCACCTGATCGAGCAGCGCCACCTCGCGGTCGTTGAAATCGCTGCCGCGCCGATTCAGCACGAAGCTGACGAGCCAGCCATCTCCAACGTGCACCGGCAGTGCCACCGCGTGGTCGATGCCGACCGGTCGATAGTATTCGTCGTACAGGGCTGTTTCGCGAAATGCGGCAAACGCCACCGAGTCGCTGATGCGGCGCGCGAACTGACCGCCGTCGACCGCGTGGTAACGCACGAGCGGATGCGCGTCGAAATGCCGGTCGAAGTTGGCGCGCGCCTGCGCGTCGATGGCAACCGACGGGAAGCCAACGACATGGCGGCGGTGGCGGCGCAGATCGCACAGCGAAAATGTCGTTATCTCGGACGCTGCGAGCCGGGGCAGCTGCTCGACGCCGCAGCGCGCAAACGCTTCGGCGTCGTCGATCGTGTCCGTCAGGTCGCTGACGAAATCGAGCGCGAGCTGCAGGTCCGCGCGCCGAAGCGGTTTGGAGGTTGCCGGCAAGGTGTGCGCCATGGGTCGGGCTCCGGGCAGAAGGGGCCAGCCTACCTACTGGTTGGCAATTTGTCAACCAGTAGGTAAGTCGACTAGAGTGCCGGCCATGAACACCCGCATCGCCGAAAAGGACACGTCGCAGCGCATCCTCGACATCGCGGCGCGCCTGGTGCAGACACGTGGCTTCAACGGCTTCAGCTATGCCGACATCGCCGCCGAGCTGCACGTGACCAAGGCCAGCCTGCACTACCACTTTCCGAGCAAGGCCGAACTCGGCCGGCGCCTGATCGAGCGTTACGAGCGCAACTTCGTCGACGCGCTCGACGCCATCGAGCGGCAGGCCGCAGACGAACTCGACAAGCTGCGCCGTTATGTGCGCATCTACTCGGATGTGCTCGCCGACGAGCGGATGTGTCTGTGCGGCATGCTCGCCGCCGAGCACGGCACGTTGCCCGAGCCGATGCAGCAAATGCTGCAGCATTACTTCGATGTCAACGAGCGCTGGCTCGCGGCGGTGCTCAAGGCAGGCCGGGACGCCGGGACGCTGCGCTGTGAAGGTGCGCCGCGCGAGGCGGCTGCCATGCTGCTGGGCGCGCTCGAGGGCGCGATGATGCTCGCGCGCTCGTACGCCGACCCGCAGCGCTTCAGCGTCGCCGCCGAGCGGCTGCTGGCGGACCTGCGCGTCCCGGCGCCGCCGCGCGTCGCAACGCCGCGCGTGGCAGCAGCACCCACGCGAGCCGGTACGCGTCGGGCGTCGCCTGTCGCGATGGCGAAGTCGGCGCGCCGCCGCTGAACGCTGAACGTTGCACCCGGCCGCACGCACGGCGGTCGTACGCAATCTTGCGCATCGTCACAGGCGCGGTTCGCGTCTACCCTTGCAGTGCCTGTTCAAACCGGAGGTCAATATGATGCCGAACCCGTTCCTGTCGCGCCGCGCCGCTCTCGTTGCAACGCTCGGTGCATGTTCAATCCCGGCGTTCGCCGACGCTGCGGCGCTCGACGGTCGCAGCTTCAAGGGTGTTTTCCTCGAGCGCGGCAAGACGTCGGGCGACGCCGACACCCTGCGCTTCCAGGGCGGGCGCTTCCGTTCGAGCGCTTGCGATCGCTACGGCTATTCGGACGCGCCGTACAAGGTGAGCGTGCACGGCGACGAGGTGCGATTCGAAGCCGAGACCGAGAGCCCCAAACACGGCAAGCTGCAGTGGAAAGGCGTGGTGCGCGGCGACAAGCTCGACGCCACCGCGACCATGCTGCGCAGCAACAAGCCGCCGATCGAGAACTGGGTGGTGGCGGGAGCGATGAAGTGAGCGGCCTCGCCGGATGCAACGTCACCTGCATGCTGCCGGTGAAAGACCTCGTGCGTGCGCGCCGCTTCTACGAAGATTGCCTCGGCCTCGAGCCGGTCGGCGCCAAGCCCGACGGCAAGTTCGTCTACCGCTGCGCCGGTACCGAGGTGGCGCTGTTTCCGAAGCCGGAAGGCACGAAGGCCGATCACACCGCGTTGAGCTTTCGCGTGGCCGACATCAACGCTACGGTGCGCGAGCTGCAGCAGCGCGGCGTTCGCTTCGCCGACTACGACCTGCCCGGGCTGAAGACGGTCGAGCACGTGTGCGTGCTCGGCTCCGAGAAGGCGGCCTGGTTCGACGATCCGGAAGGCAACATCCTGTGCCTGCATCAAGACATCGGCTGACCGGTGCGCCCTGCTGAAGACCGACCGCCCAAGGTTTCAGCCTTTGATCGGCGCCGGGGCCGGCAGCAGACCCGTCTTGATCTGCTCGCCCAGCCACTGTTCGAACAGGCGGTCCGCCAGCACATATTCGCCGCGCGCGGCGCGGATGATCCAGCCGTTCATCGCGAGCGAACGCAGCGCCTTCTGCATCAGCGTTTTCGACACCGGCTCGCCGGTGAGCACACTGCCGGCGGCCTGCAACGTCGCTTCGCCGAACAGCTCTTTCTGGCCAGACGCAATCGCCACGAGCGCGATCTTTTGCAGCGGCACGAGCCGCACGAATGCGTCTTCGTGGCCGCTTTCGCGCGCCGCCTCGGCAGCGGCGAGCTGCAACGCTGCGTCATGACTCAGGTTCGGGTTCAGGATGCGCTGGTTCAGGTAGTCACGCAGGAATTTCGGGCTGTGCCCGAGCGCCGCGAACGCCGCCGCGAGATCGGCCTTCGAGACGCCATGTTTGGGAAAGTGCTTGCGTGTCACCGCGGCAAGGTGGCCGACGAATGCATCGCCCAGCGGCGCCAGCGACGTGCGCGTGAACCATCGATTGAAGGCCCGCTTCTCGCCGCTGACGAGCAACTCGTACGACGCCGCCGACGAACTCGTCGCGATGACTTTCATGCGTCGGCGGTGCATGTCCAGCAGCGAGCGCAGGCTCCACGCCACCTCGTGCGCAGCGCTTTCGCCGAGCCGGTGCACCTCGTCGAGCAGGAGCACCACGTCCTTCTTCAGCCCGGCCAACTCGCCGAACGCGGCGGCCAGCTCGCCGTGGGGCGAGGCCGGGCCGAGTTCGACTTCGCCGCCGATCTCCGCCGACACCAGGCTGGCCTTACCCGAAATCTTCTTGACGCGAGCCCTGCGCAGCGCCTTCAGCGACGTCAGCGTCCCCCCTGCATCGACCACCGCGGTTCGGATCACTGCGGCGAGGTAGGGTTCGAGGCCCCCGGACGTTGCCGCAAGATTGATGTAGAGCGGGGTCATGCCTGCGGCAAGCGCCGCGGGGGACAGGTCTTCGAGCAGGAACGTCGTCTTGCCGCGGCGCCGCGGCTCGATGATGGCCAGCGCCGACACCAGGCCCACCTTGAGCGTGCCGACGATCCGGTCGGCGTCGTCAGGGCGAGGGAAGTGCCAAAGGTCTTGCACTGAAGTACCTTCAAGTATCTGCTGGATCGTAAGTATACTTCTGGTAGATACTTGAAGATACTGTGAGGCCAGCGCCCCACCCCTTGCGCCGGTCTCGCCCGGTGCAGGCGCACCGCGAGCCCGGGCGCCGGATAATCGAGCCGCACAATCCCGCCTCAGCCTCGCAGGCCGTGCCCGGCAGGCGGCACGCCAAGGGGCGGATTGCGCCCAGGGTAGAAGACAATGCAAATATCCCTCTCCGAAATCCTCGCGATCGCGGTCGCGACGGTGCAAGCTGCGCTGTCCACGCCCACGGGCGTGCTGGCGCTGGCGTCGGCGGGCGTGGCCTCGGCGCTGACGATCGTCAGCTCGTTCCTGCGCATCATGGTGCCGCTGCGCTGGCTCGCGGTGGGCAGCAACGTCGGCTTTTTCATGTACGGGCTGCTCTACCCGTCGCTGCCGATGATGATCCTGCACGGCGTGCTGCTGCCGATCAACATCTACCGCGCGATCGAGATGATCCGGCTGACGCGCCGCGTGACGCACGCCGCGGCGCGGCGCGACATGTCGGGCGTGTGGCTCAAGCCGTACATGAAAAAGAAGGACCTGAAGGCCGGCACCGTGCTGTTCAAGAAGGGCGATCCTGCCAAGGACCTGTACTTCCTTGCCGAAGGCCGCATCGAACTCGTCGAGATCGGGGTCTTTCTGGAGCCCGGGCGCATCTTCGGCGAAATCGCGTTCTTCTCGCCGGACCGGCGCCGCACGCTCACCGCGCGTTGCGCCGAGCGCTGCCGCGTGCTCACGATCGGCGAGAGCGACTTGAACCAGCTCTACTTCCAGAACCCGGCATTTGGTTTCGAGGTCGTGGGCCTGATCGCGGGGCGCCTGATTGCCGACATTCAGCGCCTGGAGCAGCAAGTGGCGCAGGCCAAGACGCAGCGGGCCGCGGCACCCGCGCCTTGAGCCCGACGCCTGCGACGGTGCAGAATCGAGCCGTGCCGCAACCCCGCCCGTTCCCCGCCTCCAGCCCATGGGCCTGATCCTGCACCGCCTGTTCTGGCGCCTGGGCTGGGTGGACCACCCCGAGCACCGCGGCGAGCGCGTCGCCGTCTACCCCGCGCTGGTCGTTTGCGAAGGGTGTGACGCCGTGCATTCGCGCGAAGCCTTGGCGGAATACGAGGTGGCGCGCTGCACGCGCTGCGGCTCGACGCTCGGTCGCGGCCACCGGCTCGGCCCCGAAGGCCTGCTGGCACTGGCGGTCGCGGCGCTGATCGTGTTCGTCATCGGCAACGTTGCGAATATCGTCACGCTCGACCTCGGCGGCATCAGCGTCGAGGCGACGCTGCCGCAGGCGATCGCGCAGACCTGGGATACCGGCCAGGAAGCGGTGGCGATTCTGGCCGGTGCCACTGCGTTTGGATTTCCGCTGCTCGTGATCCTGCTGCGCCTGGGGGTGCTGGTGCCGCTGGTGCTGGGCCGGCGCTCGGCCGCCTTCCTGCCGGCGATGCGCGCGCTGCACTGGCTGACGCGCTGGAGCATGGTCGAGGTGTTCCTGCTCGGCACCCTGGTCGCGATCGTGCGCAGCGCCGGCATGGCCAGCGTGGTGCCCGGTGCGGGCATCTTTGCCTACGCCGCGCTGACGGTGCTGCTGACGGCCGAACACGTGGCCGGCCTGCACGGCTTGTGGTGGCGCGCGCAGAGGGTCGCGGCGTGAACCCGCAGGCTGTCAGTGCACGCTCGCTCGGCCTGTGGGGTTGCGAATGCTGCGGCATGGTGTCGAAGATATCGCACGCGTCGTCCCCCGGCGCTGCCACGCCGCGCTGCCCGCGCTGCCTGTTTGCCTTGCATGAGCGCAAGCCCTACAGCCTGCAGCGCACGCTGGCCTACCTGGCCGCCGCGGTGCTGCTCTATATTCCAGCGAACGTGCTGCCCGTGATGGGCACCGCCAGCGTTCTGGGCCGAGATGAGCACACCATCCTGGGCGGCATTGCCGAGCTGTGGCACTCCGGTTCGTGGGAACTCGCGGTCATCGTCTTCGTCGCCAGCATCGCCGTGCCGATACTGAAAATTGCCTCGCTCGTGCTGCTCGTCGTGACCGCGCACTTTCGTTCGCGCTGGCGCCAGGTTGAACGCGCGCGCCTGTACCGAGTGCTCGAAACCGTGGGCCACTGGTCGATGCTCGACGTGTTCGTCGTCGTCATTCTCGTGGGCATGGTGCGCTTCGGCGCGTTTGCCAGCGTGAGCCCGGAAGCCGGCCTGCTGGCGTTCGGCGCCGTCGTGATCGCGACGATGCTCGCCGCGGCGAGCTTCGACCCCCGCCTGATCTGGCCCGAGGAGGGCGAAACGGCTCCACCCCGGCCAAGGAGCGTGGGCGGCAGAAGGACGTCGGCTGCAACGCGCGAGAAACCGGCACCGCTCGGCATCAC
>JANNKM010000058.1:0-22864 GCA_031396305.1 Rhizobacter sp.
CTTGACGGTCTTGATCAGCAGCACCGTCGGTTGGCCCTTATGGTGCACGGCGCGGTGATAGGCCGCGTAGACCTTCTGCGGGTCGTGTCCGCCGCGCTGCAGGCGCCAGATGTCTTCGTCGCTCATCTTCGCCACCATCTCCAGCAGCTTGGGGTGCCTGCCGAAGAAGTTCTTGCGCACAAAGGCACCGTCGTTGGCTTTCATCGCCTGGTAGTCGCCATCCACCGTGTCCATCATCACCTTGCGCAGAATTTCGTCCTTGTCGCGCGCGAGCAGCGGATCCCAGTAATTGCCCCAGAGCAGCTTGATGACGTTCCAGCCCGAGCCGCGAAATTCGCTTTCCAACTCCTGGATGATCTTGCCGTTCCCACGCACCGGGCCATCCAGGCGCTGCAAATTGCAGTTGATGACGAAGATGAGGTTGTCGAGTTTTTCGCGCGCCGCCAGGCCGATCGCGCCCAGCGATTCGGGCTCGTCCATTTCGCCGTCGCCGCAGAACACCCAGACCTTGCGGTTCTCGGTGTTGGCGATGCCGCGGGCGTGCAGGTACTTGAGAAACCGCGCCTGGTAGATTGACATCAACGGCCCCAGTCCCATCGACACCGTGGGGAACTGCCAGAACTCTGGCATCAGTTTGGGGTGCGGATAGCTTGAGATGCCGCGCCCGTCGACTTCCTGGCGGAAGTTCAAAAGCTGCTCTTCGCTGATCCGCCCCTCCATGAAGGCCCGAGCGTAAATTCCGGGCGAGGAGTGTCCCTGGATGTACAGCAGGTCGCCGCCATGGCCTTCATTTTCGGCGTGCCAGAAATGATTGAAGCCCGCGCCGAACATCGTCGCCAGCGACGCAAAGCTGGAAATGTGGCCGCCAAGGTCGCCACCATCGGCCGGATTCAGGCGATTCGCCTTGACCACCATCGCCATCGCGTTCCAGCGCATGTAGGCGCGCAGCCGCTCTTCAATCTCCAGGTTGCCCGGACAACGCTCTTCCTGGTCAGTCGGAATGGTGTTCACGTAGGCTGTGTTCGCGGAGAACGGCATGTCAATGCCGGCCTGTCGCGCGTGCTCCAACAACTGCTCGATCAGGAAATGGGCGCGGTTCGGGCCTTCGGCAGTGATCACGCCGGACAGGGCGTCCAGCCACTCCCGGGTTTCCTGAGAGTCGGCGTCGTTCGCCGCTGCGCCTAAGAGTGGTTCAGGCATTGCAGACATCTTCGTCTCCGAGTTTGGTTTGGTCGATTTGAGGCGGCGCAGTCTCGCACAATCTGTCGCGAATTCCAAATAATGAATTCTCGTTTCGTAATATGACAATCACTCGCAACATCCCGGGCTCGATAATCGGCACATGCGACCAGCGACACATGCGGCCGACTCAAACCTCGGAGCACGCCGTTGGCTCATTCGGCTGATCTCGCATTGGTGGCGCCGCCAGTCGGTCGCGCGCCAGGATCGTTACGCAACCTTCGCGCCGCTCGCCTCGGTCGTGCTCTTTCTGGGGGCGATCATCTTGGCTTTTTGGTATCTGCGCAATGAGGAATTCGAGCGCGAGCAGGACTCCGTCAAGCGCGATACAGAGATCACCCAGCAGCAAATCCGCCTGCGGCTGATCGAGAACCAGGAACAACTGGTGCGCATCGCGCGCGACATCGTCACGCGCGTCATCGATCCGGCCGAGTTTCTCGGCGACGCAGAATTCTTCACTCAGGAGCGGCCTGAGATCACGCAGTTGACGTGGCTCGCTGCAAACCGCACGCGCAAAGCCAGCCACTCGGCAGGCAGCTTCCAGCCCGAGGTCGTGGCCGGCCCGGCGGAAGCGGCGTCGGCCCCGGTACCCGGCAAGGGAGGTGCAGCCGAGAGCGCATTCGCCGCCGCGCAGAACCTGCGCCAACCGGTGTATTCGTTGCCCTTCGACGACGACCATGGCACCGTCGTGTTCCAGGTTCATATTCCCTTGCTCGACCGAAACGCGTTCACCGGTACCCTGGTTGCCGAATATTCAGTCGAGAACCTGATTCGCTACTTCGTTCCCGCCGAGGTATCGAATCGGCACGCCATCGTCTTGCTCGACGCGCAAGACCGGATGCTCGCCGGTACGGTGGTCCCTACCGTGAGCGGCAAACCCGCACGTCCCTCGATCGTTCACGAGGTTCCGCTCGCACCGGCCGGAAACGGCCTCGTGCTGCGCGGCCAGGGCTATCGCACCTCCGCTGGATTGATCAGCAGCACGCTGTTCTGGATCGTCGCGGCGCTGTCGGTGCTGACGGTGTGGATGTTGCTCGGCACCTGGCGCCACATGCGCAACCGGGGCCACATGCAGCTTGCGTTGCTCAATGAAACCAACTTTCGCCGCGCGATGGAAAACTCCATGCTGACCGGCATGCGCGCGATGGACAAGGAAGGCCGCATCACCTATGTGAATCCGGCTTTCTGTGCAATGACGGGATTTGCTGAAGCGGATCTGATCGGCCGCAAGCCGCCGTTCCCGTACTGGCCGCCGGAGCGCCTGGAAGAAAACTCGCGCCTGCTGCAGCAGGAGCTCCAGGGCCGCAGCCCGGCCGGTGGTATCGAGGTCAAGGTGCGCCGCAAGGACGGCGTCCTGTTCGACTCGCGCATGTACGTCTCGCCGCTCATCGACCCCAAGGGTCAGCAAACCGGCTGGATGACCTCGATGACAAACATCACCGAGGCCAAGCGTATCCGCGATCAACTCTCCGCATCGCACGAGCGCTTCACGACCGTACTCGAAGGGCTCGACGCCGCGGTGTCGGTGCTCTCGGTGCAGCAAGGTGAACTGCTTTTCGCGAACCGCTCGTACCGCGTGTGGTTCGGTGCCGACTCCCAGGGCCATGCCTTGTTGGCCGGGGTGGAGCCGGGCCGACCCTACCTGGCCGATATGGACGATGCAGTCGAACACCTCGGTGGGCTGCCAACGCGCGAACTCACGGAGGCAGGCTCCGACTCGCGCGAAGTGCTCGTCGCCCCGCTTCAGAAGTGGTTCGACGTGCGCGCGCGTTACCTGCAATGGACCGACGGTCGCCTCGCGCAAATGCTCATCGCCACTGACATCACGGCGCGCAAGCATGCCGAGGCGCAGGCCGCACAGCAGGCGGACAAGGCGCAGATGACGAGCCGTCTGGTGACGATGGGTGAAATGGCGTCGTCGGTAGCGCACGAATTGAACCAGCCGCTCACGGCAATCACGAACTATTGCAACGGCGTGATCTCGCGTGTCAAGGGCGGCGGCATCCAGGAGGAGGACCTGATCGCGGCGCTCGAAAAGACATCGCGCCAGGCACAACGCGCCGGGCAGATCATCCATCGCATTCGCGCCTTCG
Source organism: Rhizobacter sp. (assembly GCA_031396305.1). Classification (GTDB taxonomy): domain Bacteria; phylum Pseudomonadota; class Gammaproteobacteria; order Burkholderiales; family Burkholderiaceae_C; genus JAEMQF01. The sequence goes on from JANNKM010000058.1 coordinate 3,333, forward strand.
TGAAGCGCAGCGAGCCGCAGCGCCAGGCAGCGCAGGCGCACAGCATCGTCGAAGACGCGGTGGATTTGGCGGGAATCGAATTGCGACGCCGCAACGTCACGATCCAGACCTACGTCGCGCAGCGCCTGCCGACCTTGATGGTCGATCCGATCCTGATCGAACAGGTGGTGCTCAACCTGCTGAAGAATGCCGCCGAGGCCGTCGACAACGCGCAAATGCCGTCGGGGCGCAGGAACATCGAGCTGCGAGTCATTCCTCGCCACACACCGGAAGACGGCGGCGTGATTGAATTCAGCGTCACCGACATGGGACCGGGTCTGCGCGACGAGGTGATCGCGCGACTCTACGAGGCCTTCTTTTCGACCAAGGCCGACGGTCTGGGTATCGGCCTGAGCCTGTGCCGCACCATCGTAGAGAGCCACCGGGGCCGGATTCGAGCCCAGAACCTCTACAATGGAAATGTCGCAGTCGGCTGCCGTTTCTCCTTCACGCTGCCCGTTGAGACACCGCGTAGCGAGACCCCCATCACACACAAACCGGCAGTCATTCCATGAGCCTGATTCCGAAAAAGGGAACGGTCTATGTCGTCGATGACGATGAAGCCGTGCGTGATTCCTTGCAGTGGTTGCTCGAGGGCAAGGACTACCGGGTCAAGTGCTTCGACTCCGCGGAGTCGTTTCTCTCGCGCTTCGATCCGCGCGAGGTGGCCTGCCTGATCGCCGACATCCGCATGGACGGCATGAGCGGCCTGGAACTGCAAGATCGCCTGATGGAGCGCCGGTCACCACTGCCCATCGTCTTCATCACCGGGCATGGCGATGTGCCGATGGCCGTGACGACGATGAAGAAGGGAGCCATGGACTTCATCGAAAAACCTTTCAAGGAAGACGAACTTCTGGGTCTGGTTGAAGGCATGCTGGAGCAGGCCCGCTCCGCGTTCTCGCAGCACCAGGAAGCCGCCAGCCGCGACGCGCTGCTGTCGCGCCTGACGACACGCGAAGCGCAGGTGCTCGAGCGCATCGTCGCCGGCCGATTGAACAAGCAGATTGCCGATGATCTGGGCATCAGCATCAAGACCGTCGAGGCGCACCGCGCCAACATCATGGAAAAGCTCAACGCGAACACGGTCGCAGACTTGCTCAAGATTGCCCTGGGCGCCCAGACGAAGGTTTGATGCTTCGGTTGGCGCGGATTCCAGGATCCACAAAGGCCGCTCCCGCAGCGGCTTTTTTCTTTGATACGACGAGCTCATGAACGCCCGAATCATTGACGGCATGGCCCTGGCGCGCGAGGTAAGGGCCGATGTGGCCCAACGCGCCCTCGCCATGACCCAGCACGGCATCAAGCCGGGCCTGGCCGTGATCCTGGTGGGCGACGATGCGGCCAGTCAGGTGTATGTGCGCCACAAGATCAGGGCGTGCATCGAAGCCGGCCTGCATTCCGTGTTCGAGAAATTCGACACCACGCTGACCCAGGCCGAATTGCTGGCGCGCGTCAAAGCGCTTAATGACGATCCCAGCGTGCACGGCATCCTCGTGCAGATGCCATTGCCCCGGCACATCGATCCGCACGTCGTCATCGCGACGATTGCCACGCGCAAGGACGTCGACGGCTTTTCCGTGCTCAGCGCCGGCGAACTGGCCAGCGGCCTGCCTGGCTTGCGGCCGTGCACGCCCTACGGCTGCATGAAACTGATCGAGAGCACGGGACTCGATCTGCGCGGCAAGCATGTGGTCGTGATCGGTCGCAGCAACACTGTGGGAAAGCCGATGGCGATGATGCTGTTGCAGGCCAACGCCACGGTGACGATCTGTCACAGCGCCACGCCTGACCTGAGCTGCCACACACGCCAGGCCGACGTCCTGGTGGCCGCAGTCGGCCGGCGCAACACCGTGACGGCCGACATGGTCAAGCCCGGCGCAGTGGTCATTGACGTCGGCATGAACCGTGACGGCACAGGCAAGTTGTGCGGCGACGTCGACTTTGCTGGCGTGGCGCAGGTGGCTTCGGCCATCACTCCGGTGCCCGGGGGTGTCGGACCGATGACGATCGCGATGCTGCTGGCCAATACCGCCGAGGCCGCAGAGCGTCAAACCGGCGTTTTCGCGCGAAAGTCGCCTTGAGGGAAGAGCTGCGCTGCGCTAGATTCGCGCCATGCCCAAGACACGAGGGAGCACCATGAATATTGCGTCACTTCGACGAGACTTGACGGTCACGATCGCCGGGTGCCTGCCACTTGCGGCCGCCTTGATGGTCGGCGACGCCCAGGCACAGTACAAGGTGGTCGGACCCGATGGCAAGATTACTTATACCGACCGCGTGCCCCCGCCCAGCGATGGCAAAGCCACGGCGCTGGGCGGACGCGGCGCCGCGGGTCCGTCCGAAGTAGCCCTGCCCACCGAACTGCGCCAGGCGGTTTCGCGTTATCCCGTCAACCTGTTCGTGACCGAACGCGCTTGTGCCCCATGCGATTCGGCACGCCAGCTGCTTCGCCAACGCGGCGTTCCCTACAGTGAAAAAGTCGTGGCCACGCCGGAAGACAGCGACGCGCTGGAGCGCCTCACCGGCGGACGCGACGCGCCAACGCTGACCCTGGGTGCGCAAACCCTGCGCGGATTCACGTCCGAGCTCTGGAATTCGTACCTCGACGCGGCAGGTTACCCGCGCGAATCGCGCTTGCCCGCGAACTACCGCTACCCGGAGCGAACGCCGCTGACGCAGCCCAGTGAAAGCGTTGCGGCCCGCCCCGCCCCAGCGGCGCAACCCGCCACAAACCCAACCCCTGAAGCGCCTGCCGAGCCACCCACTGCGGGCCCGGGAACCATCAAGTTCTGAGCGATTCGCTGCGCCTGATCGCGCGACCGACAGCGCGAGCCTGAGTTGACCCCAACATGACGGCCGCACTCGTGGCCCAGAACAGCGACGCCGCGCCCACAGCGGCGCCCACCACACCGAACAGCAACGGCATGGCGGAACTCGCCAAGCCTATGGTCATGGTGCGTAGCGCGATCGCCTCGCCATGGCGCTGCGAAGGCGTCAACTGGTGCAACGCACTCAAGATCATCGGCTGCACCGCGCCCAAAGTGAATCCCAGACAAACGGCACACAGCCCCATCAGCCACGCCGTGTGCACCAAAGGATAGACACCAAGCACCAGGCCCGTACCAAACATCGCCCCCGCCAGCACACTGACTTCGGGCAGGCGATGCGCGAGCACGGGAATGAGAAGGCGAACAAGCGTCACCGCTGCGGCGAAGGCGCCGAGAATGACACCAATCGCCGTAGCGCTGAATGCACGCTCGTGGCCGAGGATCGGGACGACAAACGCATGGACGTCCCAACTCGCCGAAAGCAACAAATTCACAAACAGCAGGCGGCGCACCCCCGGCAGGCGCAACAAGTCCCAGGGATTGCTGTTGACTTGTGCCGCAGCCTCTGCCCTGGGCGGTTCCTTCGCTATCCAGCGTGCCGAGAGCAACCCAGGCAGCGGAACCACGGCCAGCGCCAAGTAGGCCCAGCGTACACCGGCCCAGTCCATCATGACGCCGGCGAGCACTGGGCCGATGACGTTGGCCACAGCCGGCGCAATCCCGAGCCAACTGAAGACCCGTTTGAGTTCGGTGCTGCCGACCGCAGTGCGGCCAGCCGTGCGCTGTATGGCGATCATGCCGTAGGTCGCACCGGCGCCACTCAACACGGCGCAAAGGCACAACATGGCGAATTGCGCCACCTCGACCCAGGTGGCTGCTACCGCAACCAAACCACCGGCCACGGTGAGCAGCACCGACAAGCGCATTGGTGCGTGGTAGCCACTGCGGTCGGCATGGCGCCCGGCCGCAAACGCGAAGACCATGGGCGACAACGCGAACAAGCCGAGCAGCACGCCCACCGCCCATTCGGCATGCCCCTGGCGCAGCACCTGGAGCGGTGTCGCAAGACGAAGGCCCGTCATCGAGGAATGCAGACACACCTGCCCCACGATCAATGCCAACATGACTTTTGCCTGAGGTGCAGGCGTCGCGTCGTCGGCACTGCGCGCCCGCGGCGCGTCAGTCATTGCTGTCGTCAGCCAACTCCGCTTGCAGGCCTGGCAGCAGGGCATCTGTTCGCGATTCCGGCAGGCCCTCCACCGACTTGAGCGTGCGCGCCATCACATTCGTTCGGGTCTGCGCCAGGTCGATCGTGCTGCTCGCCTCGTCGAGTTTGCGTTTGGTTCTGGCCAGCACGTCGGCAAACTTGGCGAATTCGGTCTTCACCGCGCCCAGGACTTCCCACACTTCGGCGCTGCGCTGCTCGAGCGCGAGCGTGCGGAATCCCATCTGCAGGCTGTTCAGCGTGGCGAGCAGCGTCGTCGGCCCAGTCAGCATGACGCGGAAATCGCGCTGCAACGCCTCCATCAGCCCGGGGCGGCGCAGCGCTTCGGCGTAAAGGCCCTCCGTGGGAACGAAAAGAATCGCGAACTCCGTCGTATGCGGCGCGGCAACGTATTTTTCGCGGATCGTCCGGGCCTCCAGCCGAAGGCGCTGTTCGACGGCTCGGCCTGCGGCTTCCGCGCCGGGCGCATCGGCGCGTTCCTGGGCGTCGAGCAGGCGTTCGTAATCTTCGCGCGGAAACTTCGCGTCGATCGGCAACCACAGGGGCTGGCCGTCGTCACGCCGCCCCGGCAGCTTGATCGCGAATTCCACCCGCGCGCCACTGCCCGGCACCGTCTCGACATTTCGCGCGTACTGATCGGGCGTGAACACTTGTTCAAGCAGGCCGGCCAGCTGCACTTCGCCGAAGATGCCCCGCGTCTTGACGTTGTTCAGCACGCGATTGAGCGAACCCACGTCCTTGGCCAGAAGCTGCATTTCCCCCAGGCCGCGATGCACCTGCTCGAGCCGGTCCGCCACTTGCTTGAAACTCTCACCCAGGCGCTGCTCGAGCGTCGCATGCAGCTTTTCGTCGACCGTCGCGCGCATCTGCTCGAGCTTCTGCTCGTTGCCGCTTTGCAGCCCTGCCAGGCGCTGCTCCACCGTCGCACGCACCTCGGCCAGGGCCCGCTCGTTGGCCAGCGCAACGACGCGCAGTTGTTCGTTGAGCAATTCGCTTGATCGCTGTTGCGTCAGCGCCATCGCTTCGCCATGGCGCCGCAAGGCGGCGTCTTGCGCCTCACGGCCAGCAAGACCTTGCTGCGCGAAAGTGCCGGAGGCCACCTGCAGCGCCTGCGACACCGCTTGCTGCGTGGCGGAAAGTTGGGTACGGAATGAATCGATCTGCTCGTTCTGCGTGCGCGCCACGTCTCCCTGCTGGTGCAACAAGGTCTGCTGAAACACACCGAGCGTCGCGGCAAGTTCCTGGCGTGTTGCTTGCGCGCTGCGCGCCACTTCGTCGCGCAGTTCGCGCTCCAGCCGCTGCGCGGCGTCGCGATACTCGCCGACAAATTGATCGCCCAGCGAATGCGGCGCATTGCTTCGCAGGATCAGCCACGCCAGGAGCGCCACATTGACGAGCGCAAGCGCGACGAGGCTCCACAACCCAGGATTCATCGAGCCATTGTCGCAGCCCCATCCGTCGGTCCGCCCAGGCCAGTGATCAAGAGCGCAACGTCAAACGATGCGAGTCGCCTTGCCGGCCCAATAGCGCTCGCGAAGCGCCTTCTTGTACAACTTGCCCGTGGGCAAGCGCGGCAACGCCGGATCGAATTCAATGCTCCTGGGGCATTTGAGCTTCGCGAGGTGTTCCTGGCAGAAGGCAATAAGTTCGGCCTCAAGCGCCGGCCCGGGTTCAATGCTCGGGACCAACTGCACAAGGGCCTTGACCTCTTCACCCAGGTCTTCGTTGGGCACGCCGAACACGGCAGCGTCTGCCACCACGGGGTGCGTCACCAACAGGTTCTCGCACTCTTGCGGGTAGATGTTGACGCCGCCGGAAATGATCATGAACGTCGAGCGGTCGGTGAGGAAGAGAAACCCGTCGTCGTCGACATAGCCCACGTCACCCACTGTGGTCATGCTGCCGTCAGGCGAACGACTCTGCGCCGTGCGCTGCGGGTCGTTGTAATACTCGAACGGCGCGGCTGTCTTGAACCAGATCTCGCCCGGCACGCCTTTGGCGGCAGGGCGCATCTGTTCGTCCAAGATGTGCAGGTCGCCGAGCATCACCTTGCCGACCGTGCCGCGGTGCGCCAGCCATTCCTGGCTGTTGCACGCTGTGAAGCCCAGGCCTTCCGTGGCGCCGTAGTACTCGTGAACGATGGGGCCCCACCATTCGATCATGCGTTCCTTGATCTGCACGGGGCATGGCGCGGCGGCATGAATCGCGACCTCCAGCGACGACAGGTCGTAACGCCCTCGCACGGCGTCGGGCAGCTTGAGCAATCGGTTGAACATCGTCGGCACAAGCTGGCTGTGCGTGACGCGGTACTTCTCGATCAAGGCGAGGTATTGCTCGGGATCGAAGTGCTCCATGATGATCGCCGTGCCCCCGCTGCGCACACACAACGACACCGCCGCCTGCGGCGCCGAGTGATACAGCGGCGCTGGCGAGAGGTAGACCATGTTTTCTCGATAGCGCCACAGCTTTGACAGGAAATTGAACAGCGACAGCGGTTCGCTTGGCGGGTTGTCCGGCAGCGGCCGCAACACGCCCTTGGGCCGGCCGGTGGTGCCGGATGAATACAACATCGGCGTGCCCAGCCATTCATCGGCGATTGGCGTCGTGGCAAACGCGCCGCAGGCTTGTTCCAGGTTGACAAACGTGCCGTCGCTCGGGCCATCGACGATCAGCGCGAGGCGCAACTTTGCGCACTGCGCCATCGCCTGCGCCGCGACGTCTCGCTTGGCGCGCGACGTGATCAGCACCCGCGAATCGCTGTTGTCGACAATGAACGCAAGCTCTTGCGCCGTCAGAAACGAGTTGATGCAGGTGTAGTACAGGCCACTGCGCTCGCCCGCGGCGTTGGCGACGATGTAGTGTTCATTGTTTTCCATGAACACGCAGCAATGATCGCGCTGGCGCAAGCCGTGGGCTCGGAGCAGGTGCGCCAAGCGGTTGCTGCGTTCGTCCAGTTCCCGGTACGAGGTGGCCACGCCGCTGCCGGCCATGACGAAAGCCGGTCGTTCGGGATGACGCTGCGCATGAATTGCCGGGTACATCGAAGACTCCTGGTGAACTGCAGTCGTGCGGTGCAATGCACACGACAATGTAGCGGCCCCGCAGTTCAACTCCCCCGCAGGAAACCCCGATGCGCGAATCCAAGACCGAGCGTGAACGGCTCGACAAACCGACGCTGATCTACCCCTTCGAAGCGCCGCCGCGGCCCGGCAAGCTGCTGGAAGTGGCACCCGGCGTGCTGTGGTTGCGCATGCCACTGCCCTATGCGCTGAACCATATCAACTTGTGGGCGCTCGATGACGGCAACGGCTGGGCTGTCGTCGATACGGGGGTGCGCACGCCTGAAAGCCTGGATGCCTGGAGGGGCTTGTTCGCTGACGCACCCGACCAGCGCCCGATCACTCGCGTCTTTGTCACCCACATGCACCCCGATCATGTGGGCCTGGCAGGCTGGTTGACGCGCAAGTTCGGCTGCCGCCTGTGGATGACCCGCCAGGAGTACCTGAATTGCCGGGTCCTGTGCGCGGACACCGGACGCGAAGCGCCCGATGAAGCGATGTCATTCTTTCGCCGTGCCGGCTGGCCCGAATCGGCGCTGGAAGACTACCGCGTCCGCTTCGGCAACTTCGGCAAGCAGATCCACGCGCTGCCGGAGAGCTACCGACGCCTGATCGACGGCCAGACGTTGCAGATCGGCACGCACGAGTGGCGCGTCATCGTCGGCACCGGCCATTCGCCCGAACACGCCTGCCTGTACTGCCCGGCGCTGAAGGTGTTGATCTCGGGGGATCAGGTGCTGCCGCGAATTTCATCGAACGTGTCGGTCCACCCCACCGAACCGGATGCCGATCCGATGCAAGGCTGGCTCGAATCTCTGGCCAAGATCGAGCGCGAAGTTCCTGATGACGTGCTGGTGCTGCCGTCACACAACGAATGCTTTCGTGGCCTGCACGCGCGGCTGCGCTACCTTGCGGATTCGCAGCTGAGGATCCTGGACCGGCTGCGCGACACCCTTGCCGAGCCCAAACGCGCCGTGGACGTGTTCGTCGCCCTGTTCGGCCGGGCAATCGACGCCAGCAGTTCCGGGCTGCTGAGTTTGGCCACCGGCGAAAGCATTGCGTGCCTGAACTATCTGGTGCAGCGCGGCGAGGCCATCGCCGAGGTGGATGCAACCGGAACCGCCTGGTACCGCATGACCGGAAGTGCTTCTTCGGGCTGAAAGTTCAGGGCGTTGGCGGAGCCGGAGGGATTCGAACCCTCGATGCAGGTTTTGCCCACATACTCCCTTAGCAGGGGAGCACCTTCGGCCACTCGGTCACAGCTCCTGACGCCGGGCGCCATTCTAGCGCCCTGTGTTCGCACTCAACCGGGTGATTGCTCGAGATCGAAGGCCTTGTGCAACGCACGCACGGCCAGCTCCATGTATTTCTCGTCGATGACAACGCTGGTCTTGATTTCGCTGGTCGTGATCATCTGGATGTTGATGCCCTCTTCGCTCAGCACCGCGAACATCTTGCTGGCCACGCCCACATGCGAGCGCATGCCGATGCCCACGATGCTGACCTTGCAGATCTTCGGGTCTCCGATCAGGTCGGCCGCGCCCGTCTTGGGCATCACCGTGGACTTGAGCAGTTCCATGGTGCGCGCAGAGTCGTTGCGGTGCACGGTGAATGAAAAATCGGTGCGCCCCTGGTGTGAAACGTTCTGAATGATCACGTCCACGTCGATGTTGGCCTGCGCCACCGGCCCGAGAATCTGATGCGCGATGCCCGGCTTGTCGGTCACGCCCAGCAGGCTGATCTTGGCCTCGTCGCGATTGAAGGCAATGCCTGACACGATGGCTTGTTCCATTTTTTCGTCCTCCTCGAATGTGATCAGCGTACCCGACACAGCCTCTTCGTCGATGGCAACGTCCCAGGGCGTGAAGCTGGACAGCACGCGCAACGGAACGCGGTACTTGCCGGCGAATTCGACAGATCGAATCTGCAGCACTTTGGACCCCAGACTGGCCATCTCCAGCATCTCTTCGAAGCTGACAGTCTTCAGGCGGCGCGCTTCGGGAACGACACGCGGATCGGTGGTGTAGACGCCGTCCACGTCGGTGTAGATCAGGCATTCGGCCGCTTTCATCGCCGCGGCCACGGCCACAGCCGAGGTGTCGGACCCGCCGCGCCCCAGCGTCGTGACGTTGCCCAGCGCATCGACGCCCTGGAAGCCGGCGATCACGACGACCTTGCCTTCCGCCAGATCGGCCTTGACACGCTTCTCGTCGATGCTCTGAATGCGCGCTTTGGTGAACGCGCTGTCGGTGGTGATCGGTACTTGCCATCCGGCGTAGCTCACCGCCTCCAAGCCTTCGGCCTGCAATGCGATGGCGAGTAAGCCGACCGACACTTGTTCACCGGTGGCGGCGATCATGTCGAGCTCGCGCCAATGCGCCTGTGTCGATCCGGCTGGCGAGAGCTCGTTGGCCAAGGCCAGCAGTCGATTCGTCTCGCCGCTCATCGCCGAGGGCACGACAATCAGTTGATGACCGGCGCGCACCCATTTGGCGACGCGCTTGGCGACACTGCGGATGCGCTCGGTCGAGCCCATCGAAGTGCCGCCGTATTTGTGAACGAGGAGTGCCATGAAGTCAAGTTCGAGCGGAGCCGTGGTGGTTCTTGCCGGGCGGTTCGGCGAAGCCGCGTAGTTTAGTCGGGCGGCTGCTACGCGGCCGGCATGCGCTGCCACTCCAACGCAACTTGAGGCTGCCCTGGCACGGCAAGGACACGCGCGTCGATGCCAAGCCCTGGCGCAAAAATCAACTGGCCCCCGCTGTAGAAAAGTGGGCCGTCACGCAACCAAGGGGGAACGGCAGCGGCCTGGTACTGCTTCTTGAGGCTGCGTGGTGGCCGGCCCGGCCCGGCTTGAAACTGCTCACCACCACTTCGCTCGCGAAGTTCCAGGTGTCCCAGCCAAGCCATCGGCACCCCGCCGCACTCGATGCGTTGAACCCGCACCTGCCCTTCCCACCCGGGAAGCTTGTACAGCCCGGCACGGCGCACGCACAACTGCGATTCGCGCTGCGATGGCAGCGCGTGCGGCACGTGGCGCCGGTAGACCAAGGTGCCCCGATACAGCCGCAATGTGCCCTCTGGACACGGCCAACTTGCGCTGCGCGTCGCTTGCACCTCGGACATCAGTCGCATCACCAGACTGGCTGATGCGGCACGGCCGATCTGGCCTTGGAGCCACGATCGCAGCGAATTCACACGCCGGGCTGGACTCAAGAACTTCCAGGCTTGCAGGTCCAGGCCGCGATCGTTCGCGACGCTCGCCAGATCCATCTGCGCCAACTCGGCCAATCCGGCTGCCGCCTGCTGCACCCACTCGGCGCTTTGCGCCAAGGCTGCTTCGGCCTGTGGAAAGGCAAGCGAAAACGCCGGCCATACCTGAAGCCGCAGACGATTGCGCGCGTGGCGCGGATCGGCATTGCTTTCGTCTTCGATGTGACGCAGCCGGTGCCTGCGCACATACGCTTCGATGATCGCACGGGGTTGGTTTAGCCAGGGCCGCGCCCAGGCGATACCGTCACGCTGGGCAATGCGCGGCATTGCCGCCAGCCCGACCACGCCAGCGCCGCGCAAGGCCTGGAGCAGAAAGGTTTCGGCTTGGTCGAGCCGGTGGTGGGCGAGCAAGACGAGGGTGGCGCCATTCGTTGCAGCCAATCGGTGCAGCGCCCGGTAGCGCCATTCGCGAGCCCAGGCTTCAACGCTGTCTCCCGAAGCGGGCCTAACCGTCAGGCGCTCTGCGGCGAAAGTGATAGGCAGGCCGCGGCGCGCCCAGCTCGCGCACTGCTCGCGGCAATGTGCAAGCCACGCATCGGCATGCTCGCTCAGGCCGTGATGCACGTGCAGCGCTACGACGTGTACGCCAAGCGGGGCTGCCGCAACAAGGGTTGCGTGCAACAGGGCCGATGAATCTCGGCCACCGCTGTAGGCGACCGCGACAATATTTCCCGTCGTCCCTTCCGACACCGGCTTGACAACGCTCATGCGTGACGCACCGCGAAGCGCCGGCGATTCGACGGCGTTGCGTTCAGTGCTCGGTGGTGTCGCTGAAGCGCCCGTAGGCTCGCAGGCGTTCGTAGCGACGCTGCACCAGCTCCTTGGGCTTGAGGTCGCTCAATTGACGCGACGCGTCGCTCAAGGCGCGCTTCAGGAACGCAGCCATCTGCTTCGTGTCTCGATTCGCGCCACCCACGGGTTCGCTGACAATCTTGTCGATCAGGCCGAGCGCCTTGAGTCGATGCGCCGTGATCCCCAACGCGTCGGCAGCGTCGGAGGCGCGCTCCGAGGTCTTCCAGAGGATGGACGCGCAACCCTCAGGTGAGATCACGGAGTAGATCGCGTATTGCAGCATCAGGACCTGGTCACCGACGCTGATCGCCAGCGCCCCGCCCGACCCGCCTTCGCCGATGATGGTGGCGATGATCGGCACCTCGAGTTGCGCCATCTCGAAGATGTTTCGCCCGATCGCTTCTGACTGGCCACGCTCCTCGGCGCCCACACCCGGGTAGGCACCCGGCGTGTCGACAAAGGTAAAAACGGGCAGGCCGAACTTCTCGGCAAGCTTCATCAGGCGCAGCGCCTTGCGATAGCCCTCGGGGCGCGACATGCCGAAATTGCGCAAGCCGCGCTCCTTGGTGTCGCGCCCTTTCTGATGCCCAAGCACCACGCAGGACTGACCGTTGAATCGCGCCAAACCACCAACGATCGACTGGTCGTCGGCGTACGTGCGGTCACCGTGCAGCTCCAGAAAATCGGTAAAGATTTCGCTGATGTAGTCCAGCGTGTAGGGACGCTGCGCATGCCGGGCGATCTGCGTGACCTGCCAGGGCGACAGGTTGGAGTACAGATCCTTCGTGAGTTGCAGGCTCTTCTTGCTCAGCCGATCGATCTCTTCGGAAATGTCGACGGCCGATTCGCTTTGTACATACCGCAACTCATCGATCTTCGATTCGAGTTCGGCAACGGGCTGTTCGAATTCGAGGAAGTGTCGTTTGCTCATCTGTCCACCGCTCATGCGTGCAGAGTATGAAAGTTCGGGATTGCAAGCGGGCTCGGCGTGAACACCATCGTGTCAGTATTCCACCGGCAGGGGGTCGAGGCTGCGCCAAATGTACCATGTGGCCACCGAGCGAAAAGGCGCCCAGGCGTCGCCCACTTCTCGCGCTTCGGCGCGTGAAACTGGCTCGCCGCTGAAATAGTTCACGCTGATGCCCTTGAGCAGCCCCACGTCATCGAGCGGCAGCACGTTGGGGCGCAGCAGGTGAAAGATGAGGAACATCTCCGCGGTCCATCGACCGATGCCGCGGATCGCGACAAGCTCCTCGATGATCGCTTCGTCGTCCATGCGTTGCCATTGATCGACGTGAACCGCCCCGGACTGGAAATGCTGCGCCAGGTCACAAAGGTACTCGACCTTGCGCGCTGACAGACCCGCGCCGCGAATCCGCTGCACACCGAGCGACAGCACGTTCTCAGGCAACAAACTTGCGGGCGTGTCCTGAAGCAGCGACGTGAACCGGTCCCACACCGTCTGGGCAGCCTTGACGGAAATCTGCTGGCCAACGATGGAGCGCGCCAGAGTCGTGAACGCATTGCCGCGACTTTGCAGCCTGCCGTCACCGAACTTCGGGATCAGCTTGCGCATCACGCGGTCGCGCTTGGCCAGATGCTTGCAGGCTTCGTCCCAGTACTGCGGTTGCGCGAGTGGTCCCAAGTTGTGCTCCCGACCCAGGCTCCCTGCCTATCAGCCCTTCACCCAGGTCGTGCCCAGGGGCGAGTCTTTCAAGACCACACCTTGCGCTGCCAAATCCTTGCGAATCCGATCCGCATTGACGAAGTCTCCGGCCTGCTTGGCAATGCGGCGTTGTTCGATGGCATGCGCGATCGCTGCTTCGTCCAAGCCGCTCCCGCCTTGCAGGTAGGCGCGCGGCGCCTGCTGCAGAAGCCCCAGCGTTGCGGCCAGGCTTCGCAACAGGCCGGCATCTCGTGGCGAGCGTGACCGGTTGAGATCGCTCGCGAGTTCGAACAACACCGCCATCGCGCCGGGCGTATTGAAGTCATCGTCCATCGCGTCGCGAAACGCCGCGGCGCGCGGTTCGCTCCAGTCCGGCGCGACAACCTCGGCGGTCACGCCATCAAGCGCGGTGTACAGGCGCCGCAGCGAATTGCGCGCGTCGTCGAGATTGGTGTCGCTGAAGTTGAACGGGCTGCGGTAGTGCGTGCGAATCATGAAGAAGCGCACCGTCTCGCCGTCGTACCGCTTGAGTACGTCGCGGATCGTGAAGAAGTTGCCCAGTGACTTGGACATCTTCTCGTTGTCGACGTTGAGGAAACCGTTGTGCACCCAGTAGTTGACAAACGGCCCTGGATAGGCGCCCTCGCTTTGCGCGATCTCGTTTTCGTGGTGCGGAAACTGCAAGTCCATGCCGCCGCCGTGAATGTCGAAGTGCGCGCCCAACAAGGCACGGCACATTGCCGAGCACTCGATGTGCCAGCCCGGTCGGCCCTTGCCAAATTTGCTGTCCCATTTCGCGTCGTCGGGCTCGGTGTCCTTCGCTGCCTTCCACAGCACAAAGTCCAACGGGTCATCCTTGCCCTCCTGCACCGCAACACGCTCCCCGGCGCGCAACTGATCGAGCGACTTGCCTGAAAGCTTGCCATAGCCGGGAAATTTGCGCACCGCGAAATTCACGTCGCCGCTTGACGCGCGATACGCCAACCCGTTGCGCTCCAGCGCTGAAATCATCTCCAGCATCTGCGGCACATGCTGAGTCGCGCGGGGCTCGAACGTCGGCCGAGCGATCCCCAAAGCGTCGATGTCCTGGTGCATCGCAAGAGTCATCTCGTCGGTCAATTGGCGAATCGGAATGCCACGCTCAAGCGCCCGTCGAATGATCTTGTCGTCGATGTCGGTGATGTTGCGAACGTAGGTCACGTCGTAGCCGACGGCCCGCAGCCACCGGTAGATGACGTCGAAGGCCATCAGGAAGCGGGCGTGGCCCACATGGCACAGATCGTAGATCGTCATGCCACACACGTACATGCCCACATGGCCGGGGGTGATGGGGCTGAATGCTTCAACCCGTCGCGACAAGGTGTTGTGGATTCGAAGGGCCATGGAGGAGCGACGGTTCAGAGGTTGCAGCACTACAATCGATTCAGTATACCGGCCGCAATTCATCGCAATTCAACGACGCTTCCGCAAATTGTTTGCCCTGCTGCTCGCCGCTCCTGCCGGGTCTCGGAACATGCGCACCCTGCATCGTTTGATTTCCATCATGTTGCCCCTTGGTGCGTTGCTTTCGACCTGCCCAGCGTTTACCGCGGGTGAAGAGACCGACGAGATCAGTCGCCTGCATCGCGCGGGCAATAGCGCCCAAGCCGTGCAACTCGCCGACAAGGTTCTCGCAGCACGCCCCAGAGACGCCCAGGTGCGATTCCTCAAAGGCGTGGTGCTCGCGGAGAGCCAGCGCGGTGTGGAGGCAATCGAAGTCTTCCAGGGATTGACAGAAGACTTCCCCGAGCTGGCGGAGCCTTACAACAATCTGGCAACGCTGTACGCGGCGCAGGGCGACTACGACAGGGCCCGCGTCGCACTTGAACAGGCCTTGCGCAGCAACCCCGGGTATGCCACGGCGCATGAAAACCTGGGCGACGTGCACGGCATGCTCGCCAGTCGCGCGTATGCTCGCGCCCTCGCGCTTGAGCCGGGCAACAATCGGCTGCCTGCCAAGCTCGCCTTGGCGAGGGAGTTGTTCGCCGCCAAGCGAAATGCATCAGCGCCTGCCTCGCCGCAGTAGCGCCCGAGTCATTCGTCCAACCTGAGGAGTGAAAGATCCCATGATTCGAAACGTCGCACGCGCAGTGGCGCGCATCTGTGCCGTTGTCGCCCTGATCGCTTGCGCAACAACTTCGCTGCCCGCGTTAGCGCAAAAGGTCAAGCTCACGACAACGATGGGCGATATCGTCATTGAACTCGACGCCACGAAAGCACCACGTTCTTCAGCGAACTTTCTGCAGTACGCGAAAGACGGTCACTTCAACGGAACGATTTTTCATCGCGTGATCGACAACTTCATGATCCAGGGCGGTGGCATGCTGCCTGACATGACGCAGAAACCGACACGGCCGCCGATTCCGCTGGAGAGCAAGAACGGCCTGCTCAATACGCGTGGCACGGTGGCGATGGCGCGCACGGGCGACCCGAACTCTGCGACCGCGCAATTCTTCATCAACCTCAAGGACAATGCCTTCCTGAACGCGAGTGAATCGCGAGACGGCAATGGCTACGCCGTTTTCGGCAAAGTGATTGCGGGCATGGATGTCGTGGACAAGATTCGCGTCGTCGCCACAAGCAACAAGGGGCCGCACCAGAACGTTCCGGTCGAGCCAATCATCATCAACCAAGCGACTCTGGAGCCGTGACATGAATCAACTGGTCGAACTGGAAACAAGCCTCGGTACCGTAAAGATCGAGCTGGACAACGCCCGGGCACCGCAGTCCGCGCGCAATTTCCTCGCCTATGTGGACGATGGCCACTACGACGGCACGGTGTTCCACCGTGTCATCAAGGGCTTCATGATTCAAGGCGGCGGGTTTGACGTCGCCATGAAACAAAAGCCCACACGTGAGGCGCTCACCAACGAAGCCAACAACGGAGTGAAGAACGACAAATACACGCTGGCCATGGCGCGGACGTCGGCGCCCCACTCCGCCACTTCGCAGTTCTTCATCAACACCACGGACAACTCCTTCTTGAACTTCAAGTCGGAGAGTCCGCAAGGCTGGGGCTACGCCGTGTTTGCGAAAGTGGTCGGGGGGACGGACGTGGTGGATTCGATTGAAAAGGTCAGCACCGCCCGACGCGGTGGCCACGACGACGTTCCGGTCGAAGACGTCGTGATCCTCAGCGCGAAGCGCGTGACCTGATCTCTGTGGTTCAGCTCGGGCCGGCTCATTTCGACGAATGGGTCGCGCCGACGACCCTGCCCAGCATTGAGATCATCAGCGACCTGCACCTTGCCGCGCAGACGCCTGCGACGCTCGAAGCCTGGGAACGCTATCTGGACGAGACCCGGGCCGGCGCCGTATTCATCCTGGGCGACCTGTTTGAAACCTGGATCGGCGACGACTCGCGATTCTGCGAGTTCGAAGCGCACTGCGCTGATGTCCTCTTGCGTGCGTCTTCGAGGGCGAGACTGCTATTCATGGTCGGGAATCGAGACTTCCTGGTCGGAGCCGAAATGCTCGCCGCGAGCAATATGCAGGAACTGCGCGACCCGACGGTACTGGTTGCATTCGGGCAACGCTACTTGTTGACGCATGGCGACGCTCTGTGCCTCGCCGACGTCGAGTATCAACAGTTCCGCACCATGGTTCGAAACCCGCAGTGGCAAGCCCAATTGTTGGCGCGGCCGCTTGAGGAGCGGCGCAAGCTGGCACGCGAGTTGCGCGCCGAAAGCATGGAGCGCCAAGCCGGACGATCCGCCGATGATTGGGTCGACATTGACAAGACCATGGCTCTGGGCTGGCTCGAGATTGCGGATTCGAAAACGCTCATTCACGGCCACACCCACCGTCCCAGCACCGACGTTTTGGCTCCAGGCTGCATTCGTCACGTCTTGAGCGATTGGAGTCTTGACGACGAACACCCGAGGCGCGCTGAAGTCATGCGCCTGGACTCAACCGGGCTGCATCGTTACAGCCTGACCTGACATGCGCGGCTGGTGGAACGCCTGGAAGCAGGCCCGACGCGATCGTGTCCTGCGCAAGCGAAGCATTCCCGATCCGCTTTGGCGCCTCACCTTGATGCGCTATGGCTTTCTTGCCGATCTCGATGCAGCAGCGGGAAACGAGTTGCGTGACCTGGCCACGTTGTTCCTTGCCGAGAAGGAGTTCTTCGGTGCCGACGGACTGGAGGTCAGCGACGAGATGGCGGTGGCCATCGCAGCGCAGGCGTGTTTGCCCGTGCTGCGGCTCGGACTGCATTGGTACGACGGCTTCAAGGGCATCGTCGTGCATGCAGACGCCGTCGTCGCACAACGCGAGTTCGTCGATGAGATCGGCGTCGTGCACGAATATGAAGAGGAACTGAGTGGCGAGGCCATGGATGGCGGACCGCTGATGTTGTCATGGCGCGATGTCGAGGACAGCGGCGAGTCGGCAGACTGGGGCTACAACGTCGTCATCCACGAGTTCGCCCACATCCTGGACATGCGCGACGGGCTCGCCGATGGTGCGCCCCCGTTGCCGAGCAGACATGCGCGCGCGCGTTGGATGGAGGTTCTCGAAACCGAGTATCGAAGATTTTGCGCGTCGGTTGACGACGGCGTCGACACCGTACTCGATCCCTACGGCGCCCAATCACACGACGAATTCTTCGCCGTGGCCACGGAGGCGTTCTTCACGGTGCCGGTTCGCACGCGCGAGGCGCACCCGCAACTCTACGAGCTGTTCGCGCAGTTCTATTGCCAGAATCCCGCCGCGCTGGCCGGCGGTTGACACGCGCAGCGGCCACGCGCGGCCAGGTCTTCAGGCGGTTGCCGGCTCGGCCTTTGGCTTGTCGCTTTTCTTCGTGGGCGTGATATCCAGAACCGGCTTGCCGTCGGCATCGGCGTCGACGGTCAAGCGCCCGCCGTCGACAAGCTGACCAAACAGCAATTCATCTGCCAAGGCACGTCGTATCGTGTCCTGGATCAGGCGCTGCATCGGCCGCGCGCCCATCAAGGGGTCAAAGCCTTTCTTGGCCAGATGCTTGCGCAGGCCGTCGGTGAAGGTGACCTCGACCTTCTTCTCGTTCAACTGAGTCTCGAGCTGCAGCAAGAACTTGTCGACGACACGCAAGATGATTTCTTCGTCGAGCGCCTTGAAGCTCACGATGGCGTCCAGGCGGTTGCGGAACTCCGGTGTGAACAGGCGCTTGATGTCGACCATCTCGTCGCCCTGCTCGCGCGCCGTTGTGAAGCCGATCGTCGCCTTGTTCATCGTCTCGGCGCCAGCGTTCGTCGTCATGATGATGATGACGTTGCGAAAGTCGGCCTTGCGTCCATTGTTGTCGGTCAAGGTGCCATGGTCCATGACTTGCAGCAGGACGTTGAAGACGTCCGGGTGCGCTTTTTCGATCTCGTCCATCAGCAGCACGGCGTGCGGTTTCTTCGCGATGGCCTCGGTGAGCAAGCCCCCCTGGTCGAAGCCCACATAGCCCGGCGGCGCGCCAATCAGGCGGCTCACCGCGTGGCGTTCCATGTATTCGCTCATGTCAAAGCGAATCAGGTCGATGCCCAGGATGTACGCGAGCTGGCGTGCCACTTCCGTCTTGCCCACACCCGTGGGGCCGCTGAAGAGGAACGAACCGATCGGCTTGTCGGGCCGGCCCAGTCCCGAGCGCGCCATCTTGATCGCCGCAGCGAGCGCTTCGATTGCAGGCTCCTGGCCGAACACGACGCTGTTCAAGTCGCGATCCAGGCTCTTCAGCTTGGAGCGATCGTCGCTCGATACGCTGGCGGGCGGTATGCGGGCGATCTTTGCGACGATGTCTTCGACCTCGGCGCGCGTGATCGTCTTCTTTTGCTTGTTTTTCGGCAGGATGCGCTGGGCGGCCCCGGCTTCGTCGATCACGTCGATGGCCTTGTCGGGCAAATGCCTGTCGTTGATGAACTTTGCCGAAAGCTCGGCTGCAGCCTGCAAGGCGCCAAGCGCGTACTTGACGCTGTGGTGGTCTTCGAAACGGGACTTGAGACCCTTCAGGATCTCAATCGTCTGCTCCACCGATGGCTCGACCACGTCGACCTTCTGAAAGCGGCGTGACAGCGCTGCGTCCTTTTCAAAGATGCCGCGGTATTCGCTGAAGGTCGTCGCGCCGATGCACTTCATCGCGCCGGAGCTCAGCGCCGGCTTGAGCAGATTGCTCGCGTCGAGCGTTCCGCCGGACGCCGCTCCGGCACCGATGAGGGTGTGGATCTCATCGATGAACAGAATCGCGTTGGGCTGATCCTTGAGCTGCTTCAGCACACCCTTGAGGCGCTGTTCGAAGTCGCCCCGATACTTGGTGCCGGCGAGCAACGCCCCCATGTCCAGCGAATACACAACAGACTTGGCCAGGACTTCGGGCACTTCGTCCTGCGTGATGCGCCAGGCCAGGCCTTCGGCGATGGCCGTCTTGCCCACGCCTGCTTCGCCCACGAGCAGCGGATTGTTCTTGCGGCGCCGACAAAGAACCTGGATGACCCGCTCGACCTCAAGCTCGCGACCAATCAATGGGTCGATCTTGCCCTCGCGTGCGAGCTGATTCAGGTTCTGCGTGAACTGGTCCAACGGCGAGCCCTTGCTGTCTGCCTCTTCCTTCTCACCCTCGTTGTTCGCATTAGGCCCATTCGATTTCGCCG
>JANNKM010000073.1:0-4175 GCA_031396305.1 Rhizobacter sp.
GATCTTCCCGCTCAACGGCAAGAGTTGGTCCAGCATCTTTCCGCGCGCGTGCCACGAACTTTGCATCGAGGACCTCAACCTGTACGACCTGCGCCATGAAGGCATCAGCAGGCTGGTCGAGTCGGGCAAGTACTCGATTCCGGAAGTCATGCTCGTCTCAGGGCACAAGGATCCAAAGCAGATGATGCGCTACACGCAGCTGCGGGCCAAGAATCTCCATCGGTAGCAACGGATCGGGTTACCACCAGGCAAAGGCGACCCTTTACGCCCCCCGCCCTTTGTTCCTGCTCACGATGAGAGCGTCGGGCTGTTAGTCCGTAGGTCCCTGGTTCGAGCCCAGGTCGGGGAGCCAATAAAATCAAGGGGTTACGTGCGAACGTAGCCCCTTTTTCTATGCTCCGATTTCAGACACCTGTCTGATATTCGCGGAGAAGAGGTCACGGCAACAGCCCCTCTGTACGAGGGAGAAGCGCAGTGCGCGGGCCGCAGCGAGCGTCGGATTCCAGCGAAGGAATTGACAAGTTTTTTGCAGTCACCAATTGACGTTGCGGCTTGTTGCGTCATTTCAGCGAGCCGCCGTGCAAGCGTTCAGCAGTCGCGCTGCGGCACCAACCACCAATGCTGTCCCCATTCGCGTTTGCGCCGAATCGCTGCTTCGGCGATGAAGGCGACGACGGCGCAATTTTGAGTGTTGCAGACCAAGCTCTCGCGCGTCAAACGGGGCTCCGGATCGAGCGAGCGTCGGACGATTTTCGTCCGACGCTCGCTGACCGCTTTGCGGAGGTCCAACCGGCGGCCCGAAGACCGCCTGACGACCCTTCAGCCTACGACAACTCCCGGAGAAGGACTTGACCTGCGCCGGATCGGCTTTTGCCTGCTCCTCACCGCGCTCGTCGTCTACGGGATCAGCGCGGCAGAAGTCGGCGTGACGCTGCTGGGCAAGGCGCGGTCTTTCGGCCCGGAGGGCGTCAGCCGATTGTTCGTGGTGTGCGGCGTGGTGATGATCGTCGTGCAGATACTCGGCCTGCCAAAGCTGGCCGCGCGCATCAACACCCGTTGGGCGCTTTCCGCAGCGTTCGTGCTCGGTGCCCTGGCGATCGCGCTATTGCCGTGGGCGCGCAGCCTCACTGCAATGAGCCTGGCCTTCATCGGGCTGGGTACCAGCATCGGCGTCTTGATTCCCGTGCTGGCGACGCTGATCTCCGAGGCCGCCGGTCCCGCCCAGGGCAAGGCCATGGGATGGCAGGCCGCAGCCGCCAACCTGGGCCAGGCCGCCGCCGCCACCGCGACAGGGGCACTGTTCGTGGCCTGGCAGCCGCTTCCGTTCGTCGTGGCCGCGGTCCTGCTCGGTACCGGTGCGGCAGCCGCCGCGCTTCTCGTTGTCAAGGTGCCGGCAGCGGCTTGAGCACGCGGTGGTGGATGCCAGCCGGATCAGGGTCGTTCGTCGCGGCAGGCTGCCCCACCGCTCAACTGTCGCCGCACGAACCACGCAACCAGAAGCGGCAAGACAATCCATTGCGCAAGAGGCGCCAGACCGATGCCGAGACCCGGTACGACCGGCATCTGCTGCGAGTAGCTCCAACCCTGGACCCAGTGCCCGCGCGTCGCGAGCCACTCGATCGCCACTGTGATCGCGACGCCGATGGCAATGAACAGGGCCAACTGCCGTGCGCTTGGCTTCAGCATCCAATGGCGGTCGCTCGCGGTGAGCGAGACGACCCCGTACGAAATCAGCATGATCACTGCGTCACCCAAGGTCGCCTGCAGGCAGCCCTGGATGACCTGACGATGCAGCGCACCGGCCATGCCGGCGAACAGCGGCACCTGCAGAAGCTCCCAGGGGAAGTTGAGCAGCAGCGCGAAGACAGCGACGTTCCATTCGGGCATCGCGGGCAGTGCGCGCCACAACCCTCGGCCTGATCGCCGCTCGCCCTTCATCGCGCCCGCCATAGGGCACAAGCCGGATCGCGCCGAAACCTAAACTGGATAACTCGCAAAGACGCTCGATTGCCCGGCGCCGTCAATCAGCAGCACCTGATACGGATCCTTGCGCCCGGGCACGTCCATGCCAGGCGACGCGGGCGGCATGCCAGGCGCTGCCAGGCCGAGGACCTTGGGTTTGGTGGCCAACAGCCGCTTCACCTCGGCCGCTGGCACGTGGCCCTCGAGGATGTAGCCGCCGACGGTTGCCGTGTGGCAGCTTCCGAACCGCTCAGGCATGCCCAGGCGCTTGCGCTCAACGGCGGCATTCTTGACCTCCACAACCGTGACCGCGAAGCCGGCAGACTTCATGTGCACGGCCCACGCACCGCAGCAGCCGCAACTGGGGCTCTTGAAGACTTGCAGCTCCGGTTGTGGCGCTGCGGCAAAGCTGGGCAGCGCCGCCAGGGCGGCAAGCGCTCCGCTGCTGTTCAGAAAGTGACGTCGATTCATGTTGGTATCCTCGGGGTGTTGGCCGGCGCTGTCGTTGACGACATCGCCGGAAGGGACGCGTCGATCGCTCGGGCCATGGTGTCGAGATCAGGGCTTTGCCTGCTCCGCCATTTGCCGGTGGCCGGCAGCCATGCCGTCAAACTGCGTTGCGATGCCCTCAAAGCTGGTGGCGATGGCATTGCAGTGGGCTGGCATGTTCCCGCTGCCTCGTCCGCCCGAGATCATCCCTTGGTAGCTCGTAGCCATCTTGCGATGCTCGGCCGCTTTGGCACGGGCAGTGGCGGCTTCCACGGTGTAGTGCTTCACCAGGGCTTCGTGGTCGGCCCGCGTGCGCGCGGCCTCAATCTGCTGCTGCACTGCCGGCGACGGGGCCGTCGCGAGACCTGCGCAGCCGCTCAGCGCGATGCCGAACAACAGCAGAACGGAAGCAATGCGCCGATGCGATTGAGAGTTCGTCTTCATGGTATTTCTCCTTCGTTGCTAGCTACAGTGAAACGGCTGACCTCATGTGGTCTTGGCCGCGGAAAGCGCAGCATCCGCCTTGGGGGCGGGTACCTTGCGCAGACTGCGCCCCAGCTGCCACTGTTTGACCAGGGCGTAGAGCGCAGGGATGACGCAGAGCGTCAGGACAGTTGAAGAGATCATCCCGCCGACCATCGGCGCTGCGATGCGGCTCATCACCTCGGAACCGGTGCCACTGCCCCACATGATCGGCAGCAGCCCTGCCATGATGGCCACCACAGTCATCATCTTTGGCCGCACGCGCTCGACAGCGCCCTCCATCACGGCCCCGTACAGATCCGGTGGCCCTGGCATTCGCCCGTCGCTGCGGCAGCGCGCCTGGGCCTCTTCCCACGCGTGATCGAGGTAGATCAACATCACCACGCCGGTCTCTGCGGCAACGCCGGCCAATGCAATGAAGCCGACCGCCACCGCGACGGACAGGTTGTAGCCCAGCAGCCACATCAGCCACACGCCGCCGACGAGCGCGAACGGCACCGACAGCATGACGATGAATGTCTCGGTCAGGCGCCTGAAATTCAGGTACAGCAGCAGGAAGATCGTCAGCAGCGTCACCGGGATCACAATCTTCATCTTCTCGATCGCGCGCTCCATGTACTCGAACTGGCCGCTCCAGGTGATGTAGTAGCCGGCCGGGAACTTGACCTGCTCGGCCACCGCCTTGCGTGCGTCGGCCACATACGAGCCGATGTCGCGATTGCGGATGTCGACGAAGATGTAGGCCGACAGCAGCGCGTTCTCGGTGCGGATGCCCGGCGTGCCGCGTGCGACGATCACCTTGGCCACTTGGCCGAGCGGCACCATTGCGCCGCCCATGATCGGTACCAGCACCTCGCGCTCGATCTGCTCGGGATTGGCGCGCAGCTCGCGCGGGTAGCGCACCGTCACGCCGAAGCGCTCGCGGCCCTCGACGGTGGTCGTCACCATTTCCCCGCCGAGCGCGGTGCCGATCACCTCCATCAACTCGCCCACCGACAAACCGTAGCGTGCCAATTGCTCGCGATCGGGCTCGATGTTGAGGTAGCTGCCGCCCGTCAGGCGCTCGGCAAACGCCGAGGTCGTGCCGGGGACCTTCTTGACCACGGCTTCGCCCCCGACTTGCACCTTCTGATCGTCGCGCAGGTGCGGCACTCCCACCGCAAGCGCCGTGTAGTTGTTGACCACCAGCAGCGTGTCCAGGCCAAAATCGAGGCGCGTTTGCTCGATCGAAAACTGCCAGT
>JANNKM010000070.1:0-8737 GCA_031396305.1 Rhizobacter sp.
AACGAACCCACCGCTGCGGCCCTGGCCTTTGGCCTGGACAAGCAGGAAAAAGGCGACCGCAAGATCGCGGTGTATGACCTGGGCGGCGGCACGTTTGACATCTCCATCATCGAAATTGCCCAGGTCGAGGGCGAAAAGCAGTTTGAGGTGCTCTCCACCAATGGCGACACCTTCCTCGGCGGTGAAGACTTTGACCAGCGCATCATCGACTTCATCATTGCCGAGTTCAAGAAAGAGCAGGGCGTTGATCTCAGCAAGGACGTGCTCGCGCTGCAGCGCCTGAAGGAAGCTGCAGAGAAGGCGAAGATCGAACTCTCCAACGGCGCGCAGACCGACATCAACCTGCCATACGTCACGGCCGACGCGTCGGGCCCGAAGCACCTGAACATCAAGCTCTCGCGCGCCAAGCTCGAGGCGCTGGTTGACGATCTGATCGAGCGCACGATGGCACCGTGCCGTACCGCGGTCAAGGACTCCGGCCTCGCGGTGAGCGCGATCGACGACGTGATCCTGGTGGGCGGCATGACGCGCATGCCCAAGGTGCAGGACAAGGTCAAGGAGTTCTTCGGCCGAGAGCCGCGCAAGGACGTGAATCCCGACGAAGCCGTGGCCGTGGGCGCGGCGATCCAGGGCCAGGTGCTGGCCGGTGACCGCAAGGACGTGCTGCTGCTCGACGTGACGCCACTCAGCCTGGGCATCGAAACCCTGGGCGGCGTGATGACGAAGATGATCAAGAAGAACACGACGATCCCGACCAAGTTCGCGCAGACCTTCTCCACCGCCGACGACAACCAGCCGGCGGTGACGATCAAGGTGTTCCAGGGCGAGCGCGACATGGCCGCGGGCAACAAGAGCCTGGGTGAATTCAACCTCGAGGGCATTCCGCCGTCCCCGCGCGGCATGCCGCAGATCGAGGTCGCGTTCGATATCGACGCGAACGGCATCCTGCACGTCGGCGCGAAGGACAAGGCCACGGGCAAGGAAAACAAGATCGTCATCAAGGCGAACTCGGGCCTGACGGAACAAGAAATCCAGGCCATGGTGAAAGACGCCGAACTCAACGCCGCTGAAGACCGGAAGAAGCTCGAGTTGATTCAGGCGCGAAATTCGGCTGACGCCATGGTGCACAGCGTGAAGAAGAGTCTGGCCGAACACGGTGCCAAGCTCGACGCACCCGAAAAGGAGAAGATCGAGGCTGCGCTGAAGGACGCCGAAACCGCGCTCAAGAGCGACGACAAGGCGGAGATAGAAGCGAAAACGGAAGCGTTGATGGCGGCCAGCCAGAAGCTCGGCGAGAAGGTGTATGCCGAGAGCCAGGCCGCCGCCGGGGCGGGTGCGGGAGCCGCTGAAGGCGCCCAGACACCTGGCGGCGCGAAGCCGGCCGACGACAATGTCGTCGATGCCGATTTCAAGGAAGTGAAAGACAAGAAGTGATCTGAGCCCCCGGCACGTTGCCGGTCGATCGCGCCGCGTTCGGGAGCGCCAGACAAGGTCTGGCCCCGGCCGCGGCGGTTTGCTTTGCGGAACTAGAACATTCAGGTGAGTTGATGGCCAAACGCGATTACTACGAAGTGCTCGGCGTCCCGAAGAACGCGAGCGACGACGACATCAAGAAGGCCTATCGCAAGCTTGCGATGAAACATCACCCGGACCGCAACCAGGGCGACAGCGCGAAGAAGTCGGAGGAGCACTTCAAAGAGGCGAAAGAAGCCTATGAAATGCTGTCCGACGCGCAGAAGCGCGCCGCCTATGACCAGTACGGCCACGCCGGGGTCGACCCCAACATGGCCGGCGGGCGCCCCGGCCCGGGGCAAGAAGGCTTCGGCGGCTTTGCGGAAGCCTTCGGCGACATCTTCGGCGACATCTTCGGTGCGGGCGGCGCGCAGCGTCGCGGCGCCGGCGGCCAGCAAGTGTTTCGCGGCGCCGATCTCAACTACGCGATGGAGATCACCCTCGAGGAAGCGGCCCACGGCAAGGAATCGCAGATCCGCATCCCGTCCTACGAATCCTGCGAAACCTGCCATGGCAGCGGCGCAAAACCGGGGACCAGCCCGCGTGGCTGCAGCACCTGCGGCGGCGCCGGCACGGTGCATATGCGCCAGGGCTTCTTCAGCATCCAGCAAACCTGTCCGCACTGCCATGGCACCGGCAAGATCATTACCGACCCCTGCGCCACGTGCAGCGGCCAGGGCAAGGTAAAAAAGACGAAGACGCTGGAAGTCAAGATTCCCGTGGGCATCAACGAAGGCATGCGCATCCGCTCCAGCGGCAATGGCGAGCCGGGCATGAACGGCGGGCCGCCGGGTGACCTTTACATCGAGATCCGGATCAAGCAGCATGAGGTCTTCGAGCGCGACGGCGACGACCTGCATTGCACCGTGCCCGTACCGATGACCGCTGCGGCGCTGGGCGGGAACATCGAAGTGCCGACGCTGGGCGGCAGCGCCGAGATCGAGCTGCCCGAAGGCACGCAGCATGGCAAGACGTTCCGCCTGCGAGGCAAGGGCATCCGTGGCGTGCGCTCAAGCTATCCGGGCGATCTGTATTGCCACGTCAGCGTCGAGACGCCGATCAAGCTGACCGAGCATCAGCGCAAACTGCTGAAGGAACTTGACGAGTCGTTTCGCAAGGGCGGCGAGAGGCATTCACCCACGTCGAAGTCGTGGACCGATCGCGTCAAGAGCATGTTCAAGTGACCCACGCTTGACGCAAGACAAGCCGCGGCGGCGCCGCGCAGCGCCGTGAGGCGCCATGCATTCAAATCGAAAATCCGGCCCATGCGCAAGCCGACGCCTCTGCCCACTCTGGCCCCCGAGCCGACCGGGATGAATCCGCTCGCGCTGGCTGCGGCGGCCAGCCTGTGGATGGCCGCGCTCGCGAACTGGCCACTGTGGCAAGCGCTGATGCGCCTGCCCGAAATGGCGTCACTGCGCGGCGCGCTGTTCATCGCGTGCTTCGGCTTGATGTTGACGCTGCTGTTGCTGGCCCTGCTCGCGCTGCTGTCGTTCGCGCGCAGCGTCAAGCCCGCCATCACCGTGTGTCTGCTGTCGGCAGCGCTCGGCGCCCACTTCATGGGAAGCTATGGCATCGTCATCGACACTGCGATGCTCACCAACGTGTTGCAGACGAATTTCAGCGAAGCGCGCGATCTGCTGAGCTGGAGTCTGCTGGCCAGTGTGCTGGTCCTGGCCGGTGTGCCCGTGTTCGCGATGTGGCGGCTGCCCGTGAAGCGGCTGCCCATTCACCGGCAACTGTGGCGCAACGCCTTGCTGTTCGGTGTATCCGTCCTGGCGGTTGTCTTGCTCGGACTGGCCTCGTTCGCCGACCTGTCCGCGACGATGCGCAACCACAAGTCGCTGCGCTTCCTGATCAACCCGCTGAATTCGTTCTATGCGCTGGGTGTGCTCGGCTATCAGGCGAATGCGCGACCCTCCGGTCCGCCGCTGGCGATCGGGCTCGATGCGCGCACCCTGCCGCGCAGCGGGCGGCCGCCCTTGCTCGTGCTGGTCGTCGGCGAGACCGCGCGCGCGGATCACTTTTCGCTCAACGGGTATCCCCACCGGACGAATCCGGAACTTGCGCGCCACGATGTCATCAGCTTCGCCGAAGTGAGCTCGTGCGGAACCAGCACGGCCGCATCGTTGCCGTGCATGTTCTCGCACCTCGGGCGCGAGGGTTTCGGGTCGCGCGACCACGACCACGAGAACCTGCTCGACCTGGCGCAGCGCGCCGGCCTTGCCGTGCTGTGGCTGGACAACCAGGCGGGCTGCAAGGGCTTGTGCGAGCGGGTGCCGAACGCCTTCGCGCATCAGACGGCCCCCGGCGCGCCACCGCTTCCCGCCGGGCTTTGCGACAACGGCGAATGCTTCGACGAGGCGCTGCTGCACGGCCTGGAGTCACGCCTGCAGGCCATGCCCGCCGAGCAACGCGGGCGCGGCGTGATGCTCGTGCTGCACCAGATGGGTAGCCATGGCCCGGCTTACTTCAAGCGCTCTCCTCCCGCGTTGAAGCCGTTTCTGCCCGAGTGCACGACGCCGGTGCTGGCGCAATGCGCGGGCGACACGCTGGTCAATGCCTACGACAACTCGATCGTGTACACCGATCGCGTGCTCGCCGCGCTGATCGTGTGGCTGCAGCAGCGCTCAGGGGCCTATGACGCGAGCATGCTGTACATCTCCGATCACGGCGAATCCCTGGGCGAAAACAATCTGTACCTGCACGGCCTGCCCTACGCCTTTGCGCCGCGCGAGCAGACCCACGTGCCGTGGATCAGCTGGATGTCAGCCGGCGCGCAGGCGTCGCTCGGCTTGAACTGGAAATGCCTGCGGGATCGGCGCACTGAGCCGCTGACGCACGACCACCTGTTTCATACCGTGCTCGGCGCGTTGCGGATCGACGCCGGTGAATATCGACGTGAACTCGACGCGTATGCGCCGTGTCGCGCCCGATGAATCTCCGCTGTGCCTACGCAAAGAGATCGCGCTGCGGCGTGTCGGCCTTGATCTGAGGTTTGCGGAACTGCGACAAATCGAGCGGCACGCGCTCGCGGTTCAAACCCAGCCGCGCCGCCGCCTTGTCGAAGCGCTGCCGGAGCAGTTGCGCCCACACGCCCTGCCCGACCATGCGCGAGCCGAAGCGCGCGTCGTAGTCACGCCCGCCTCGCATCTCTCGCACGCGTGCCATGACGCGCGCCGCGCGCTCCGGAAAGTGACACTCCAACCACTGCTGGAAGATCGGGTTCACCTCCCAAGGCAGGCGCAACACGACGCTGAACGCGCGCGTCGCACCGGCTTGCGCGGCGGCATCGAGAATGCGCTCAAGCTCGGGCTCGTTGATGAACGGAATGATCGGCGACACGCTCACGCCCACCGGCACGCCCGCCGCGACGAGCGTCTCGATGGTTCGCAGGCGCCGCTGCGGCGACGCGGCGCGCGGCTCCAGGATGCGCGCCAGGTCGGCGTCGAGCGTCGTGATCGAGACATAGGCCGCGACCAGACCCCGCGCGGCCATCGGCGCGAGCAGGTCCAAGTCGCGCTCCACACCCGCTGACTTGGTGACGAGCGAAAACGCGTGGCTGCACTCGGCGAGCACTTCGACGATGCCGCGCGTGATGCGCAGTCTGCGCTCCACCGGCTGGTAGGCGTCGGTCGCCGAGCCCAGGTTGAGCATCGCCGGCTCGTAGGCCCGGCTCGCGAACGCTTCGCGCAAGCGTTGCGCCGCATTGACCTTGGCGACGATGCGCGTCTCGAAATCCAGCCCGGGTGAAAGGTTCAGGTAGCTGTGCGTCGGCCGAGCAAAGCAGTACACGCAGCCGTGTTCGCAGCCGCGGTACGGGTTGATCGAGAGGTCGAAGGCGATGTCGGGCGAGTCGTTGCTCGTCAGGATGGCCTTGGCGTGCTCTTCGATGATCTGCGTTCGCGGCGGCAGAGCCCGCTCTTGCGCCCCCTGCTCAAGCGTGCCCCAGCCGTCGTCGAAGGTTTCGATCGTGTGGCGGCTGAAGCGGTGCGGCGCAGCCCAGGCGGTGCCGCGCCCTTTGACTGCATCCGAGCCGTGGCTCGCCGCGAAGATGGGAATGCTCGGCCGCGGCTGTTTTTGCATACTGTGAATATACACAGTATCGACGCGACATTCAAATCCTCGATGCGCGAGCGCGTCTCAATCCTGTAACGCCCCGGTCCGGCCCTGTGCACCCACTACGCGGCGGCCTTGGCCCGGGCGCGCCACGCGCCTACCAGAACGATCAGCCCCGGCACGATGATCGCCGCCCAGATGATCTTCTCCAGGTTCTGCTTGACCCAGGGGATATTGCCGAACAGGAAGCCGGCCAGCGTCAAGCTGACAACCCACAACGCGCCGCCGCCGATGTTGTACAGAGTGAACTTGCGGCGCGTCATCTCCGCGACGCCGGCAACGAACGGGGCGAAGGTGCGCACAAAGGGCAGGAAGCGCGCCAGAACGATCGTGATACCGCCGTACTTTTCGTAGAAGGCATGCGCCTGGTCGAAGGCGTGTCGGTTGAACCAGCGTGAATCCTCCCACTGGAACACCTTGGGCCCGAAGTAGCGGCCGATCGAATAATTGACCTGGTCACCGAGGATCGCCGCGGCCGTGAGCAGGCCCATCGACAACGGCAGATCCATGAGCCCGGCGCCGCACATCGTGCCGACCACGAAGAGCAGCGAATCGCCGGGCAGGAAGGGCATGACGATGAGGCCGGTCTCGACGAAGATGATCGCGAACAGCAACGCGTACACCCATGGCCCATAGGTCTGGACGAAGGTGGCAAGGTGCACATCGATGCGCAGGATGAAGTCGAGGAGGAAGCTGATGAGTTCCATCGGATCGATTATCCATTTGGCAAGCACGGGCAGCGCCAGCGCTTCCTACAATGCCGGAATGCATCGTGACCCAGCTCCTGCCGCGCGCCGGCCGATCCGCGAACTCGGCGATGAGTTGGTGAGTCAGATTGCGGCCGGCGAGGTCGTGGAGCGGCCGGCGTCGGTGGTGCGCGAACTCGTCGACAACGCCCTCGACGCCGGCGCCACCGAAGTGTGCGTCAAGCTCAGCGGCGGCGGCGTGCGCGGCACGATCGTCGAAGATGACGGCGAGGGCATCGAATCCGACGAACTGGCGCTCGCACTGCGGCGTCACGCAACGAGCAAGATCACCAGCCTGGGCGATCTTGAATCGGTGCTGACGATGGGATTTCGCGGCGAAGCGCTCGCCGCAATCTGCTCGGTCGCCGAGGTTCATCTCGCGAGCCGCACCGCGCTGTCGCCGCACGCCACGCGCCTGGATGCGCGCAGCGGAGAAATGCAGGCCGCCGCGCGTGCACAGGGCACGACGGTTGAAGTGCGCGAGTTGTTCTTCAGCACGCCGGCACGCCGAAAGTTCCTGAAAACGGACGCCACCGAACTCGCGCATTGCCTCGAGGCCGTGCGGCGCCACGCATTGGCACGGCCCGACGTCGGTTTTACCGCCTGGCACGACGGCAAGGCGGTTCTTCAGTGGCGCAGCGCGACCGCCCGGCAGCGTGTGCTCGACGTGCTCGGCGCCGATTTCATGGCGCAAAGCGTGCCCCTTGAGCTGGGCACTGCGACGCTGAGCGTGGGCGGCTACGCCGGGCTGCCCGAAGCGGCGCGCGCGCGCGCCGACCAGCAGTATGTATTCGTCAACGGTCGTTATGTGCGTGACCGGCTGATCGCACACGCGGTGCGCTCCGCGTATGAAGACGTATTGCACGGCGCACGCCAGCCGGCGTATGTGCTGTTCATCGCCATCGCGCCGGAGCGTGTCGACGTGAACGTGCACCCGACCAAGGTCGAAGTGCGCTTTCGCGACTCGCGCGAAGTGCACCACGCCGTGCGCAGCGCAGTGAGCAGCGCGCTCGCCGCGTCGCGCGCGGGCGCCTTGCCGCTGCACACCGGCGCGGCCCTGGCTTCTGCCGCGAACCCGTCGCAGCAGGCCGCTACCGCCTGGGCACGCGGCCCTGCCGTGGGCAACGGATCACCAGCAGTGCCGACGCGTGCCTTCAATGCCGTGCCATGGACGAGCTCGCCAACGCAGGCCAAGCTTGCCCTGCAGGAGCTCACGGCCCTGCACGTTGAAGAACCCGCCGCACCCTGGCGGGTCACGCGCACCGAGCCCGACACGCACGTCGCGGCCGAGGAGGACGCGCAATCCTGGCCGCTGGGCAAGGCACTCGCGCAGGTCGCCGGCATCTACGTGCTTGCCGAAAACTCGCATGGCCTGGTGATCGTCGACATGCACGCGGCGCATGAGCGCATCGTCTACGAGCGACTCAAGGCGAACAGCGCCGCCGCGCCGATCGAGGCTCAGCCGTTGTTGATCCCCGTGACCTTTGCCGCCAGCGGGCAGGAGATGGCCACGGCGCAGGCACAGGCTGACGAGTTGCTGCAACTCGGCCTGGACATTTCCCCGTTGAGCGCGGGCACGCTCGCGGTGCGCTCGCAACCGGCGGCGCTGAGCGGCGGCAACGTGGTCGAGCTCGCGCGCAGCGTGCTGGCCGAACTCGCCCAGTTCGACGCCAGCCATGTCGTGCAGCGCGCCCGCGACCGCATCTTGTCCACCATGGCCTGCCACGGCTCGGTGCGAGCGAATCGCAAGCTCACGCTGGAAGAGATGAACGCGCTGCTGCGCGACATGGAGCGCACCGAACGCGCCGATCAGTGCAATCATGGGCGGCCCACGTGGCGCCAGATCAGCGTCAAAGAGCTGGATCGTCTGTTCTGGCGCGGCCAGTGAAGAGAAGGGAGCCGTCGTGAATCAGTTGCGTGTTTCGGGTCGTCGCGTCTGGCCTTGGTGGCTTGCGGGGTTGCTGCTCGCCGCGCTGTTGGCGGGCTGCCAGAGCCTCGAATTGCAGCAGCGCAAGTGGATCTTCATGCCCTCTACTGCCCAGCCCTGGTCGGACATGCACATCCAGGGCATGGACGACGTGTGGATCGAACACGACTCGGCGCTCAGCGGCACCCGCGTCAAGCTGCACGCACTGTGGATCGCCGCGGAAAGTGAATCCGCACCGGTGCTGCTGTACTTGCACGGTGCGCGGCGCAACGTGGCCGGCAGCGCGTTTCGCATCCGCCAGATGCAGCAGTTGGGGTTCAGCGTACTCGCCGTCGACTACCGGGGTTTTGGCAAGAGCAGTGACGAGTTGCCGTCGGAAGAACTCGTCTACGAAGACGCGCGCGCCGCCTGGGCCTTCCTCGCCCGCAAGCAC
>JANNKM010000154.1:0-5874 GCA_031396305.1 Rhizobacter sp.
GCTTCTCCGCGAACGCCGGGTCCCGACAGGGGCCTGGGCCGTGCTCAGCCCTGCACCTTGATTTCGTTCACCACGCTCAGCACACCCGGCGCCGACCACGCGGCGCCGAATGCGGCGTTGCGCTCGGCCCACGAATCGACCGCCCCGCGCAGCGTCACCGCCGAGCCGCTGACCATCACTTCGATGTGCTTCGCTTCGCGTTCGGCGTGGCGCGCCATCGCGTCGCGGATGCGATCCGCCACTTTGGCCGGCGTGACCGAGGGCATCAACGTCATTGCGTTGCTCACACCCACGACACCCGTCAGGTTGCGCACCGCCTTCTCGGCGTTGCGCCGCTGGTAGTCCCAGTCGACCTCTCCTTTCAGCGTGACCCAGCCTCTTTCCACCTGGGCCTGGATGCACTGCGCCGGAACCAATGCGTGCCACTGCAGCGCCGATTCCACCGCAACCGCGATGTCCGTGTCGCGCCCACATGGCTCGCGTTGATCGACGGATCCCACTCCAGTTCCGCCGTCACATCCTTCTTCAGTTGTGCATCGGTCTTCATGATTCAGTCCCTTGCGCGGCGCCCGGTGGCCGCAAGATCCGCGGAGACGAAAACGCCCGGGCAAGCAGCTTCCGTAGGCATGCGCCATATGCTAGGCACAATGCCCGGGCTCCCCTTGAGCCACCGCAAACCCACAAGCCCGGCTGTGAACGCATCGAAATTCCTCCGCTACACCGCCGGCGGCGGCATCGCCACCGCGTTGCACTATGCGGTTCTGCTGGTGGCGGTGGAACTGGCGGGCGTGGCGCCGCCCTGGGGCAGCGCCCTGGGCAGCGTGTGCGGCGCGGCGCTGGCCTATCTATGGAACCATCGGTTCACGTTTGCGTCGGCGGCGCGGCATCATGACGCCCTGCCCCGCTTCATCAGCGTGGCGCTGCTGGGCGCCGCGCTGAACGCCGCGGTGGTTGCGCTGGGCAGCCAGGCCCTGGGCTGGCATTACCTGGTTGCGCAGCTGCTGGCCACGCTGCTCGTGCTGGTCGCAGGTTATGCGCTCAACCGGTTCTGGACATTCGCATGAAGCTGCGCGACGCTCGGGCGCGACGCCTGGCGCGGACGGTGCTTGCGCGGCGGCGCCGCCTCAACCCCCGCGCCGCTCACGCCACGCGTGCAGCGCGCAAACGCCTTGAGCCGCTCGAGATCGAGAATTTCCACTTCGCGGATGTCGACGCGCACGCATTGCCATTGCGCGAGCGCGGTGAAGGCGCGGCTCACGGTTTCATGCGCCACGCCGAGCTGGCTGGCGAGGTCACGCCGCGACATGCGCAGCACGAAGCGCCGCGGCGACCTGCCCAGCGCCTGCATCTGGCCTGCCAGGTGCACCAGAAACCGCGCCAGGCGCACTTCAGCCGCCACCGCCGCCATCACGTCGGCGAGTTCGCTGCGCTTGGCGAGCTGCCGGCTTGCCGCCAGGTACAGCGCGCGGCCCAGCGCGGGGACGTCATGGCACAAAGCAAACAGCTCCTGGACGCGTACGCAATAGACCCACGAATCCTCCAGGGCGTGCACCGCCGACGGGTGGCGCCCAGTACACAGCGCGTCGAAGCCGAGCACCTCGGCGCGTTCGGCAAAACCGACCACCTGCTGGTAGCCGTCTTCAGCGGTCGTGAACAGCTTGAATGAACCCGCGGAGACGAAGCCGATGCTCTCGGCCTGGCCGCCTTCGTGAAACAACGCGGTGCCGGCGGGCACCTGGCGCAGCGCGACGGGCTGTGAATCGGTCTGCGCCGTGATGCCCTCTTCGGCGCCGAGCAAGCGCAGCAGTGCCGACAGATTGCCGACCTCGACGACGTGCCGGTGCCGCACCGGAAGTTCAATGCTGCGCACCGGCAACGCCGAATGAACAAGGGTCGGGTTCATGAGGTTCCTCAGTTCTTTTTCGACTCCACGATTCACGATTCGCGGCGTGTGCGTAGCATGGACCGGGCAGGCGCAGCGCGCTATCGGCGCCGCGCTCTTGATTTGCTCGGACTCCCACTGCGCTGGCACTCCGGGGCAGGAAGCGCCGGTCAGAACATTCCTACAACCCTATAACCGTTTGACCCGGGTCAAGTTCAACGTCGTGCGCCCGTGCGCGGCGAATCGAACTGCTTTATCGTTCGCCCGTGAGCCACTGCCCGCACCCGTTCGACCCACTGCCCGCAGGCATCATTCACGCCGCGCATGAAGCCATCGTCACGGTAGACGAGGCGCAACGCATCGTGATGATGAATCCCGCCGCCGAACGCATGTTCGGCGTCAAAGCGGAACAAGCACTGGGCAGCGACCTCGCGCGCTTCATTCCGGTGCGCGATCGGGGCGCGCATGCCGACCATCTGCAACGCTTCGGCGAGTCGGATGAGTCCGAGCGGCCGATGGGCGCAAGCGGGCGTGTCACCGGCCTGCGCGCGAACGGGCAGGAGTTCGCTGCCGAGGCGGTGATTTCGCGGGTCGAGACGACCGGCGAGTCCGGACCGAAACGCTTCTACACGGCGCTGCTGCGCGACCTCAGCGTCGAGCGGGGTCTGGAACACCAACTCGACGCGCTGCAGCGGCGCTTTCGACTCACGTTCGAGATGGCCCCGGTCGCGTTCTGCATCCTGGACGGCGAGCGCGTGCTGGTCGCCAACCGCGCCTTCAACTCGATGTTCGATCGGCCTGAAGAGCGCCCCCAGGCCGACGCCATACGTCGTCCGCCCCCCGAGGGGGTTGAGCAAAGTGGCAGAGCCACATTTGCTCAAGGGCACCCCCCGCAGGAAGCATCGATCTATGACTTTCTCGGTGCAGCCGTGCGCCCGCAGCTTGCACCGCTGCTCGGCCAGGCGCTCGCCGGGCCAGCCGGCAAGCCCATCGTACATGCCGGTGTCCTCGGCGTGGCCCAGGGCGGGCGTACCTTCGAGGTCGGCCTCGCTGCCCTGCCCCAGTACGGCCCCGCGGCGTTGCAGATGATGTTGTCGGACATCACGAAGCGCCAGGCCGAGGCGACCGAGATCGCCCGGTCACGGCATGAATTGCGGCAACTTTCGGCGAGCGTCGTGCGCGCACGCGAAGAGGCGCGGCTGCACATCGCGCGCGAGCTGCACGACGAGCTGGGCCAGCGGCTGTCGGCGCTCAAGCTCGACCTCGCGAGCCTCGATCAGCGCGCCGGCGCCAGCGCGTTTGCCGAGCGCACCGCCAGCATGCTCGGCATGCTCGACGAGACGATGACGGCGGTGCGCCGTATCACCGCCGACCTGCGCCCGCTGATGCTCGACGACCTGGGCCTGAACGCCGCGCTGGAGTGGCTGGCGCGCGAGTCGGCGCGCAGAATGGGCATCGAGATCACGGTGAGCCTGGGTGAGCACGATCCGGCACTGGATTCGGAGGCGTCGGTGGCCGTCTATCGCATGGTGCAGGAAGCGCTGACCAACGTCGCGCGGTACGCTCGCGCCACCGACGTTCGCATCGAGTTGCGCGAATCGGGCAGCGCGCTGCTCTTGACGATTCAAGACAACGGCGTGGGCTTCGCCCCGGACGCGACGCGCAAGACCGGCGCGTTCGGCCTGCTGGGAGTCAGCGAACGCGCCTATGCGCTGGGCGGCAGCATGCAGACCGACAACCCGCCCGGCGGCGGAGCGCGCATCCGGGTTCGGCTGCCGCTAGA
This sequence comes from Rhizobacter sp., assembly GCA_031396305.1. GTDB lineage: Bacteria > Pseudomonadota > Gammaproteobacteria > Burkholderiales > Burkholderiaceae_C > JAEMQF01. Next base: position 3,666 of record JANNKM010000154.1, read on the forward strand.
CAGTTCACACTCAGGCGACGCAGGATCAACCCAGGCAGCAGCATGACCGACCCAGTGAACCTCAATCCATCGTCATCCGCCACGCGCTTGCTGCTCGTGGACGAGCATACCGTCGTTCGCGAGGGGCTGAGGCGCGTTCTCGAGGGGTGTGGCGAAGGCTGGACGGTGGTCGAGGCGGCGTCGGGCTTTCAGGCGCTCGAACGTCTGCGCGAGCAGGCCATCTCGCTGGTCATCACCGACCTGTCGATGCCGGGTATGAACGGCCTGGAGCTGATCCGCCGTGTCAGAAGCGAGTTTCCCAGGATGCCGATCCTGGTGTTGAGCATGCACGCCGAGGAACAATACGCGCTGCGCGCGTTCAAGTCGGGCGCGAACGGCTATGTCACGAAAGACAGCGCCGCGGCGGAACTCGTCAGCGCGGTGCGCAAGGTCGCAGCCGGAGGCGCCTATGTGACGAGCAGCCTCGCCGAGCGCGTGGTGCAGCAGCTCAGTGGCAAGGTCCAGGTGCCCGGCCACGCGCAGCTCTCAGACCGCGAGCTCGATGTGCTGCAGCGCATCGTCGCAGGCCAGCGCCTGACGCAGATCGCCGCCGATCTGCACCTGTCGGTGAAGACGGTGAGCACGCACAAGGCTCACATCCAGGTGAAGCTGCAGCTTCCGAACCTGGCTGCGCTGGTGCGCTATGGATTGGAAAACCACCTCGACAAGGACAGTCCCTCCTCGGAGTTCGGGGCGATATAGGAGGCGCTCCGATGCCGCTGAACCGCTTCTTGTCCCGGCTGATCTGGTGGTGTGTCGCGCCCCTCGCGCTGCTGGCAGCGTATCTCGCCGTCGACTATGTTCGCCATGAACATGAGGAGCACGACCTCGAAGCGCAGCGCCTGGCGGCGGCACTTGCGACGACGATCGACCGTGACCTGGACACGCGCATCGCCGCGCTGCGGATCCTGGCCACGTCGCCGCTCGCCGACGACGCCACGCGCTGGCCCGATCTGTACCAGCTGGCGCAAGGGTTTCGCCAGAGTTTCGGCACCGACGTGATCTTGGCGAGCGTGGACCGGCGCGTGCACTTCATGACGCGCGCGCCGCTGGGAACGCTTTTGCCCGAGCTGCCGCGACCCCAGGGTCACTCCGGGATGCAGGCCGCGGTGGAAACCGCCAAACCCGGGGTCAGCGATGTCTTCCGCGATCCATTCGGCGGCAACGAGCTGCTGGTGGCGGTGTCGGTGCCGGCCGTGCGCGACGGCAAGGTCGCCTTGGTCATCGCAACGGCAATCCCGCTGCGCGATTTCCAGAAACACCTCCACAAGCTGGGCCTGCACCACGGCTGGTCGGCGGCGCTGCTCGATGGTACGGGCGCCAGCATCGCGCGCTCCCCGGTCAATGCTGAAGCCACGGGCTCGAATACCGCCAGCGCCCAGCGCTTTACGGCGCGCACGACAGCGGCGCCCTGGTCGGTGGCGCTCGACATTCCGCTCGCGGTCTACCTTGCGCCGCTGGCGCAGGCCGCAGCCACGCTGGCGATCGCGGTTCTTGGCGGTACGCTGGCCGGGGTGCTGGGCGGCATGTTCGCCGCGCGCCGGCTCGGCAATGCGCTGCGTTCTCTGGCTGAGACACCGGCGCGCGGGGCGCCCGCCCCGGACATCGCGGAGATCGCTGCGGTGCGTCGTTTGCTCGACGCGTCGCTCGAGACTCGCGATCAGGCGGAAGCGGCGCTGCTGAAATCGCACGCCGAGCTGCAGCGCCTGTTTGCGCAAGCCGACAGCGTCCAGGAAAACGAGCGCCAACGCATCGCGCTCGAACTGCACGACGACCTGCAGCAGACACTCGCGGCCATCAGCATCAACGTTGCCGCGCTCGGCGAGCGCGCCGGCAACGACGCGACGAGCCAGGCGATCGTCGCCGACATCGACGACCTCGCCGCGTCGGCGATTGCTTCCACGCGGCGCATCGTCAGCGACCTGCGGCCGCAGATCCTTGAAGACCTCGGCCTCGTGCCGGCCCTCGAGGTGCTGGCCGAGCAGTTCAGCGCACGCAACGGCATTGACTGCCGGTTCGAGGCCCAGGAGGAAGCCGGCGCACGGCTGCTGGCCTGCCCGGCCCTGGCCACCAGCCTGTACCGTGTGGCCCAGGAGGCGCTCAACAACGTCGCCAAGCATGCCCAGGCCACGCGCGTCGAGATCCGCTACACCGAGACCGACGGCCCGGT
>JANNKM010000179.1:0-3186 GCA_031396305.1 Rhizobacter sp.
CGCTGGCCACGGCGTCTGCGGCCGGGTGGAGTTCGATGGTTTCCAAAGGCATGGTCGGTTGGGGTGAAAAGTAGCTTGGCATGGTACGCGACGCGTCGGGTCAAAAAAAATGCGCCCCGGCCTCACGACGCATCGAGGTCGTGATCGCGGCAGGCGAACCACAGCGTGATGTCGTAGGCGATCTTCAACATACCGCTGGCCACCAGCGGCGCGGCGAGAAAACCGGCGGCGAAGAGGGCACCGCCCAGACTTGGGCTGATCGCCGAGGCCAGGCTGCGCGGCACGGCCGTGAGGCTCGCCGCGGCGGCGCGCTCTTGCGGTGTGACGACACTCATCACGAAGGCGCTGCGTGTGGGAACGTCCATTTGCGACAACGCGCTGCGCACCAACAGAAGCGCCAGCGCAAGCGGCAGGCTCGGCGCGAGTGCGGCCAGCACCAGGCACACATTTGCCGGGATATGCGTGAACACCATCGTATTGAGTAAGCCGATGCGCCGCGCGACCCAGGGCGCCGCCCACATCGACGCTGCAGCGAGCAGGCCGGTGGCGAAGAACAGTACGCCGGTTTCCCCCGGCGCCAGACCGAAGCGCTGCATCAGCCACAACGCCATCAGGCTGTTCACGACGAGCCCTCCGGCAAATGAATCGACGGCGAACAGCGCCGCAAGCTTGATCACGACGGCGCGCGATTCGCCCAGCGGCGCGCTGGGCGCGGCGGACGCGCCGGACGTGACCTGGGGCAAACGACGGTACAGCACAAACAGCGCAAGCCCGACCATTGCATAGCCGACGAACATGCAGCGCAACGCACCGAGTTCATTGAGGCGGCTGTGCGCCACCAGCCACGCCGGCACGCCCGCTGCGAGGGCGCCGAACGCAGCGCTGAGCGACGCGAGCAGGCTGTAACGGGCAAACAAGGTGGTGCGCGTCGGCCCTTGCGCGGCGGCGGCCAGGCGCGAATGTTCGAGCGGCAGGAACACGCTGACGTCGCCCGAGCCCGGATTCAACGTGCCGACGAACGCGACGAGCAGCAGCGGCCAGAAGTTCACGAAGCTTGCGAACGCCACGCCGGTGCCGGCCATCAACAGTGCCGCCGCGAGCAGCAAACTGCGCGAACGAAAGCGGTGCCCCCAGGCGCCGACCGCCAGCGTGGCGCCGGCCGAGCCGAGCAACGTGGCGGTGGAGAGAACGCCCACCGCCCAGGTTTGCAACCCGAGCGCCAGCAGGTACGCCGGCAAGAGCACCGCGATGTAGCCATCGACAAAGGCGCGCAGTGCGCGGCCGGCGACGAGCACGCGCGCTGCGGGGTCGGCACCTGAAGGCGCCAGCAGTGCCATGGCGAGATTGTGGGAGGAAGTGATCAGCTGACCTGCTTCGTGACCACGCTTGGCTGCGTTGCGCGTCGCCCCCTCACCCTGACCCTCTCCCCCGAAGACGGGGGAGCAACTGTCATCCCGGCGAAAGCCGGGATCCAGGATAGTGAACTGAGGGTGGATCCCGGCCTTCGCCGGGACGACATACAAGAGGGAGCCGGTTTTGCTCCCTCTCCCGCTTGCGGGAGAGGGTGGGGGTGAGGGTCAAGGCATTCCAACCTAATCCAACCGTGGCTGAGCCATGTCGCCGACGCTCAGGCGACGATGAGCCGCCCCGGCCCGTCGATCACCCGACCGATGACGGCAGCGTGTTCGAATCCGCCGCGCTTGAAGATCGCCAGCACTTCATCGACCTGCGCCGGCGCGCAAGAGACGAGCAGTCCGCCGCTCGTCTGCGGGTCGGTGAGCAGGGCGCGGTCGGCTTCGGGGAACCCCGCAGGCAAATTGACGTCGCCGCCGTAGCTGCCCCAATTTCGGCCCGACGCGCCGGTCACCATGCCTTGCGCGGCGAGTTCGCGCACACCAGGCAACAGCGGCACTTTCGCCCAGTCGAGCTGCACCGAGCACTTCGCACCGCGCGCGAGTTCCAGGCCGTGGCCGGCCAGACCGAAACCCGTCACGTCGGTCAGCGCGTGCACGTCTTTCAGCTCCGCCAGCGCGATGCCGGGCTTGTTAAGCTGCGTCGTGTTCGCGATCATCTGCTTGTAGCCGTCGGCGCTCAATTTGTCTTTCTTCAGCGCCGCCGACAGCACGCCCACGCCGAGCGGCTTGCCGAGCACGAGCACGTCCCCCACTTTGGCGTCGGCGTTGCGTTTCACCTTGCTCGGGTGGATCAGCCCCATCACGACCAGGCCATAAATCGGCTCGACCGAATCGATCGTGTGGCCACCGGCGATGGGGATGCCGGCTTCGCCGCAGATCGATTCACCGCCCTTGATGATGCGGCCGATGGTCTCGATCGGCAGCACGTTGATCGGCATACCCACCAGCGCCAGCGCCGCGGAGCAGCTCGAATCGGTGTGCGCGGCGTTGCCGTGCATGCGCGAGCCGACGATCAGCCAACTGCACGGCCATGCCGGGTACGCGGTCAGGGCCGCGGTGCGGCGCAGCGAGCTCCCGCGCGTCGTGCCGGAAGTGAAGCGCCGCGGTGGGACGGACGTGGTGGTCAGCGTGCTCGCACAGATCGTGCCGTGATGAAAGCGTGCAGCGTGAACCCCGCTCTCCAACCCGTCCCGTGCCTGCGCGGCGCGCGGCCCTACCTCGTCCCGCGAGCGAACGTTCATGTCCGGCTCGCGCTCGACGGCAACGAAGGCCTGCGCCCGTCGAGCGCCCTGCTCGAGCGGATGCGGAGCATGGAAGCGGAGACCCTGCGACGCTACCCGAGCGCGCGGGAGCTCGAGGAGCGCATCGCGCGCAGGTTCGGGGTGGATCCGGGCCAGATCCTCGTCACCGCGGGCGCGGACGACGCGCTGGACCGGACGATGCGGGCGATGCTCGCGCCGGGGCGCGAGCTCGTCCTGCCGGCGCCCACGTTCGAGATGATCGAACGCTATGCGCGCCTGGCGGGCGCGGAAGTCGTGCGCGTGGATTGGATCTTTGGAACGTGGCCCATCGACCGCGTGCTCGGAGCGATCTCGGAGCGCACGTCCTGCATTGCGATCGTCTCGCCGAACAACCCCACGGGCCTGGAGGCGTCGCTGGAGGACCTGCGACGCGTCGCGGCGGCCGCGCCGGGCGCGCTCGTCGTGGTCGACCAGGCCTACGCCGAGTTCGGTGAGGTCGACTTCGCGGACGCCGTGCGCAAGACGCCGAA
>JANNKM010000270.1:0-3441 GCA_031396305.1 Rhizobacter sp.
CCGGGATCCACCCTGTGCAGTGCATGACGCGGTGGATCCCGGCGTTCGCCGGGATGACATGAGGAGAACTCGCATGGGAAATCTGACAACGCATGTGCTCGACACAGCAAACGGCGTTCCGGCCGGCGGCATGCACGTCACGCTGTTGCGCGTGAGCGGCGCAAGCACCGACACGCTGATGTCGCTGCGGTTGAATGATGACGGCCGGGCCGACGCACCGCTGCTCGAAGGCGCGGCGTTTCAGCGCGGCCGCTATCGGCTGATATTCAGTGTGGCGGCCTACTTTCGCGAGCGCGGCGCTGAAATTCCCGATCCACCATTCATCGACGAGGTGCAGCTCGACTTCGGCATTGCCGACGAGTCGCTGCACTATCACGTGCCGCTCCTGGTAAGCCCGTGGAGCTACAGCACCTATCGCGGTTCGTGAACCCAACGCGCCGTCATCCCGGCGAACGCCGGGATCCACTTTTCGTAGGTCGCATTGGACCCCGGCCCCGTATCAAGTACGGGGTGGCACTTTCGCCGGCATGACGCAGTAGTAGAGAAAGGTACATCCCATGATTTCCCCTTTGCTGAAACGCACCCTCGTCGGCTCCGCGTTGCTCGCCGCATCTGCCGCGCATGCGGTGTACCCGGAAAAGCCGATTCGCATCGTCGTCACGTTTGCCGCCGGCGGCGCGAGCGACATCGTCGCGCGCACCATCGCCGAGCCGCTGGCCAAGCTGCTGGGTCAGCCGGTGATCGTCGACAACAAACCGGGCGCGGGCGGCACGCTCGGCGGGATGGACGTGGTGCGCGCGAGCGCCGACGGCTACACGCTGATGCTGTCGAACTCGACGCCGCTGTCGATCGGCCCGTTCACCGTGCCCAAGCAACCCTATGACCCCGTCAAGCAGTTCACCCATGTCGCGATGCTCGGCGTCGCTCCGGTGCTGTTGATGGGCAACCCGAAAACAGGCCCGGCGACGCTGAAAGACCTGCCGAAGGCCGCCGCGGCAAGCGGCTACAGCTTCGGCAGCGGCGGGCCGGGGTCGATCGGTCACATCGTCGGCGAAATGGCCAAGGGTGCGATGAAGATCCAGATGACACACATCCCTTACCGCGGCGGCGCGCCGATGACGACCGACCTGATCGCCGGAACGATTCCGATGGGAATCGATGTCATCACGGCGTTCGTGCCGATGGTCAAGACGGGGCAGATCAGGGCCCTGGCGGTGACGACACGCCAGCGCTCGCCGCTGCTGCCCGACGTGCCCACGACCACTGAGCTGGGCTATCCGACGCTGGTCGCCGAGAACTACTTTGGCGTCTCCGGGCCAGCGGGTTTGCCCAAGGACATCGTGGACAAGTTGAGCGAGGCGTTGGCCAAGGTGGTCGCGGACCCGGCGACCGTGAAGCGCTTCGAAGAACTGGGGATCACCGCGGTCAAGATGAACGCTGCCGAGTTCGCCGAACTCGTGGCCAGGCAGGCAAATGACTGGTCGCCGCTCATCAAGACGATGGATCTCAAGTAGCTGAACGTTCCCCGGTCGAATTGCGCGAATCATGGAAAGTTATCTGCTCGACTGGACAAGCTTGCTGTTGCGCTGGGCGCATGTGGTGACGGGGATCGCCTGGATCGGCGCGTCGTTCCACTTCGTTCTGCTCGACGACAGCCTGTACAAGCCGGTCGACCCCGGTCTGCTTGACAAGGGTGTGGGCGGCGAATCGTGGGCGGTGCACGGTGGCGGGTTTTATCACCACAACAAGTATCTTGTCGCGCCGCGGAACCTGCCCGACAAGCTGCACTGGTCGTATTGGGAGAGCTACTCGACGTGGCTGACCGGCTTCGCGCTGCTGACAGTGCTGTATTTTTTCAACGCCTCGTCGTTCCTCGTCGATCGCAACGTGTTCGACTGGACCCCGGGCGCGGCGATCGGCGGCGCGATTGCCTACCTCGTGCTCGGCTGGATCGTCTATGACCTGATTCTCCGCGTCTTCGGCAAGGACGACAAGGGCGATGTCGGCGGCGACCTGAAAGTGGGTGTGCTGGTGTTCATCTACACCTGCCTCGCCACCTGGGTCGCGTGCCGGTTCTTCTCCGGGCGCGCCGCGTTCCTGCTTACCGGAGCGATGCTCGCGACGATCATGAGCGCCAACGTGCTGATGGTCATCATTCCGGGGCAGCGCAAGGTCATCGCCGCGATGCGCGCCGGCTTGCCCGTCGATGCGAACCACGGCCGGCGCGGCAAGCAGCGCAGCGTGCACAACACCTACTTCACACTGCCCGTGCTGGTGGCGATGCTGACCAATCACTACGGAATGACCTATCAACATCCGCAGAACTGGCTGGTGCTGGTGCTGCTGATGCTCGCCGGAGCGTTGATCCGCTTGTTCTTCGTGCTGCGCCACAAGGGGCCGAACCGCTGGGAGTTCGTCGCCTTCGCAGTCGCGCTGATCGGTGTGGTGGCCTGGATGGTCGCGCCGAAGTTCGAAGCCGCCGCGCCCACGCCCGTCAAAGTGAGCTTTGCCCAGGTGCAGCCCATCATCGAGGCGCGTTGCGTGCTGTGCCACAGCGCGTCGGTGATCAACAAGAACGTGCAGCTGCATACACCGGAGCTGATCGCAAAGCACAGCCAGGGGGTGTACCAGCAAACCGTCGTGCAAAAGACGATGCCGCTCGGGAACGCGACGCAGATGCCCGATGCCGAGCGTGCGTTGCTCAGGCGCTGGTATGAAAGTGGAGCGCCGGTGCAATAGCGGCGCCGCGCTGGACGCAGCAGATGGCGCACGGCCTGCACCCGCTGCTCGAGGTCGGGCATCCTGCTCGCGGCGGTCAGCGCGGTGCTGCTGAACTTCTACTTCAACGGCGGCCAGGCCGATGAAGCGGGTGCGGTCGAAGCGGCAATGGCAGCTGAGGCACACTGACGGCCCAGCCAACAAAGGAGCAGTCATGCCCAGCATCCGCGTCGAAATGTTCGAGGGCCGTACCGTGGAGCAAAAGCGCGCGCTCGCCAAGGAACTCACCGACGCGACGATGCGCGCGCTCGGCGTCCCGGCCGACGGCGTGGAGGTGATGCTGTTCGATATCCCGCGCCACGACTGGGCCACTGCCGGCGTGCTCTGGAGCGATCGCAAGCCCTCGACCCCCAAGCCCCCCGTAGATTCGTGAACGTGGTCGGCCTCGCTGCGCAGCAACACCCTCACCCCGACTCTCTCCCCCGAATCGGGGGAGAAGGGTGGCGTTGCCCCCTCTCCCGCAGGCGGGAGAGGGCGGGGGCGAGATGGGGGCTTCGAGCCGCATGCGGCGAGCCCAGCGAGCGATTCGGGCCTGCAAGCCCGAATGCGCACTGCAAGTGAGGGTGGAGCCATGACGACGCTGCTGATCCGCGACGCGCGTCTGTTGATCACGATGGACGCGCAGCGCCGCGAGATCGCGGGTGGCGGCGTGTACGTGCGCAA
>JANNKM010000271.1:0-7742 GCA_031396305.1 Rhizobacter sp.
CGCGCGCAAGAAGGGAACCGCGATCACCGAAGTCATGAGCGTCATGCCCGCCATCGTGCCCACGCCGAACAGCAGCAGGTAAGCCAGCGCCCACACCGGCTCACGGATCTGCGCCAGCACCAGCAGTGCCACGGCGGCGGATCCTGCGAGCCCATGCACGACGCCGATGGAAAGCGGCCGCAAGGCCTGGTAAATGCTCAGGCCACCCAAGCGCCGGTCGAGCCAGCTCAGCGGTGTACCGGCATGGCCGTGCTGCGCCGCGCCGTGGCCATGCGGGTGCACATGCACATAATCGCCGTGCGCATGCACATGCAAGTGCGCGTCGACCACCGGCGCAGCATGCGCATGCTCTGCCAGGCCCTGCGCGAGCGCTGCGGTGAACGTCTCGCGCACGTCTCGGCTCACCCGCGACAGCGTGACAACGCCCAGCAGCACCAGCATCAGCGCCACGCAGAATTCCATCGCCAGCTCGAGTCGTGCCGGGATGACGACGTTGAACAGGATGATGGCGCTGCCCACGACAAGAATCGTGAAGGTGTGCCCCACGCCCCACAGCAGGCCGACCCGCGCCGCGCCGCCGACATGCTGCTGCCGGCTGACGATGGTGGACACGGCGATCACATGGTCCGCATCGGTGGCGTGCAGCATCCCGAGGAGAAAACCCAGCACCACCACCGGCATCGTCTGCACACCTGCCCCCGCCGTATTTGTCGTATTCGAGATCGTCGCGACCGCCGCATCGAACCGCCCGGGCCCGACCCAAAGCCCGACAGGCTCCTAGCCCGCGGGCGCCACCAACGTGCCCGGCGGCGCCGAGCGCAGCGCCGCGATGAGGGTGTGCAGCCGTTCGCGCAACGCCGCATCGCCGCACCGGCTGCGCAGCAGCGTGACGAGCCACTGCGCGCGCTTCGCGCCGTCTGCGGCGGGCGCGCCGCGGCCTTCGAGCGCGTCTTTCAGCGCGCGCAACTTCAACGCGCGCCGCGCCGCCAGACGTTCGGGCGAGGCCGGCAGGTCGAGTGACGCCTCGAGGTGCACGAGCCATTCGTCCAGCGCTGCATCGGTGGGCGCCGCGGCTTGCGGCGCCAATGACCAGCGCTGTGCCAGCGCCTGTTGCCAGGCGGCGGGAAGCTTCACGTTCAGTGCCTCCTGGTCGGCCCAGCGCTGCGCCAGTTCGGTGTCGTCGCCGAGCACGGCTTCGCGTGCTTCGCACAGCGCAAGCCGCGCGCCGACGGCGTCGCAGCTCGCCTGCCACGCCGCCTGGCCGCTGGCACTCAACGCGCGCAGTGCGGCGGCGTGCGCATCGCGCAGGCGCGCTTCGAGCGCGGCCAGCGTGCCGCGCGGCGGCTCGCCTGCAACGCGCCATTCGCGGTCGACGTCGGCGAGCGTGCGTTCGATCTCCAGCGTGGGCGTGGCGACGCTCAATGCCTCCAGGCGCCGCAGCAGCGCTTCGCGCACCGCGAGGTTGGCAGCGAGTTCGGCGTCGCGCGCATTCGCTGCCGCGTCGCGCTGGGTGAACACGGCGTCGGTCGCTGCCTTGAAGCGCGACCAGAGCGCGCTTTCCACGCCGCGCTGCAGCGTCATGCGACGCGCACTGTGCTGCCATGCGGCTTGCAGGTCGCGCACGCGCGATATCGCGTCGCGCAGTTGCGGCTCGCGCTTGACTTCTTCGGCGAGTGCTTCGGCGCGCTCGATGAGTTGCTGGCGCACGCCTTCGGCTTCACGCCGCGCGGCTTGCAGCGGCGCCTCGATGCGCTCGACGCTCGCGCTCAGGCGCTGCTGCAAGGCGCTGCGCGCGCCCGAGGGCACGGTGTGCTCCAGTGGGCCGAGCGGGCGCCACGCGCGCTGGAAGTTCTCCAACTCGCGAGCCTGGTCTCGCCAGAAGCCGGCGATCGCATCACCGTCTAACGTTTCAGGCGGCGCCGGCAGCGCTTCGAGCTGCGCCAACAAGGCTTCGCGCGCCGCCAGATTTTCCTGGCGCTGCACTTTCAACGCGGCGAGTTGCGCTGCCACGGGTTCATGCGCGATGTGCAGGGCGGCGTCGAAACGCTTCCACAACGCCTGGTTTGCCGGGGCGCCCAGGCGGTCAAGTTCCTTCCAGCGCCGACGCAGATCCTGAATTGCGTCGGCATGCGCTTTCAGGCGCAGCTTCGGCACGTTGGCGCGCCGGGAAGGGGCGCGCGCCGCCGTGGCCGGCTCGGGCGCGAGCGTCACGGTGGTGTCCGCGTCCTGCGCGGGTTGCGGGTCGGAGCCCTCCACCTCCACCTCCACCGCCGCCGGGTCCGCGCTTTCCGCCATCGACGCAGGCGGCGCGACGTCGGGCGGCGCTGCGGGCGCTGGCGCGTCATACGCGTCGATTTGCGCGTTGATCTGGGCGTCGATCTGCGCGTTGGTTGGTGCGTTGGTTGGCGTCTCGGTTGACACGTCCGGCAGCGCGATGGCGCGAGGCGGCGCCGCGCCGGTCGGCGCTCGCCCGCTCGCGGCTTCGGTGAACCGCGCCAGCGCTTCGGCCTGGGCGACAAGATCGTCGCGGGCGCGCCCTCCGCCCCATTGCTGCCACCCTTTGAGGCGCCCGCGTTCGGCGTACAGCGCTTGCAGGCGCGCGTTCAGTGCGTCGCCCGGCTTGATGCCACGGAATGTTTCGAGCAGCGCGTCGATGGCCTCCAGATGTTCTTGCATCGTGCCCAGTTGGCCTTCCGCGAGCGCCGTCTCGGCCCGCTGCAGCAGCGCATCGAGCGCCTGCCGCTGCTCGCCGCTCAGGCTTCTGGGCGCGGCCGGTGCCAGCGCAGCCGGTGCGGCTGGCGTCTCTTCCAGTGCAGGCGGCGCAACCGCCGGCGGCGGCTCGGCCCAGCGGGCCAACGTCTGCTGCGCGCTTTGCAGTGCCGCCTGCAAGGCTTGGCCGAGCGCGGCGGTGGTCGCCACGTCGATGCGCGAGTCGCAAAGCGCCTGCGCGCTTGCGCAACCACTCGTCAGCAGCTGCGCATCAGCCTCCTGACCGGGCAGGCCGATGGCTTGCTGCAATTGCGCCAGGTCGGCTTTCGCCTGCGCCAGCCAGCGCTGCACCTGCTGCTCTTGTTCGCCACGCTCACGCACCGAGTCATTCAGGCGCTCGCGCCAGCTCGTGAATTCGCTGCGCTGCTGCGGCTCGAGCATCTCGGCGTTGAGCACCTGCCAGGCGCGATCCAGCGCGACGAGGCGGTTCGCCGGAATCGGCAACTCGGCGCTCAGCGCGCGTGCGGCGTCGATGATGATTTGCGCCTGGGCACGCGATTCGCGCTGCGCCACCACCGCGTCCAGACGCTGCTTGGCGGCGCGGTGCACGCGGCGATCGTGGCTGCGGAATTCGCGCTCGGCGTGTTTGAGCGCCTCTTCGCCCACGAGACCCTGCACTGCGGCGAGTTTGACCTCGACGAGCGGCGCTTCTTGCGCCACACGCAGCAGCGCCGCGTCGTCGCCCTGCGCGGCTTGCAGTTGCGGCGCCCACAGCGCACGCGCCTCCTGCGTCTCTTTCACTTTCGCGCTGGCGCGGGCCTGTTCACGCAGCAGGGCCTGCGCCTGGGCAGCCGCAGCCGCCTCCTGGCGCTTCACGGCAGGCGATTGCCTAGGGGCGGCCGGAGCGGCGGGCTTCTTGAAATAGTTGAACATGACGGGAACCAGGGTCTGTGGAACAAATGCATCAGGCCGCGCGGGGCCGACCGGCAACTACAGATTCTCGATGTACATGCGGTTCCAGGTCGGGCTGATGATGAGCTGGTTGATGCAAGCGTGCGCCGGCAGCTCGGCGATGAAGCGGATCGTGTCGCCCAGGTCCTTGGGCTGGAGCATGCGCGCGCGGTCCGCGGCGCTGGGCGGCACGGGGCGACGGTCCATGATCGGCGTGGCGACTTCGGCGGGGCAGATCGCGCAGGCGCGAATGCCGTTCATGCACTCCTCCATGTTGATCGTCTCCGTCATCGCCGTGACGGCGTGTTTCGATCCGTTGTAGGCGGCGCCCGTCAGCTTCGGGTGAAACACGCCCGCCCAGGACGACACGTTGATGATCAGCCCGTCCTGGCGCGCGCGCATCGCCGGCAGCACGGCGTGGATGGTGTAGAACGAGCCGTCGAGGTTGATGCCCACCACGTCGCGCCAGCCTGCCACGCTCTGGTTCTTCCACATCCGGTTCGGCGTATTCAGGCCGGCGCTGTTGAGCAAGATGTCGATGCGCGAATGGCGGCCGAGAATCGCGTCGGCAACGCGCTTCACCGCCTGCGCGTCCGACACGTCGAGGGTTTCCACTTCCGCAGCGCCACCGGCGAGGCGAATCTGCTTCGCCTCGTCCTCAAGCACTTGCACGCGCCGGCCCGACATCACCACCGTCGCACCGGCCAGCGCCAGCGCCTGCGCGCCAGCCAGGCCGATGCCGGTGCCCGCGCCGGTGACCCACGCCACTTTGCCTTTCAACGTGCCCATGGTGTTGATTTCCTGTGATTCAGCAGCTGCACTATGCCGTAGTTGCGAAAGGTTCGGGTGCGGGTTGCCCGCAACTTGCCCTCGGTGCCGCCGACGAGTATCTGCGTGAAAGCCGAGCACCCATCACCCGTCGCCCTGACAATCTAGGCATCGCAACCGAAACCGGGCCAGACCATGAGCATGAAAAAGACCGACCTTGAAAAGAACAAGGCGAAGAAGATCGCCGGAGCGATGAAGACGGCGGTGGTGCCGGACCGGTTTGCGCAGAGCGCCGCCGCCGCCACCGACAAGCGCGAGCGCCGCACGCGCGACGCCGCGGCGGGGCTGGTGCCGTTTGCCTGCAAACTGCCCGCCGAATTGTTGAAACGGCTCAACGAGCGCGCTGCCGCACATGAAGGCGGCGTGAACGGGCTGGTCGCGCAAATTCTTGAGAAGAGCCTCGCGGCTGAGCCCGCGCACAAACGCGCCTGAGGAGCGTTTGTGGCTGGCGAAGGGTCCGAGCTCTGCGAGGACGCGGCCTGCAAGGCTTAGGCCTTGGTTGAATGGCCGGTTCGAACCGGCCGCGCCTTGAACGCCTCACAGGGGTCGGCGCGCTTTGCCGGCGCGGCGCTGACCACGGCGTCGAACACACCCGGCGCGGGCGGTTCGCTGTCGGCCTCGATGAAGCCCACCGCGAGCACAGTCTGCGCGCGCAGCGCGGTGAGCCAGCGCGGCACGCCGATGTCGCGACGCACATGGCCGGTGCCGGCGAGCAGCACGGCGCCGCGTGGTGCCTGCTCGATGAGCAAGCGCGCCATCACGGCGTCGCGTGCGATCTGCGCGCGTGCCATGCCGGCGAGCGCGCTGCGCGGCAAGGCGCCGCAGTGGCCGACGTCGATTTGGCGCTCCTGCGCCGCCAGCCAGGTGGCGTCGGGCACCTGATCAAGCTGCAACTCGCGCGTGCGCTCGGCGCCGAGTACCGCCGCATGGCTTTCGCGCGCAAACCGCGCAGCCGTCGCGCGCGGCAGGTTGCCGGCAAGCAGCGGCAGATCGAATTGCAGAACCAGCTGGATCAGCGGTTCATAGTGCGCCCAGTCCCAGCCGCGCGTGGCCCCCGCGCGGACGATCAGATGCGATGCATCGCGCGGCCGTTCGCTGCGGCTGCGCTCGATGTCGACTTGGCGGTCGATGTCGAACTGCTCCATCACGACCGCCGGGCGCCAACCGGAGTCGAAGGCGCGGCGCAGCACGGCAGTGCGCACGCGGTGATGTTCAGCGTTGTCGTGCACTTCGCCGAGCAACGCGACCGTGTCGCCTTGCAGCCGAGTTTCCCAGGGCTGGCTCGGCGCCGGCGCGACCGCGCAAGCTCCCAGACCTGGCAGGGTGATGCAGCCGAGCACTGCGGTAGCGAACCGGCGCCGCCGCGTGTCCGGCGGCGTGGCGCGCGTCGGGGCGGTGCGGGGTGGCCTGGAAGTCACCGCGCGATTGTGCGGGCTGAGAGAGCCCCCAGGCCGACGACTACCTCGTCCGCCCCCGAGCACCTGTCATCCCGGCGAACGCCGGGATCCACCCTTTGCCGCGCTCCATCGTCCTGGATCCCGGCCCCGTGCCGAGCACGGGGTGGCACTTTCGCCGGGATGACATACAAGGGGGGGATGAGCAAAGTGGCAGAGCCACATTTGCTCACGCGCGACGCTGGCACACTCGCGCACCCATGGCTGAACCCCCAATCCGCGCGCGCTGGCAGATCGACCCTGCGCTGATCGTCATTCTGGCCGGCGTGTGCGCAGCGCTGCACGTCGGCAAGCTCCCGCCGGCCATCACGGCGCTGCAGCAGGCGCTGGGTATGAGCCTGGTGCAAGCCGGATTTCTGCTGTCGCTCGTGCAGCTGGCGGGAATGAGTGTGGGCGTGATGTTCGGCGTGGCGGCCGACGCTCTTGGCCTGCGGCGCAGCATGGTGTGCGGCCTGCTCGTGCTCGGCGCGGCGAGCGCCCTGGGCGGCGCGGCGCGCGACGTGGCCACGCTGATGGCGCTGCGCGCCGTCGAGGGCTTCGGCTTCCTGCTCGTCGCGCTGCCCGCGCCCGGGCTGATCCGCCAGCTCGTGGCGCCGCACCGCATGAGCCTGATGCTCGGTCTGTGGAGCGCCTACATGCCCTTCGCCACGGCGCTGGCGCTGCTGCTGGGCCCGATCATCATCGCCTCCGCCGGTTGGCAGGCCTGGTGGTGGGGCCTGGCCGGTGCGTCGCTGCTGATGGCGCTCGTGGTCGCGCGCACCGTACCGTGCCCGCCGCAGCGAAGCGCGATGTCACCCAACGCGCGCACGCCGGCGCAGTGGGCGCAGTGGCCTTCGCGCCTGCGTCAGACCTTGCAGGTGCGCGGCATCTGGCGCGTCGCGTTCATGTTCGCGCTCTACGCCGGCCAGTGGCTCGCGGTGATCGGGTTCCTGCCCGTCATCGCCGCGCAGGCCGGCTGGTCGGGCGCAGCGCTCGGCGGGCTGACGGCCGTGGCGGCGGCGGTGAACATCGTCGGCAATCTGGCCACAGGCCGGCTCCTGCAGCGCGGCGTTGCGCCTGCGGCGCTGCTGCATGCCGGTTTCGTGGCGATGGGACTGGCCGCGATCGCGGCGTTCGCGGGCGAGCCGCCTGCCGGCCTGGCGCCGCACTGGCGCTATTGCGCCGTGCTCGTGTTTTCCACGCTCGGCGGCCTGATCCCGGCGACGCTGTTTGCGCTCGCCGTGCGCCTGGCACCGAGCGAGAACACGCTGGCGACCACCGTCGGCTGGGTGCAGCAGTGGTCAGCCTTCGGCCAGTTTGCCGCGCCGCCGCTGGTGGCCTGGGTCGCGAGCCGCACCGGCACCTGGCAGTGGACGTGGCTCGTGACCTGCGCCTGCTGCGGCCTGGGGCTGGTGCTCGCGGCGCGCATCGCAGCAGTTAGAGGCTGAGAGTCTTTCGATCATGCCCGCTCAACACACCATAAGACGCCCGCTCGTCGTTGCAAATGCTCGCCATAGCTCGGGCTATGGCTGCGCTTTGCGCCTCGATCAGCCGCCTTCTGGCGTGCTGCTCGGACACGCTCGAAAAACTCTCAGCCACTTGTCGCCGCGCGGCGGATGACTATTCCACCGCCGCGGGCAACTGACGCAACGTGCGCACCGGCGACCAGGCGATGACGCCGGCCTGCACCACGAAGCCGAGCGCGGCGATGATCAGACAAGCCTGCTCGCCATAGGCCGCGCCGATGGCGCCGCCCAGCGCCGCGCCGATCGGCCGCACGCCGGTGTTCACGGTCAGGAAGATCGCAGACACCTGCCCCAG
>JANNKM010000287.1:0-5088 GCA_031396305.1 Rhizobacter sp.
GCAGCGCCAGCGCTTCGCGCCAGGGCTGGGACGCCCGCAGCGGGGCAGGCATCGGCGCGGCCCTGCGGACCTCGAACAACGGCAACTCCGGGCCTGTCATGGCGCGCGGCAGTGCGGCGCGCTGGGCTTGGGTCTCGTGCTGGGTGATTGGGGCATTCATCGCGGCTCTCCTGGTCGTTGGTTGTTGGTTGATGCCACCGCAGTATTGGTCAGACTCGCAAAGATGAACGGCATTCATCGCGGCTCTCCTGGTCGTTGGTTGATGCTGGGTTGACGGATGTCAGGTTAGGGCGGGTGTGCAAACGCTTGATCAATCGCAAACCATGCTTCGGTAACAGTGGGTGAATGCTCTGTAAACGCGACCCGGGGCGGCGTTGCGCAATGGCGAGAGACGGCCTGCGCCTTGCCTTGTCCGAGCGCAACGTGTTCTGCCGATCGGATTGCTACGCTGCCCCCTACGGTCGCATGGAGTCCCGCATGAACCAGCACCTCTTGATTCCCGTCGACGGCGCCGAGGTCATGCCGGCGAGCGAATCGGGCCGCGAGGGTGCGGCGCGCGATGCGTTGATCCAGGACGTGCTGCGCCGCCGCGCGGGCGAATTGGTGATGCCCGCCTGGGAAGGCGAACCGAGCGTCAAGGCACACATCGACGACCTGTTCGCCTATCTCGACGCGCGTGCCAGTGGTGCACTCGGCGCGGGCATGCCTTCGCAAGCGGTTCGATGACCGCACGCCGATGTGCAGCGAGCATTGCCGCTCGAGCACCCGGGACCCCGATCATGGCCGCTCGTACCACCGCCGACAGGGCCACGCCCGTCGCGGGCACGCCCACGCAACGTGAGAGCCTGCACCACCTGACGCAGCGCGCCTACGCGCTGGTGCTGGCCGGCGGGCGCGGCAGCCGGCTGATGCAACTCACCGACTGGCGCGCCAAGCCTGCGATGCCGTTCGCCGGCAAGCTGAAGATCATCGACTTCGCGCTCAGCAATTGCGTCAACTCGGGGATTCGGCGCATCGCCGTGCTGACACAGTACAAGTCGCAGGCTGCGACCTGCTCCCGTTCCTGGTGCGCGCCGGACGCGTCTTTGCGCACAGCTTCGCCGACAGTTGCGTGAACATCGTCGAGGGTCGGCCCTATTGGCGCGACGTCGGCACCGTCGACGGCTACTGGGAGGCGAATCTGGATCTCACCGCCGTCGTTCCCGAACTCAACCTGTACGACCCGGCTTGGCCGATCATGAGCCTGCAGCACCAGTACGCGCCCGCCAAGTTCGTGTTCGACGAAGACGGGCGCCGCGGCATGGCGGTGAATTCACTCGTCTCCAGCGGCTGCATCGTGAGCGGCGCGACGGTGCGGCGCTCGGTGCTTTTTTCGAACGTGCGGGTGGGTGAGCACAGCGTGATCGAAGACGCCGTGATCCTGCCGAACGTCGTCGTGGGCCGCGCTCGAAGCGTAGCGGTCTGCGGCGACGCCGATGACTCTGCCCAAAGGGTGTCTGGCGTGCCTTGCCGGGTCTGTTCACGAGACTGTCTCCAGCGAATCGGCCGGCACAATGCAGGCGACAACTCCAACCCGGCCCGATGGGCCAACGAGCCGGCACGCCCCCAGCGAACCCCAGCCATGCGCCAACTCACCGGACACGACGCGAGCTTGCTCTACTCGCAGACGCTGCACGCCAACGCCAACGTCACCTACGTCCAGATCTACGACCAGCGCACCGCGCCGGGCGGCAAGCTGCGCTTCAAGAGCATCCTGTCGCACATCGAGAGCCGCCTGCACCTCTGCCCCTTGTTCCGCAGCAAGCTGCTGCGCGTGCCTTTCGAACTCGACTCGCCGTACTGGACCGAGGACGAGCACTTCAACCTCGAACACCACGTTCGCCACATCGCGCTGCCCAAGCCCGGAGACTGGCGCCAGTTCTGCATCCAGGCCTCGCGCATCCACGCGCGCGCGCTCGACATGACCCGGCCGCTGTGGGAGATCTACGTGGTCGAGGGACTGGACAGCTTCGACGACCTGCCGGTGGGCAGTTTCGCGCTGCTGACGAAGGTCCATCATGCAGCCGTTGACGCCGCGAGCCGCGCGCAGATCGTCGAGGTGCTGCACGACACGACGCGCCCGCCACCCAAGCCCGCGCCGCCGCAACCCTGGTTTCCCGAGGAGCCGCCCGGCGCATTCGCGCTGGCGTGCATGGGCGCTGTCAATTCGATGCTGGCGCCGTGGAAGCTGATGAACCCGCTGCTGCGCTTCGCTCCGGCCGCGCTGGCGTTCGCGTCGGAGGTGCTTCGGCCCAGCGCCGAGCCGACCGCGACACGCTTCAACGCCGTGGTCTCGCCGCATCGTGTGTTCGACACCCGGCGCTTCATGCAAAGCGAGTTCGACAGCATACGCACGCTGGTGGCCGGCGCGACGCGCGGCGACGCCGTGCTCGCGGTCTGCGCCGGGGGTCTGAGGCGCTATCTGCTGGCCCACGCCGAGTTGCCGCAGGACGATCTGGCGGCGATCGCGCCGATCGGCGTCGGCATTGGCATCGACGACAGCGACAGCGACGCCCGGACCCCGACCGAACGCCCGTGGTTGCGGGTTCAGCTCGGAACCCATCTCGCCGACCCGGTGCAACGGCTCGCGTGGATCCAGCACCAAACCGCGGCGTCGCCAGCCGTGGCCCCCGCGGTGGCCGTCGCGGACCGGGCCGGTGCGGTGCCCGGCACGCAGCGCGCCAGCTGCACGATCAGCTCGGTGCCGGGGTCAGCCGTGCCGCTGTTTCTTCACGGCGCGCGCATGACGTACTTCTCCGCCATCCTGCCGATTTCCGACGGCATGGGCTTGGTCTACGCGGTCACGAGTTACGCCGGGCGCATCGTGATTTCGCCAACGTCGTGCCGCGAGCTGATGCCCGACCCGCACGCCTTCACGCAGTGCCTGCGCGACAGTTTTCAGGAGCTTCTGGCGCTGGCCAGGCCGGCGCCGGCCGCGAAGCAGCGCGCCACGTCAGGCACCAAATCCCGCGCTAAATCGGCACCGCCTCGTGCGTCAGCATCCGATACGCATAGCCCAAAGCCCCGGACGGCTCGAACCGTCGCCACTGCCCTTCCGGCTGGGAAAGCCGCTCGGCGACGATCCACAGCACCACGGCGTTGAAACCCAGTCCGATGTGGCTGCCCGGCACGCGGATGTTCTCGTGCAGCGCCGGATCGCCGTCGACGGTAGCCTCCTGAGGCGGCACGACGCCGTCGCTGAGCGAATACAGGCAGCTCAGCGGCAGCGGCAGGTCCACGCGTTCGCGCAGTTTCTTGGTGCGCGGCTGCATGCTGTGCGCACTCGGCCCCAACGGGTGGGCAATCAACCGGTACATCGCCTTGACGAGCGGTGGCGAGGCGCTGCCTTGCGCGTCCACGCTGATCGGGCTGCCCAGCGTGACGACGCAGCGCACGCAATCGGGCAACTGGTGCGCGCCGTACAGCGCGAACACGCCCCCCAGGCTCCAGCCGACGAGGCTGACCTTGCGGCCAGATTGATGGTGCAGGTAGCGAATCTTTTGCTCCAGCGCGCTGGCGTGCTTGGCGTGGAAGCCGACGTTGCGCCCCAACCCCCAGGTCTGGACCGCATAGCCTCGGTTGCGCAGGAACAGCTCCGGGCCGATCAGCGACTTCTCGCTGCCCATGAAGCCCGGCAGCAGCAGCACCGGATGCCCGTCTCCGCGCGGCGCGCTCGTCAGAATCGGCAGCGTCCACGGCAGGGCCGCGAGCTCAAGCAGAGCGCGCAATTCGAATGCGGAAAATGCGGACTTGGGTTGCCCGGTGTGGGCATGTCGGGTCGCCATGCTGCGCATCCTAGCGCGAAGGCCCGGGGGGCGCCTCTTCGGCGATGCCCTGCGGCGAAGGGCTGCGGATCAGGATGCCGCGGCCGGCGAGTTCGTCCAATCGTCTCGCCCTGCGCGGTGGCCTGCAGGCGGTGCCCGCCGATCGAAACGTCGAAGCTGCCGAACAACATGCGCCGAACCGCCATCTCGTAGACCAACGCGTTGAGCCAACCGACGCCGCGAACGCCGACGTCGGCGCCATGCTCGAAATGTTCCCAGCGACCCTTCATGGTCCGTTTCGCCACAATCCGAAGCCTGTTTATGCGCTCCGGCTCGGGCCTGTGGATTGAGAAGCCGCAAGCCAGGCCGCGATGCCGCGCTTGGCCGTCGACCAGCGGCCCGCATGCTCCAATGTGCCGCCCAGGCCGGCAAGATGACTCCATGAAACTCTCCGATTGCAGCCCCGCCGAGCAGCGCGAACTCGCCGTGCTCGAGTTGCGGATCGGCCGCACGCATCTGCGTCAGCGCCTCGGCCTGGAGGGCGAACATGAAACCCATGTATTTCGCCGCGACACGCACTTCTTTCACCTCGAAAACTGGTACTCGGTGCACGGCCTGATGCGCGCCGTGTTCACGCTGGCCGGGCTGCACGCGCGTGGACGGCGCAACGTGCTGAACATCCAGAGGCGGCACAACGATGTCGCACTGGCCCGGCTGCCACCCGCGTTCGACGGCTACACGTTGCTGCACCTCAGCGACCTGCACCTGGACATGAGCGAAGCCCACGTCGCCTGTCTCATCGAGAGCGTGCGAGGCCTGGCGCACGATGTGTGTGTCTTGACCGGTGACTTTCGGTTCCGTACCTTCGGGCCCTACCGGCCGGCACTCGATGCGCTGGCGCAATTGCGTCCGCACCTGGGCGAGCGTGTGTTCGCCGTTCTGGGCAACCACGACACCATCCGCATGGTGCCGGGCCTGGAAGCGCTGGGCATGCGGGTGCTGCTCAATGAATCGGTGCGCATCGAGCGTGCGAGTGATGCCTTGTATCTGGTGGGCATCGACGATGCCCACTACTTTCGCACGCACAACTTCCAGCAGGCGACGGCGCAGGTTGCAGCCGACGCGTGTGCGATCCTGCTGTCACACACACCCGAGCCGTACCGTCATGCAGCACATGCCGATTTCAGCCTGATGCTCGCCGGCCACACCCACGGCGGCCAGATCTGCCTGCCCGGCGGCGTGCCGATCCTGACCGACTGCCAGGCCCCGCGAGCCTTTGCGCGCG
>JANNKM010000319.1:0-1684 GCA_031396305.1 Rhizobacter sp.
GGGATGACATGGGGGAGGTCGTCATCCCGGCGCAAGCCGGGATCCACCCGCGATGAGGTTGCAGCAACCGAAAGCACTGTTCAATGAATTCCCTGTTCCAACCCCTGCAACGCCTGCTCGGCCCGAACGCCACGGCGATCAAGGCGTTGCTCGCGCCGCTGTTCATCATCCTCGTGCTGGCGATGATGGTGCTGCCGCTGCCGCCGTTGGCGCTGGACCTGTTGTTCACGTTCAACATTGCGATGGCGCTGATGGTGATGGTCGTCGCCGCATACATGCTTCGGCCGCTCGACTTCGCGGCGTTTCCCACGGTGATCTTGTTGACCACGCTGATGCGGCTGTCGCTCAACGTGGCGTCGACGCGCGTCGTGCTGCTCGAAGGCCACACCGGCCCCGGCGCCGCCGGCACCGTGATCGAATCGTTCGGCCACTTCCTGATCGGCGGCAACTTCGCGGTCGGCCTGATCGTGTTCGCGATCCTCGTCGTCATCAATTTCGTCGTCGTGACGAAGGGCGCCGAGCGCATCGCTGAAGTTGGCGCGCGCTTCACGCTCGACGCCATGCCCGGCAAGCAGATGGCGATCGACGCCGACCTGAACGCCGGCCTGATCGACGAAAAGGAAGCGAAACGGCGCCGCGCCGAAGTGGGCGAGGAGGCCGAGTTCTTCGGCTCGATGGACGGTGCGTCGAAGTTTGTGCGCGGCGACGCGATGGCGGGCATGCTGATCCTGTTCATCAACGTCGTCGGCGGTCTCATCATCGGCATGGTGCAGCACGACATGTCGGCCGGCGCAGCCGCAGACAGCTATATCCTGCTCGCCGTGGGTGACGCGCTCGTCGCGCAAATTCCGGCGATGCTGATCTCGGTGGCCGCGGCGATGGTGGTGTCGCGCGTCGGCAAGGAGCGCGACGTCGGCCAGCAGATTGCGAAGCAGGTGTTCGACTCGCCGCGCTCACTCGCCATCACCTCGGGCGTGATTGGCCTGCTCGGCATCATTCCGGGCATGCCGCACCTGGTGTTCGGCGTCATCGCCGCGGGCATGGGCTATTGCGCCTACCTGCTGCGCGAACGCCAGCGTCGCGCCGCCGCGGTGCCGCCACCGAGCCTCGAAGCCACGCCAGGCAATGGTGAGGCAAGCTGGGACGACCTGGTGCCGGTGGACACGCTGGGCCTGGAAGTCGGATACCGGTTAATCGCGCTCGTGGACAAGTCGCGCGAAGGCGACTTGCTCTCGCGCATCAAGGGCGTGCGCAAGAAATTCGCGCAGGACGTGGGTTTTCTGCCCCCGCCGGTGCACATCCGCGACAACCTCGATCTCAAGCCGAGCGCCTACCGCGTCTCATTGCGCGGCGCCGTGATCGGCGAAGGCGAGGCCTTCCCGGGCATGTTGCTGGCGATCAACCCGGGCGGGGCGACGCAAGCGCTGATCGGCACCAAGACCACCGACCCGGCTTTCGGCCTGCCCGCGGTGTGGATCGAGGAACGCCAGCGCGAGATGGCCCAAATGAGCGGCTTTACGGTGGTTGATTGCTCGACCGTCGTGGCGACCCACCTTTCACACTTGATGCAACTCCACGCCGCCAAATTGCTGGGCCGCGTGGAGACCCAGCAGCTCGTCGAGCACGTGACGAAACTGGCCCCGAAACTGATCGAAGACGTGGTCCCCAAGATGGTCGTCATTGC
>JANNKM010000357.1:0-7874 GCA_031396305.1 Rhizobacter sp.
GCCCGACGCCACGAGCATGCGGTGCCAGGCCTCGTGGTCGCGTCCGGGGTGCAGGCTGCCGCAGTTCCTGCACGTGCGGGCTTCATCGGACGATGCATAGAAACGCCGGTAGGTCGCCGGCAGATCCACCACGATATCGGCGAGTTGCAGCTCCAGGCGCCTGACCAGGTCGCCGCATTGCGCGCAATGCCACTGGAATGCATCGGTCACTCCCGCCGGTCGCTGGCGCTCGATCACCAGGCCACGGCTGTCGCGCATCGGGCGCTGCGGCGAGTGCAGCACATGGGGCGGCAGCAAAAAGATATCACCCTCGCGCAGATCGATGCGCTCGAAGCGACCGCGGTCAGCGATCAACAGGTAAGCGTCGCCAATGAGCTGATGGAAGAATTCCTCGAACGGATCGTCATGAAAGTCGCTGCGCGCGTTCGGCCCGCCGACCACCGTGACGATGAAGTCGGCGTCTTTCCAGACCTGCACGTTGCCCACCGGCGGCTCGAGCAAGTGGCTGTGTTTCGCTATCCAGCGCTGGAAGTTGAACGGGCGGCCGTAGGTCAGGCTGGGCATGTGATGTCTTTCGTGAGGTTCAGTTCGTCGAGTTCGAAGCACCCGCGCCGTCGCGCCTGAATTCCGCGATGTCGGGCACCGAACCCCACATGCAGAACGATTCGTTGGCGCGCATCACGTCGTCGACGCTCGCGACTCGATGGTTGACGTGCTGCACGCCGGCCCACGCCTTGCAGGCCGATCACGTCGCGCGCAAAGCGGTCCGCCGCGCCCAGGTCGCGCGTGCCCAAGCGCGCATACCGAATGTCCAGCAGGTCAATCATCGCTTGTGCCCCCGGCCTGTCAACAGTCAACAGGCGCCCACTGTAGCGCGTGGGTCGCCCTGGCGCCGCAATCAACGGCGCGGCGCGTCACGCGCCGAACCGGCGCGACGGCGACATCTGCTATGTTTGCACCGATGGACCCGACACCTGCGCGCCGCCCGCAACGCCTGCTGGCCAGCCTGGCACTGGCGGCGTGCAGCGTGGGCTGCATCGCGCCGCCGGATCTGCAAGGCCACCGCGGCGCACGCGGGCTGGCCCCCGAGAACACGCTGGCCGCATTCGACACAGCGCTGACGCTGGGCGTGAGCACGCTCGAACTCGACACGGTGATGACGCTGGACAACGTGGTCGTGATTTCGCACGACCCGACACTCAACCCCAACTTGACGCGCGACGCATCCGGGGCCTACATCGAGGCTCCGGGCGCCGCGATACGCAGCCTCACCTTCGCGCAATTGCGCGCCTTCGACGTCGGCCGGTTGCGGCCCGACACGCGCTACGCACAGACCTATCCCGAGCAGCGCGCCGCCGACGGCCAGCGCATCCCGAGTCTGGCCGAGCTGTTTGAACTCGTGCAACGGCGCGAAGCCGCGCAGCTGCGTTTCAACATCGAGACCAAAATCTCACCCCTCAAACCCGAGTTGACGCCCGAGCCGGAAGCGTTTGTGCGCGCAATTCTCGACGTGGCGCGCCGCCATGGCGTGGTTCGGCGCATCACGCTGCAGAGTTTCGACTGGCGCACCTTGCAAGCCGCGCAGCGCCTGGCGCCCGACATTCCCACCGCCTACCTGAGCGCGCAACAGGCGTGGGCGAACAACGTGGCCGACCCGCGCTGGACGGCGGGTTTCAAGCTGACCGAGCATGGCTCGGTGCCCAGGCTCGTGAAGGCCGCCGGTGGCACGATTTGGTCTCCGTACCATGGTGACCTGAATACGGCGCTGATGGATCAGGCGCGGCAGCTCGGATTGCAGGTGATCGTGTGGACCGTGAATGAACCCGTCGACATCGAAAAGATGCTGGACCTGGGAGTCCACGGCATCATCAGTGACCGGCCGGACCGGGTGCGCGCGGCGCGGGCGGCGCGCGGCTGGCGCGTGCCGCAGCCGGTTCCGCAGGCACGGCCCTGAGCCCGCGACCTCAGTCCCGCTCAGGACCGCGCGGCGCGTGCGCGGTGCACCCAGTAGGCGAGCACCCCGGCCAGGCGCTCCAGATCAATCGGCTTGGAAACGAATTCATTCATGCCGTGGTGCAGCGCACGGTCGCGTTCCGACACCAGCACGTCGGCGGTGAGCGCAATGATCGGCAGCTTGGTCGCCGGATAGCGCTTGCGGATCTCGATCGTCGCGGCAATGCCGCCCATCACCGGCATGTGCAGGTCCATCAGCACGGTGTCGAAGGCGCCGAGCGCGGCGTCGATCGCTTCGATCGCCTGCTCGCCGTTGCCGGCCACCGTCACCGTGACGCCCCAGCGCCGCAGCGTCGCTTCCGTCACGAGCGTGTTCACGGCGTCGTCTTCGACGAGCAGCACGTGCGCGCCCCGCAGCGCCTCGGCGTCGGCGTTGCGATTCGCGCTGCCGCTGGGCGGTGGCGGCACGCGGGGCATCGGCAAGTCGGCCCAGAACACGCTGCCCTCGCCGAGTTTGCTTTGCACGCCCACGCCACCGCCCATCAGCACCGCAAGCTGGCGACAGATGCTCAGGCCCAGGCCGGTGCTGCCGAGTTGTCGCGACCCCCCCACCTCACCGCGCGAAAACGGCTGGAACAGGCGCGGCTTCACGTCCACCGGAATGCCGCTGCCGGTGTCGCGCACCAGGACGCGAATGCGCCCATCCGGGCGTTTCTGCACCGCCAGTTCGATGCTCCCGGCGGCCGTGTACTTCAATCCGTTGCTCATGAAGTTCGCCAGGATCTGCCGCACCCGCACCGGGTCACCGCTCACCCATTGCGGCACGCCCTTGCCGATCTCCAGCGTGCATTCCAGGCCCTTCGCCGCGGCCAGCTCGGAGTAGGCGCCGCACACGGTGCCCAGCAGGTCGTGCAGATCGAACGACACCTGCGCCAGTGAAATTTGCCCGGCTTCGATCTTCGACAGATCGAGGATGTCGGAAATGACACCGGCCAGCGCCTGCGCGCTGTCTTCGATGCGATCGAGGTATTCCCGAGCCCGTGAATGGCCCACGTCGGGTTCCTGCGCCAGCCGTACCAGACCGAGCAGGCCGTTCAGCGGCGTGCGAATCTCGTGGCTCGTATTGGCGAGGAATTCGCTCTTGGCGAGGTTGGCGAGCTCGGCGCGCTCCTTGGACTGCGCCAGCGCTTCGTACATCTGGCGCCGCTCCGTCACGTCCTCGATCACCCACACGCCCAGGTCGGAGTCGGGTGCCGGGTCGGGCGCCAGGTTCGCTGGCCGCGGCGTGTCAGCACGCAAACTGAACCAGCGCAACGTGCCGTCATGGCGTTTCAGTTGGCGTTCCAGGTCGATCGGCTGGCCCTGATCGAGCGTCGCCGCGCGTTCCAGCTCGAAGGTCGCGAAGCTCTTCGCGTCGGGCCAGCAGGCCGAAAGCGATTGCCCTGCCAAGCCCCCCGCCGGCCAGCCCAGTTGGGCTTCGGCGAACGGATTGGCGAGGACGATGGTGGTGCCTTGCGTCAGCACGACGCCGACCCTCGCCAGATACAGCGCCGCTTCGAAATCGGACCTTGATGGTGGAATTGGTTGCATGAACAGCGAGGCCGCCATCTCGCCTTGATGAGTCACACGTCGGAATCGAGGCGCAGGCTACACCGCTGTGGTGCAGTCCTGGCGGCAGCGTGTTTGAATAGCTCGAATCGTTCACGCCGACCCCCTTAATCGGGCGGTGTCGCGCAGGGCGCGCGGCGCGAGGCGGCGGACTTCGTTCACACGACGACGGGTTCGAGCTCCAGGCGGATGCCGAACTTGCCGTACACGCTTTCCTGGATCGCGCGCGCCAGAGTCATCACTTCCGAGCCGATGGCATCGCCTCGGTTCACCAACACCAGCGCCTGCTTTTCGTAGACGCCGGCCTTGCCGACCGTCTTGCCCTTCCAGCCGCAACTGTCGATCAGCCAGCCTGCGGCGAGTTTGATGCGGCCGTCGGCCATGGGGTAGTGCACGACTTCCGGGTCACGGCCGATGATGTCGCGGCACTGCTCGGGTGTGACCAGCGGGTTCTTGAAAAAGCTGCCGGCGTTGCCCACGCACGCCGGGTCGGGGAGTTTGCCGCGGCGGATGGCGCAGACCCAATCGAAAATCTGGCGCGCATCGGGCGCCGTGATGCCGGTTTGCGCGATTTTCCGCTCCAGGTCGAGATAGCCCAGCACCGGCTGCCACGGCCGCGGCAGGCGAAAGCGCACGCGCATGATGACGCTGCGCCCGGCAAGTGCGTGTTTGAAGACGCTGTCGCGATAGCCGAAGGCGCAGACCGAGCTCGACAGCGTGACGCTGCGCCCGGTGACGAGGTCCACGGCGTCGAGCGACTCGAAGCGTTCGGCGAGTTCCAGGCCATAGGCGCCGATGTTCTGCACCGGCGCCGCACCCACGGTGCCGGGAATCAAACCCAGGTTCTCGAGCCCCAGGTAACCCCGCTCCAGCGTCCAGGCGACGAAGTCGTGCCAGTTCTCACCGGCTCCGGCCTCGATGATCCACGCATCGTCAAGCTCCTGGACCAGGCGCATGCCGCGCACCTCGATCTTCAGCACGACCTGCGGCATGTCGCGCGTCAGCACGATGTTGCTGCCCCCGCCGAGCACGAACTTCGGCGCGCGGCCGAACTGTGGGTGGTCCACGACCGCGCGCACGTCGGAGTCGCCGGTGATCCTCACGAGTGAGCGCGCAACCGCCGGCAATCCGAAGGTGTTGTAAGGCTTGAGGCTGACGCCGCTTTCGACTCGCATCGCGGAATTTTCACCGATCCGTATATTGCCCGAGTTGTTCAAGCGACGACAATCACCGAATGCCGAGTTTTGACGCGATGCTGGAACCCAACCTCGTCGAGGTGCGCAACGCCGTCGATCAGACGGCCAAGGAAATCGGCACGCGCTTCGATTTCAAGGGTTCGTCGGCGCGCATCGAGCTGAAGGACAAGGACCTCACGGTCTGGGCCGACAGCGATTTCCAGATCGGCCAGGTCATGGACATCCTGCTCGCCAAGCTCAGCAAGCGCGGCGTCGATGCGCGTTTTCTGGACCGCAGCGCCGCAATCGAGAAAATCGGCGGCGACAAGGTGAAGCAGCCGCTCACGGTGAAGAGCGGCATCGACACCGAGACGGCGAAAAAGATCCAGACCGCCGTCAAACAAAGCAAGCTCAAGGTGCAGGCCGCGATCCAGGGCGACACGGTGCGCATCACCGGAACGAAGCGTGACGATCTGCAAGCGGCGATCGCGCTGATCCGCCAGACGATTGCCGACGCCCCGCTGTCGTTCAGCAACTTCCGCGACTGATGCTCTTGCGCGCCCTCTTGAGCAAATGTGGCTCCGCCACTTTGCTCAACCCCCACGGGGGGCGGACGACGTATGGCGTCGGCCTGGGGGCGCTCATCGGCAGCGTGCTGATGCTTTGCGCCGGCGCCGCGCAATCGCAAAAGGTGTCACTCAGCGGCAGCCTGGGGAGCAAGGCGTTGCTGATGATCGATGGCACGCCACGCACTCTGGCAGTCGGCGAGACCGCGAAAGGCGTCAAGCTGCTGGGCGTGAACGGCAGCGAAGCGCTGGTCGAAGTCGCCGGCCAGCGCGTCACCCTGCAACTCGGGCAGGCCCACGCCAACCTCAGTGGCGCGACGAGCGCAGGCGCGGGGTCGCAGATCGTTCTCACCGCAGGCAGCGGCGGCCATTTCGTCACGCAAGGCAGCATCAACGGCCGTGCAGTGAGTTTCATCGTCGACACCGGCGCGACCCATGTGGCACTGAGCCAGAACGTCGCCGAACAAATTGGCCTGAACTATCGCAACGGCCAGCGCAGCGTCGGCCAGACCGCGAATGGCCCGATCGTCGCGTACCGGGTCACCTTGGATTCAGTGCGCATCGGCGACGTGCAGGTCTACAACGTGGAAGCCGCCGTGCTGCCGGCCGGCATGGAACAGGTGCTGCTGGGCAACAGCTTCCTCACGCGCTTTCAGATGAAACGCGAGAACGACAGGATGACGCTCGACAAACGGCCTTGAAGCTTCAGCCAGGGGCACGGGTGTCAAGCGCGCTTTGACGTGGTGCGCGGCCGCGCCAACGCAAACGCCAGCAACGCCACCACGCCCAAACCCGTCAGCACGAACAGCAGCTCGCGATACCCGGCAACGATGAGCAACAGCCCTGCGCTCGCCACCGGTGCGGCCGCGCGCGCGAGCAGCGAGATCGCGTTCATGGTGCCGCTGATGCGCCCGACGTGCGCTCGGCCGAAGGCCGCGGGAACGATCGTACCGCGGACGATCGTCACCAGGCCGTTCGCCACACCGAACAGCAGCGCGAACAACGTCAACCCGAGCAGGTGGTTCGACGCAGCGAAGATTGCCAAGGACAACGGGATGCCACCCAGGACGAACAAGCCCAGCGTGCGGATCGACAGCCCGCGCCCAAGCACCAGATAGATGACGCGACCCAGCACTTGCGCCGGGCCGAACCAGACGACGACGGCAATGGCCTGAGTCTCGTTCAGCCCCTTGGCGGCCAAAGCCGGCATGATGTGCGCCCAGACCGCTGCTGCGGCGAATGCGTAAAGTGTGAATGACGCCGTGAGCAGCCAGAAGCGCGGCTCGTGCAGCGCCTCGCGCAGCGTGGCGTCCTGCAGCTGCGCGCTGGACAAAGGCGGCGGCGCATGATCCGGGTTGCCGCGCAACGCCCAGGCATGCAAGGGCGCGACGCCAAGCACCAGCACCGCGCCGATGACCTGCAACGCACCGCGCCATTCGCAGCACGAAATCAACCAGACTGCCGTCGGAAACGCGAGCGTGCTCGCAAACCCGCCTACCAACGTCAGCGCGGTGATGCCCTGAGCGTAGTGTCGGGGATATCGTTTCGTCAGGACGCTGAACGCGGGGTCGTACATGCACATCGCCATGGCCGCGCCAAGAAGGACCCACGCTCCATACAACGTCATGAGACTCGCGGCTTGCGCCCAAACGACGAACCCCAGGCCGCCGATGACCGGGCCCCCGGTGAGTACCCAGCGCCCATGGCCTCGATCGATCGCCGCGCCGGCGGCGTACGTCGCCACGCCCGAGACCGCCAGGCCGAGCGTGAAAGCGCCCATCAATTGCGCTGAGGTCCATCCCAGTTCGCGCTGCATCGGCAGCACGAACGACGAGAACGTGTAGTACAGCGCCGCCCAGCACAACAACTGGCCGATGGCGAGCGCTGCCACCGTGGCGCGAAATGACGGCGGGGTCACAATCTGCGGCTCGCGCCCGGTCGGAACATGGCTTCATGCTAAAACACTGGCGACGTTTCCAATCGGCACCGCACGGAGAACTCCATGGATCTGGCATTCACCCCCGAAGAACAAGCCTTTCGCGAGAAGATCCGCAGCTGGGTTGCGAAGAGCTTGCCCAAGGACATCAGCCACAAGGTGCACAACTCGCTCGACCTGTCGCGCGACGACATGCAGCGCTGGGCGCGCATCCTCGGCAAGGAGGGCTGGCACGGCTACGCCTGGCCCAAGCAGTTCGGCGGCCCGGGCTGGAGCGCCGTGCAGCGCCATTTGTTCGAAGAAGAATGCGCCCTGGCCGGCGCGCCGCGCATCGTGCCGTTCGGCCCGGTGATGGTGGCACCCGTCATCATGGCGTTTGGCACGCCCGAGCAGCAAAAGCGCCATCTTCCGGGAATCATGAGCGGCGACGTGTGGTGGAGCCAGGGCTACAGCGAGCCGGGGTCGGGCTCCGACCTCGCATCGCTCAAGTGCAAGGCCGAACGCCGCGGCGACTATTACCTCGTGAACGGCCAGAAGACCTGGACGACGCTCGCGCAGTACGGCGACTGGATCTTTTGCCTGGTGCGCACCAGCAACGAGGGCAAGCCCCAGACCGGCATCAGCTTTCTGCTGATC
>JANNKM010000415.1:0-2063 GCA_031396305.1 Rhizobacter sp.
ATGGCAAGACGTGCCGGACGCGATGGCCTACGACAACGGTTTCAAGATCCAGTGGGAGGCGTTCATCCGCCACGTCGTCGAAGACGCGCCGTACCGCTGGACGCTGCCCGAAGGCGCGAAGGGCGTGCAACTCGTGGAAGCGGCGCTGCAAAGTTGGCGCGAGCGACGCTGGGTTGACGTTCCCGCGTTGACGCTGTGAGGTGCGAATGAAAATCACCCTGCCCGACGCGCAAGGGACGCTCGCACCCTACACACTGCGCAGCGCCGGCGGCTCCAGCGCAATTCAACCAGCCGCGCCAGGGACGCGCTTGAACCGCATCGCGTACGCGGCTGCGCACGTCGTCGCCGACGCACGCGCGGTGATCGACCCGTGGCTGCAAAGTGCCATCGATTGGGACGCCACGATCGCAGTGCGCCAGCGCCTCTGGCGCCTCGGCCTGGGTGTGGCCGAAGCGATGGACACGGCGCAACGTGGCATGGGGCTGGACTGGCCGACGTCGCTGGAGCTGATCCGCCGCTCGATCGACGCCGCACGCGACACGCCGGGCGCGCTGGTGGCCAGCGGGTGCGGCACGGATCACCTCGCCGCCGATGCTGCGCACAGCGTCGACGACGTGATCCGCGCCTACGAAGAGCAGATGGCTGCGATCGAAAAGCTCGGCGGCAAACTCATCGTGATGGCGAGCCGCGCGCTGGCGCGCGTGGCGCGCGGCCCGGCCGACTACGAGCGCGTCTACAGCCGAATCCTGAACCAGGCACGCGAGCCGGTGATCCTGCACTGGCTGGGCGACATGTTCGACCCGGCCCTGCGCGGCTACTGGGGGAGCAGCGACATCGCGCAGGCGATGGACACCGCGCTCGGGATCATCGCGGCGTACAGCTCCAAGGTCGACGGCATCAAAATCTCGCTGCTCGACAAGAGCAAGGAAATCGCGATGCGGCGCCGCCTGCCGGCCGGGGTGCGCATGTACACCGGCGACGACTTCGACTATGCCGAACTGATCGCCGGCGACGGCGTAGGCGCGGGCGCGAACCGGCAACGCAGCGACGCGCTGCTGGGCATCTTCGACGCCATTGCGCCGGCAGCGAGTGCAGCGCTCGCCGCGCTGGCGCGCGGCGACGAGGCCGCCTTCCACCGCATCCTCGCACCCCCGGTGCCGCTGTCGCGCCACATCTTTCGCGCGCCGACTCGCTTCTACAAGACGGGCATCGTGTTCATGGCCTGGATCAACGGGTTCCAGGATCATTTCGTGATGGTCGGCGGCCAGCAGAGCACGCGCTCGCTGCCGCATTTCGCCGAACTGTTCCGCCTCGCCGATGCCGCAGGATTGATCGAGCAGCCCGAGCTCGCGGTGCGGCGCATGCAGACGCTGCTGGCGTTGCACGGCGTGGACGGTTGAGGAGATGCGCGACTTTTCGCAAGACCACCGCTGGCTGTCGATCAATACGGCAACCGTGCGGCGGCAGAAGGGCATTGAATGGCCGCTGCTCGGCATCATCGACGCCTGTGCCGCACGCGGCATCCGCGCCGTCTCCCCCTGGCGCGACCAGGTCGCCGCAGCCGGATTGCAGCCGACGGCGCAACGCTTGCGTGAGCACGGGATTACGCTCTCGGGCTATTGCCGCGGCGGCATGTTCACGTATGCCGATGCGCCCGGCCGCCAGGCCGCGCGCGACGACAACAAACGCGCGCTCGACGAAGCCTGCACGCTGGGCGCGCCCTGCCTGGTGCTCGTCGTCGGCGGCCTGCCCGGTGCGCTGGCCGGCAAGGCAGCGCACCGCGACATCGCCTCGGCGCGCGAGCAAGTCACCGAAGGCATCTCCGAACTGCTGGCCGATGCGCGCGAGCGCCGCATGCCGCTCGCGATCGAGCCGCTGCACCCGATGTATGCCGCCGACCGCGCCTGCATCAACACGCTCGAACAGGCGCTCGACGTGTGCGACTTGCTCGATGCCCCCGCGCCCGATGGCGCGGGTCGTCATGTCGGCAGCGGCGCACTCGGCGTGGCGCTCGACGTCTATCACGTCTGGTGGGACCCGAAGCTGATACAGCAGATCGCGCG
>JANNKM010000097.1:0-6806 GCA_031396305.1 Rhizobacter sp.
GGCTGCATGCACACGCACCGCACGCTGATGCCCAATGCAGTGAACGGCCGCTGGACCCACCATGGCCCCGAGAGCACCAGCCTGACCGTCGTGCCGATGTTCCACATCACCGGCATGATGTATGGCTTGCTGCTGTCGGTCTTCAACGGCTCCACTTCCATCGTGATGCCGCGCTGGGACCGCGAACTCGCAGGCCGCCTGATCTCGCGGCGCCGCGTCAGCCACTGGGTCTGCATCCCGACGATGGTGATCGACCTGTTTGCGAGCCCTAACTACCGCAGCTTCGACTTGTCGAGCCTGCGCAATCTGAGCGGTGGCGGGGCAGCGATGCCACAGGCCGTGGCGCAGCGGGTGCAAGACGAATTTGGCTTGACCTTTGCCGAGGGCTATGGCCTCACCGAGACCGCCGCCCCGAGCCACGCCAACCCGCCGGAACGCGCCAAGCTGCAATGCCTGGGAATTCCGATCTTCGGCGTGGATTCGCGCATCATCGACCCGACGACGCTGCGCGAATTGCCCGTCGGCGAAGCGGGTGAAATCGTGACCCATGGACCGATGGTGTTCAAGGGCTATTGGCGCCACGAAGAAGCGACAGCCGCGGCGTTCATCGAGATCGAGGGAAAACGTTTCTTTCGCACCGGCGACCTGGGTCGGATGGACGAAGAGGGCTATTTCTTCATCACCGATCGGCTCAAGCGCATGATCAACGCGAGCGGCTTCAAGGTCTGGCCGGCCGAGGTTGAAGCGCTTCTGTACCACCACCCGGCGGTGCAGGAGGCCTGCATCATCGGCACGCGCGACGCTTATCGCGGTGAAACCGTGAAGGCCTTCGTCGTGCTGCGGGCCCAGGCGCAGGGCAAGACGACGCCGCAGGACATCATCGACTGGTCACGCGAACAGATGGCGGCGTACAAGGTGCCGCGCATCGTCGAATTCATCGACGCGCTGCCCAAGTCGGGCTCCGGCAAGGTGATGTGGCGCCTGTTGCAAGACCGCGAGAGCGGCGAGGCCAATTCAGCAGGAAACCAAGCGGGCTGAAGGACCCTTGAGCGCCCCCAGGCCGACGACATACGTCGTCCGCCCCCTGTGGGGGTTGAGCAAAGTGGCGGAGCCACATTTTCTCAAGAGGCAGGCGGCGAG
The DNA here is from genome assembly GCA_031396305.1 of Rhizobacter sp. GTDB lineage: Bacteria > Pseudomonadota > Gammaproteobacteria > Burkholderiales > Burkholderiaceae_C > JAEMQF01. Next base: position 1,141 of record JANNKM010000097.1, read on the forward strand.
ACGCGCCGGCCGGGGGCGATCTCAAGTGTGCGAAATCTACGTTTTGATTCATTGTGTCTGCCCTCTCGGGCAAGGGTTGTGGCCGAGAATCGTTTCGTGCCCCTGAGCGACGTGGCACCGCGCCTGGTGTCTCGATGGACCGGGTGACTCATCCCACACGACCCCGCACTCATGCCCACACCGTCTCTGCAGACCCCCCAGGAACCTTCCCGCACGACGCGTCAAGGTGCCGCGGCCGCGCCCGCGGCCGGTGACGCGACGATGCTCGACGCGAGCGCGCTGGCCGGCCTGCGCGAGCTTGATCCGCAGGGTCGAAACGGCCTGCTCGAACGCGTGGTCAAGGCGTTCCACGAATCGCTGCTGCGCCTGGCTCCGCAACTGCTCAGCGCCATGGCGGCGGGTGACGCCAAGGGCGTCCGGCACGTGGCGCATACACTGAAGTCTTCGGCCGCGAGCATCGGCGCGTTGCGCTTGTCTGCACAGTGCGCCGAACTCGAAGCGGCGGTGCGCAGCGGCGTGCTCGAAGGCCTGCAAGAGCGCATCAATGGCGTTTGCGATGAAATCGAAAACGTGAAGCCCGCCCTCGAACAGTTGACGCCGAACGCACAATGAACGCCAGGCCCCTGCCGTCTGACGACGAGCTGGCAGCCCCGCCCCAGGTGCTGCTCGTCGACGACGACGAGGTCAACCTGATGATCGTCGCCGCGGCGCTGCGCGAACGCGGCTTCAGCATTGCGCAGGTGTCGTCCGGCGAAGAGGCGCTGCGCCACATCGCGCAGACCCCGCCCGATGTGCTCGTGCTCGACGCCATGATGCCCGGGCTGGACGGCTTCGAGACCTGCCGCGCGGTGCGCCGCAGCGCCGGGCTGCAGGCCTTGCCGGTGCTGATGCTCACCGGGCTGGACGACGATGCCTCGATCAGCCGGGCGTTTGATGCCGGGGCGAGCGATTTCTTCGTCAAATCGACCCAGTGGAACCTGCTCGCCGGGCGCTTGCGCTACCTGCTGCGGGCGTCGCGCACGCGCCTTGAGTTGGAGCGCAGCAAAGCCAAGCTGGCGCGCGCCCAGGATCTGGCGCGAATGGGAAGTTTCGAGTGGAAGCGCGGTGCGCACGCGCCGAGTTTCTCGGTTGAAGCGCTGCGTGTCTTGGGGTTCGGAGCGAGCACGCCGCCGTCGTTGCTGCGGCTGATGCGCGCCCTGTCCACCGACGACCGCGCGAACCTGACGGCGCTGCTGCGCGATGCCATCGAACACCTGTCGGTGCTCACGACCGACATCGCCGTGACGCAGCGCAGTGGCCGGCGACGCATCGTGCGCATTGAGGCCGAACCCGAGTTCGTCGAGAGCGGGCGCCTGGTCGGCTACAGCGGCATCGTGCAAGACCTGACCGACCGGCGTGTCGCCGAAGACAAGATCCGGCGCCTGGACAACCTCGATGCCCTCACCGCGCTGCCGAACCGGCGCCAGCTGATCCGGCGCATCGAGCGTGCGATCGACGTGGCGCGCCGCGGCGAGCATCAGGTGGCGCTGTTGCTCGTCGACCTGGATCGATTCAAGATCATCAACGACACGCTGGGGCACTCGGCCGGCGATGAGCTGTTGCTCGAAGTGTCGCGGCGCCTGAAGAAATGCGTTCGCCACTCCGATGACGTGCTCGAAGCCGGCGGCGCGTCGGCGTCGGCGAACGCGCTCGAGGCCGTGGCGCGCCTGACGGGCGACGAATTCATGGCCTTGCTGCCCGAGGTGGCGCAAGCGAGCGACGCACAGCGCGTCGCCTCGCGAATGCTCGAGCTGATGCGTGAGCCGATTCTGGTGGGCGGGCAGGAATGCTTCATCACCGCGAGCATCGGCATCGCCCTGTACCCGCGCGACGGTACGAATGCCGCCGATCTGATGAAGAACGCCGACGTGGCGATGCACGCCGTCAAGTCAGCGGGGCGCAACGACGCCACGCTGTACAGCCCGGCCCTGGCGGGACGTGGCCGGGAGATGCTGGAGCTGGAAAGTGCACTGCACAAGGCGCTTGAGCGCAACGAACTGGTGTTGCATTACCAGCCCAAGATCGACGTGCACAGCGCGCGCATGGTGGGCGCCGAGGCCCTGATGCGCTGGAACCACGGCGGCGAGCTGATTTCACCCGCTGAATTCATCCCGCTGGCCGAGGAGTCCGGCCTCATCGTCTCCCTGAGCGAATGGGTCGTCCGCGAGGCCGCGCGCCAGGCTCGCGCCTGGCAAGACCGCTTCGGCGTGGGGTTGTCGATTGCCGTGAATCTGCCGCCGCGGATCTTCGAGCGCACCGATCTGGTCGAGTTGATCCAGAGCGCCGTCACGTCATGCGGCGTGGCTCCCTCCGTCATCGAGCTCGAAATCACCGAGACCGGGCTGATGAAGGAACTGCACAACGTCATCCCGACGCTGCACCGCCTGAATCAGATCGGAGTACAGATCGCGATCGACGATTTCGGTACCGGCTATTCGTCGCTCGCCTACCTGACCACGTTGCCGATCAGCGAACTGAAGATCGACCGAAGCTTCGTTCGCGAACTCGGCGTGACAGCCAAGAGTTCAGCGGTGGTGACGGCGATCATCGCGCTGGCCCGTTCGCTGAACTTGCGCGTCGTCGCCGAAGGCGTGGAAAACCTGCGCCAGATGCACGTGCTGCGCGGCCTGGGGTGTGGCGTGATGCAGGGCTACCTGTTCAGCGGCGCCAAGCCCGCCGCCGAAATCGACGCCTGGCTGCAGCAGGTGCTGCTGCCGCGCAAGGCGCAGTGGATGGCGCTGGGCAAGGACGATGACGGCGGGGTGGGCGACGCGCCGCCAGTCAGTGTGCCTGGGGTGTTGGCGGGGTAACTCTTGCCCGCGCCGGCTGGTGGGTGCTGGCGGAAGAGGTGAGATTCGAACTCACGGACCCTTGCGGGTCGCCGGTTTTCAAGACCGGTGCAATCGACCACTCTGCCACTCTTCCTTTGAACGCCGACAGTCTAAGCGATCACTCGCGGTACGACGTATCGATGCGGTCGATGAGGCGCGTCAGCGCGTCCAGTACGTCTTGCCCGGCGCCGAAATCGGCGCGGAACTGGAATGAGTCTTCGGTGCAGCGCCGCTGCACGGGCTCGGGGATGTCGAGCACGGGGCCCATGGCCATCGACGCGAGTTGAATTTCGCAGGCGCGGTTCAGCGTCCACAGCATGACGAAGGTCTTGGCCAGGGTCGGACCCCACGCCAGCAGGCCGTGGTTGCGCAGAATGACTGCCGGCTTCGCGCCGATGTCGCGCACCAGTCGCGGGCCTTCGTCGGCGTGCACGGTGATGCCTTCGAAGTCGTGGTACGCCACCTTGTCGTGCAGTTGCGCCGCATAGAAGTTGCTCATCGACAGACCGGCTTTGGAACATGCCACGGCGCTGCCGGCGGTGGTGTGGGTGTGCATCACGCAGTGCGCGCCGGGAACGCCCGCATGAATCGCGGCGTGCACCGTGAACCCGGCTGGATTCACCGGCCACGGCGAAGTGCCCACCTTGCGGCCCTGCAGGTCGATCTTCACCAGGTTCGATGCCTTGACTTCGCTGTAATGCAGGCCGAACGGGTTGATCAGGAAATGCGCACCATCGCCATCACCTTCCAGGCGCAGCGTGATGTGGTTGTAGATCATCTCCGTCCAGCCCATGTGGGCGAAGATGCGGTAGCACGCAGCGAGGCGAACCCGTGCGTCCCACTCGGCGTCGCTGCAGTCGATGGATCGTGTCGTCATGGGACCCTCATTGCGAAGTGCCGGCATCGTAGCAAGGCAGCTCAGGTGGATCGGTCTTCAGCGGTCTTCCCCGGCCGCTGCGCGGCGTCGCACTCGACCTGAATCACTTCGCGCCGGCCGCCATCGATGCGCACCGCGGTGAGCTGGCCGCCCCAGACGCAGCCGGTGTCCAGGCCGAGCAGGTCGGGGCGATTCACCAGGCCGAAGGTCGACCAATGGCCGAAGGCGATGGGGGTGCCCAGAGTGCGCCGCCCCGGGGCGTCGAACCATGGCACCAGCCCCGGCGGCGCGGCGTGCGCGCCTTCCTTGGTCTTCAGATCGAGCGTGCCGTCGGCGCCGACGAAGCGGATGCGCGTCAGCACGTTGACGATCAGGCGCAGCCGCACATGCCCGTTCAGGCGCGCGTCCCATCGCGTGGGCTCGTCGCCGTACATCGTGTGCAGGAACTCGGGGAGCTCGGCGCTGCGCAGCATGGTCTGCACTTCGCCGGCAAGTTGCAGCGTGGTCGCGGTATCCCATTGCGGCACGACACCGGCGTGCACCATCAGCCAGCCCTGCTCAAAGACGGCCATTCGCTGCTCGCGAAGCCAGGCGATGCACGCGTCGCGCTCCGGTGCGTTCAAGACGTCGCCGAACGTGTCGCCGCGATGCAGGCGCCGGCCACCGAACGCAACGGCGAGCAGGTGCAGGTCGTGGTTGCCCAGCAGACACAGCGCGGCGTCTTCCAAGCCGCGCAGCAGGCGCAGTGTCTCCAGCGATTGCGGCCCGCGATTCACCAGGTCACCCAGAACGTAGAGCCGGTCGCGCGACGCCGAAAAATCAAGCTGTGCGAGCAACCGCTGCAGTGCACTACAGCATCCTTGCACGTCGCCGACGAGATAGTTCATGCGCCGATTCTGCTACGCTGCGCATCCCCAGTGACGGCGCCAAGCGCATGGATGTTGCCCTCCTGCTCTTCCTGATTCTTCTCAACGCCTTGTTTGCCATGTCGGAAATGGCGCTGACGGCCAGTCGCAAGGCGAGACTGCAAGTGATGGTGGAGGCCGACGACGCCGGCGCGCAGGCGGCGATGGACCTGCACGACAACCCGACGAAATTCCTCTCGACGGTGCAGATCGGCATCACGTCGATCGGCATCCTGAACGGCATCGTTGGCGACGCTGCGTTTTCGGCGCCATTCGCGCGCTGGCTGAACCTGACCTTCGGCATGCAGGACCGTGGCGCCGAGATTGCCGCTACCGCAATGGTCGTCATCGTCATCACGTTCCTGACGATCATTTTCGGTGAACTGGTTCCCAAACGCATCGGCCAGATCTACCCGGAAACCGTGGCGCGGCTCGTGGCCCGCCCGATGGAGTGGCTTTCCGCGGCGGCGCGGCCGTTCGTGCGCCTGCTGACGGTGTGCACCGAGGCCTGCCTGCGCTTGCTCGGCATGCACAACCCGCCCGACCGCAGCGTGACGGAAGAAGAAATCGCCGCGAGTCTGGTCGAGGGGCTGGACGCTGGCGTCATCGAGGCGCACGAGCACCAGATGGTGCGCAACGTGTTTCGCCTGGATGACCGGCAGGTCGGCTCGATGATGATCCCGCGCGCCGAGATCGTGTGGCTCGACGCAGATGACACGCCCGATGATGTGCTGCGCGTCATCGCCAACGAAGAACACTCGCGCTATCCGGTGTGTCGCGGCGGCCTGGACGATGTGCTCGGCGTGGTGTCGGCGCAGACCTTGCTGCAGCGTTCGATGCAGGCTCAGGCACTGGCGTTGACGGAAGGGCTTCAGGCAGCGGTGTTCGTCCCGGAAACGCTCTCGGGCATGGAACTGCTCGACAACTTTCGCGCCTCGAACGCTCAGCTCGTATTCGTGGTCGACGAGTACGGCGAGGTGCTAGGGATGATCACGGTGCGCGACGTGCTGGAAG
>JANNKM010000498.1:0-13572 GCA_031396305.1 Rhizobacter sp.
GGGCCTGGAGCCGGGCTGAGTCTAGGCGCAAAGCGCAGCGATACCGGGCGGTATCCCGAGCATTTGCAACGACGAATTAGCCCGGCTCCAGGCCCAACCCGAAGGGCCGGGGCGATTTGCGGCGCCATTCGTCGTTTCCAACACGTTGTGTGGCACCGCCCCACGCCGCGTCGGCGCCTAGACAGGCGCCGCAACTCGCCCCGGCGCGGGCCCGACCCAAAGCCCGACAGCCTCCTAGTCGTGCAAACACTGTGTTGCTGCGAGCAGCAGGGCGCTCACACGATCAGCCGCGCTGTGATTCGAGCAACTTGACGAGGCTGTGCAAAACACGATTCACCGGCGTGGCCACCCCATGCATCTCACCCATGCGCACCACGTAGCCGTTCAGGTGGTCGATCTCGGTACGCCGGCCGCGTGCCAGGTCCTGCGCGGTGGATGACGACTGCTGCGCCATCGAGCGCGAGATGTTCTGCACCGCGCTCCACATGTCGTCGGGCACGGCCACGCCGAGCGCGCGCGCCACCGCCAGACACTCCTGCACCGCGTCATGCATCACAGCTTGCATGCCTTCGCCCTGCACCAGCCTGCCATAGGGCATTTGCGCGATCGCCGACAACGCGTTGTAGGCGCAGTTCACGATCAGCTTGGCCCAGAGTGCGCCGCTCACGTTGTCGGAGATCTGCACCGGCACACCCGCCTCGGCAAAAGCCTGAAGCACAGAATCGCGCTGCGCCGCCGGGCCGAGCACGAGTTCGCCTCGGCCGTTGTGCTTGACGTGCCCTGGGCCGGGCATTTCCGTCGCCACGTACACGACAGCGGGCACCACGGTTTGCGCCAGCAGCGCCTGCAGGCGCTGCGCGTTGTCCACGCCGTTTTGCAGGCTCAGCACCAGCGCCTGGGCAGAAAGATGCGGCGCGATGGCGGCGCCGGCCGCTTCGGTGTCGCTCGACTTGACGCAAAACAGCACGAGGTCCGCGCCGCGCACCGCGCTCGGATCGGTGCTCGCGGCCACCGGCACGCTCTCCTTGAAGTTCAGCGTATCCATGCGCAGGCCGTCGCGGCGCACCGCGTCCACATGCGCAGCGCGACCGATCAGCGTGACGGCATGGCCGGCGCGCGCCAGCATGCCGCCGTAGTAGCAGCCCACGGCGCCCGCGCCCATCACCGCAATCTTCATCGCGTGTGTTCCCCCCGCAAACCCGTCATCCCGGCGAAAGCCGGGATCCACGGTCACGCTCGTGAATCGGCCGGAAGTGGATCCCGGCTTTCGCCGGGATGACGCACTGCAAACGTCGCAGCGCGTTCATCTTACATTTGCGCATTCGCCGCTCCCGGCGCCACACCCGCAACGCCGATGCGCCGTCTCTTGACCGTCTTCTTGCCTTGCCTTGCGCTGTGCATCGCCCTGTGCCCGAGCCCCGTGCGGGCAACGCCAACAGGTGTGCTCCTCGAAGATTTCACCTGGACCGAGCTGCGCGATGCGTTGCGCGGCGGCGCAACGACGGTCATCATCCCAGTGGGCGGCACCGAGCAGAACGGGCCGCACATGGTGCTGGGCAAACACAACGTGCGCGCCAGGGTGCTCGCAGCGCGAATCGCCGCTGATCTCGGCAAGACGCTCGTGGCGCCGGTGATCGCCTATGTGCCCGAAGGCCGGATCGACCCGCCTGCCGGGCACATGCGCTTTCCCGGAACGATTTCCGTGCCGGACGAGGCCTTTCGCGGCGTGCTCGAAGGCGCTGCGCGAAGTTTGAGGCAGGCTGGTTTTCACGACATCGTGCTGCTCGGCGACTCCGGCAACTACCAGGCGCAACTGCAAGGCGTCGCGGCAAGACTGAACCGCGAGTGGGCCGGCTCAAAGGCGCGGGTGCACTTCATCGCCGAGTACTACCGTGCGTCGCAAGGCCCCTACATCGAGGCATTGCGCGCGCAGGGATTGAGCGATGCGCAGATCGGCACGCACGCTGCGAGCGCCGACACGTCGCTGCTGCTGGCGCTGAATCCGGCCGGCGTGCGCACCGGCCAGATCGCGCTGGGCGACGAGCCCGTCAGCGGCGTGGCCGGTGACCCGCGTGCCGCGAGCGCCGCGCTGGGGGACGTCGGCGTGGAGCTGATCGTCGCACGCAGCGTCTCGGCGATTCGCAGCGCAATCGCGCGGCGCTGAGTCCGCGCGCCTGGCGCCGGAAGGCGACTGGCGGCTGACGAAGGGCCGATGCGTCTCGCGTCGGCGCGGCCTGCAAGGCTGAGTCGCGCCAGCCCACGAACCGGAAACATGCCACCACAACTGCACATCCGCCCGGTACGGCGCGAGCGTCGGGGCATTGATAATTCGCCATTCCGTCTGCAGCCCCAGAGCCCATGAGCAAGAAGATTCACTTCGCCGCCCTTTCCTGCCTGTTCGCCGCCCTCGGGCTCACGGCGTGGTGGGTCGCGGCGCAGACTGCGGCCCCCGCAGCCCCGGCCGCGGCAACCGCTATCACCACTGTCCCTGGAATGCCCGGCGTGCCTGACCCGGCCAACCTGTACAGCGAAACCCGCGCCGATCGTCTGAGCCCGTCGGTGAGCCAGGCACTGGAGCGCGTTTACGTGCCCAATCGCTCGGCGAACACGGTTTCGGTGATCGACCCGGCCACACTCAAGGTGGTGGCCACCTTCAAGGTCGGCGTCCACCCGCAGCATGTGGTGCCGTCATGGGACCTGAAGACGCTGTGGGTCGCAAACAACGCCGAAGGCCGCACCGACGGCAGCCTGACGCCGGTGGACCCGCTGACCGGCAAGCCGGGCAAGTCGATCCCCGTCGACGACCCGTACAACATGTACTGGTCGCCCGACGGCAAATACGCCATCGTCGTCGCCGAGGCCTACAAGCGCCTGGACTTCCGCGATGCGCACACGATGAAGCTGGCCTACAGCATCGCCACGCCAAAGTGCCCCGGCATCAACCACGCCGATTTTTCGATTGACGGCCGCTACGCGGTGTTCACCTGCGAGTTCGGCGGTGCACTCACCAAGATCGACCTGGTGCAGCGCAAGGTGCTCGGCACGATCCGCCTGACGCAATACTTCAACCGCCCCGATGCACTGGCGATCATCGACAAGCCCGGCAAGAAGCCGAACAAGGTGCCGGACCCGGCGCAACTCGGCGCCGAGATCTGCACCACGCCGGGCATGCCGCAAGACGTGCGTGCCTCGCCCGACGGCAAGCTGTTCTATGTGGCCGACATGATGGCCGACGGCGTGCACATCGTCGACGGCGAGTCGTTCCAGCAGATCGGCTTCATCGCCACCGGTGTCGGCGCACATGGCCTGTACCCGAGCCGCGACGGCAAGCTGCTCTATGTGGCGAACCGCGGCAGCAACGTGATCCGCGGCAAGGCCGGCGGCCCGGGCAGCGTCTCGATCATCGACTTCGCCACCGGCAAGGTCACGCAGACCTGGATGATCCCCGGCGGCGGCAGTCCCGACATGGGCAACGTCAGCGCGGACGGCCACTACCTGTGGCTGTCAGGCCGCTACGACAACGTGGTGTACCGCATCGACACGCGCAGCGGCGCCGTGGACAAGATCAAGGCCGGCCGCGAGCCGCATGGCCTGACGGTCTGGCCGCAGCCCGGGCGGTATTCGCTGGGGCACACGGGGAACCTGCGCTGATCGGAACCCGCCGAGGCCAGCGCCGGGGGCGCTCACAAGAAACAGACTCCGGGTAGCACTGTCATCCCGGCGAACCGTTGCCCCGTGCCGCGACACGGGGGCCGGGATCCACGCGCACGGCAATCCAGTGGATCCCGGCGTTCGCCGGGATGACGGCTGCGGCGGGTGGGCTCGTACGACTTCTTGTTTCTCGGCGAACCGTTGCCCCGTGCCGCGACACGGGGGCCGAGCACCGCCAGAGGCCTGGGGGGTGCCCTCAGTTCACCGCGAAGCAGTAAAGCAGCCCGTCGCCGCCGGTACCACGCAGCGCCGTCTGGCTGCAGCCGCCACGCGACTGGTGCGACGAGTTCCATGATGTCGCCCAGGGGTCGGCCGTCGGGCCGACCCGGTCGTGATGGCCGACGATGGCCACGCCCTCGGCGCCGCCGCGCGTCCAGTTGCCGCACGTCATGTCGGGGTCACCCGGGGCAAAAGCCGTGCCGTCGGTGCGCGAGCCGGTGAGGACGTCGTGCCGGTTCGGCGTGTCGCCGCGGCCCGAAATCACCTGGCCCTTCTCGCTGAGCGCCGTCTGTTTCGTCACGTTGTTGCCGGCACCGTGCAGCGCATCGACGTCGCGCGCCATCAGATCACCCTTGGCGTTGTGCCAGGGCCCTTTGCCGATGCGGTCGCGCGCGTTCACGGTCGCAGCGCCGTCCTTGCCCTGCGTGCTGAGGTAGGCGCGCCAGGTCTTGCTGCCTGCGCCTGCCGATGCGCCGAGCGTCTGGCAATGCTGGTCCGCGCCCGCGAGGCCGCCGAAATCGGCGCCCTTGCCCGGGCCGCTGCTCGTGACGAAGAAGGTCATGCCGCCGCCTGCGCCCGCACCGCCTGCGCCCGGCGTCGATGCGCACGACGCGACAAGGACCGCCACGCCGCCGGTCAGCGCGCGCAACATCCACCGACTTGAACTCTGCATATTGGATCTCCTGGCTAGTTGTTTGCGACCGAGCCGGAGCATACAAGAAACGGCGCGCCCCTTGGCGAGACGCCGTCGCACTGTCTCACTTCATCGCAGGTGTCGGCGCGGACGCCGCATCCAGCGCGATCACGCGGCGCTTTTCTCCAGGCACTTCGTCGGACGCCGCAGTCGTCTGCGGCCAGTCTTCGACGTTGCGGATGATCGTCGGCTTGATCAGAACGATCAGTTCCTTCTTGCGTGCGGCGTTCTCGTTGTTGCCGAACAGGTGCCGCGTGATCGGGTTTTCCGCAGTACCGGGGATTCCCGAATTGCGCCGCGAGCTCTGCATCTGCATCAAACCGCCGATGGCGACGATGTTGCCGTCGGTGACGCGCACCACGGTATCGGTTTCATTGACGCTGCTCGAAGCGAGCGGCAAGCGGTAGTTGCCGATCGTGCCGAGGTCGATCTGCTTGGTCTTTTCCGTCACCGACGTGACCGACGGGTGAATGTGCAGCGTGATCGTGTCCGCCTCGTCGATCTGCGGCGTCACGTCCAGCGCGATTCCCGAAAAGAACGGCGTCAACGTCAGCGTCGGCAGCGTCGTCGTTCCGTTGTTGTTGTTGGTCCCCGTCGTGATCGTGCCACCGGACACGTTGGTCACGAAGTACTCGTCCACACCCACCTTGAGAACCGCCTTCTGGTTGTTCAACGTCGCCACGCGCGGGCTGGACAGGATCTGCACGTCGCCGTGGCTCTCGAGGAAACCGAGCACCGCCGAGAACCCGTTGGTCGCCAGCGCCAGCCCGAGCGTTCCGCCGCCGCCCAACGGGAGCGAAACTGCGTCGCTGATGAGCCCGCCGATCGCCGGCGGCAGCGTCGGCAGGCCCTGGTTGTTCGTGAGCAGCGGGTTGTTCGGGTAGCCGCTGGTCTGCCCGACGCTGCCGCGGCCGCGCAGGATCGACCAGTCGATGCCGCTCTGAAAACCCTCGCTCAATTCGACTTCGACGATCTTCGCCTCGAGCATCACCTGGCGCTCGACCGCCAGGCGCGAGACCCGCAGGTACGCCTCGACCTGGCGCAGTTCCTCGGGCATCGCGCGTACCGCGATCGTTCCCGATTGCGGGCTGACGATGACTTGGCGTCCGTTGCCCACACCGACCATGCTGCGCAGCGCTTCGCCGGTCTCGGCCCAGATGTCGGAGTTCGAACTCGTCGAGACATGGCTGCTCTCGGGCGCGGCGGAGGTGGCGCCCGACGCGATTGCGCCGGTCGATCCGGCGGAAGGCGCATGCGTCGGCGCCGAACCGGCGCTGACGCGAACGTCGCTGCGCCCCTGGCGTCGGGTGTGCAGGTAGTTCACGGAAAACATGCGCGTTTGCATCGTCGCCGGAAACACGGTGATGCGCCGCCCGTCGACCTTGAAGTCATAGCCATAGACGTCGCGAATCGACTCGAGCGCCTCGCGCAGCGTCACGCCGCGCAACGTGATCGACAGCACGCCGGCGACTTCGGGGTGCATCAGCATGCTGTAGCGCGTGTCAGTCACCATCGACAGGAACACGTCGCGCGCCTGTGCGCCATTGACGATCAGGTCGAAGCGCGGCTCGTTCGGCGCCTCGGCACGAGCCGGGGCCGGCAGCGGCGCTGGCGCTGCTGGGGCTCGCGCCGGGCTCGACGCCGCGGGCGTCGCTGCGGCCGGCGTCGCGGCCAGATCAGCGCGCAGTTTGTCCAGCGGCCGCATGGTTTGGCGCTCAGGTGGCGCCGCGCAGCTGGCGAGCAGCATGGCGCCGGCACCGACGACCAGTCCTGCGATGGCCCGCCCGGGCGCGCGCTGCGGATCCGGCTTGACAGTTCGGTTCATGAAGGCTCACCTGGTTGGAGGGTTCGAGAAAGGACGCGGCCGCCGCCGATCGTCGTTGTGCCTTCCGCAGCGGACGCCGATGGCGCTTGCGCGGCGTCTTGCGGCGCTGCTGCGCGCCTGACGGCCGAGCCGAACATCGGCAGGCGCTGCAGGGTGCCGGCCTCGCGCACCCAGATCGCACTGTCTTCGATGCGTTCGATTCGCGCGCCGCCGAGCGTGTCGCCGACGCTGCGTCGGCGCCCGCCTTCGACGACGTAACGGTGGCCGTTGATGATCAGGATATGGCGCGAAACCCCGGAGGGCACAGGCGCCACCGTGCGTGCACCGCTCGCCGGCAACGCCGCGTTGGCTGATGCGGCGCCGGAGGCTGGCACCGGCAGCGTGAAGGGCGGGACGGTGGGGTCGCGTGCCGGCCGCTCGGCGTCGGCGCCATGTGCGGCTGCGAAGCACATCGAAGTCACTGCCGCAACGGCCGTGGCGCGCAGGGTGTGGCGTGGTTTCATCATGGGGCTTCTCCGGCCATCAGCAGCCGCACGGTCAACTCCGGCGGCGTCGTTTTCGTGGCGATGCGCAACTCGCCCCAGCGCACGCCTGGCAGCGCTCGCTCCAGGTCGGCCAGGTACTGCATCAGGTCGAGGTAGCGGCCCGCCACGCTCAAGTCCACGCCTTGCCAGCGGATCGCGGGCGCACCGCCTGGCGCTGCCGCGCCGGACGAGGCAGGCGCGGCAGCCGGGGTGTCGGCCACGGTGGACAGCTTGGTCAATGTCAATCGATCGTGCCGGCGCAGCACGCGGTCGAGCACGTCGTTGAGGCGGGCAATTTCTTCCGGGCCGGCGAGCAAGCCGCGCATGCGGGCGTCAAGGTCGTCGCGTTCGCTGCGAAGCTGTTCGATCGCGGCAAGCTGTCGGCCCAGCGGCGTGTCGGCAGCGGGCTGAGCCGTCGCAGCGGAGACCTGCGCGCGCAGGCTCACCAACTCGGTCGTCTGCTTGCGGATCTGTGCAACGAGTTGCGCGCGCTGCGCGAGCACCGGCGAGAGCACCAGCCAGTCGGCCAGCGCGCCCAGCGCGAACGCGATCGAAACAAGCATGATGACCCGCTCGCGCAGCGTGAAGGCGTCGATGCGCTGCGCCTGAACTTTCCAGAAGGCCTTCATCGCGCACCTCGCGGGCGGCCGTTCGCGTCGAGATGGGGCGAACTGCTGACGACATTGAACGACCAGGCTTCCACCCCCTGCGGCAGCGGCACGGCGTTGCCGACACTGCGCTCCACCTTCACCGCGGCAAGGCGCTGACCCGCCGTCAGCGGGTGAACCGCGAGCCTCGACAGCCAGGGGCGCAGGGCCTGAGGCTGCAGCGTCATTCCGGTCAGCTCGAGTCGCCCCTCGAGCAGGCGCAGATCGGTCAGCCAGACGGGCGCCGGTACCGTCTGAGCCACCATTCCAAGCATCGCCGCGTGGCTGCGACCCTCGATGATTCGTCCTCGCGAAAGCTCGTCGACCTGTTGGCGCTGCAGGGCCAGCGCCGCCTGGAGCCGGGCGATCTCCTGCTCGGTCGCCGGGCCTGCGCCGGGTTTCGGCGCAAGCACCGCCAGGGCCCGGGTGAGCTGCGCGTGCTCGGCGGCCTGCGCCTTCGTGCCAAGCTGCAGTTCGCTTTGCAGCGCGGACGTGCTGCGCACCGCCCAGGCGCCCAGCCCGACGAGCATGAGCACGTAGACCGCCAACGCCTGGAGCATCGCCAGCGCCGAGAAATAGCGCCGCGGCGCCATCAGGATCGGGCTGTAGAGGTTGATCTGTTGCGTCATCGTCACCGTCTCAGAGTTGACGCGATTCGCTGCGCAGCAGCGCACCGAGCAACGGCACGACGGCGCTGCGCACCGCCGGCGTGCCGGCCGTGGCCGCGAGGTCGGCGAACACCAGCTCGGGTTGCAGGATCTCGATCGGCAGCGCCAGCACCTGGCGCAACACCTCGGCCACGGCCTGCGTGTCCTCGTTCATCTGGATCATCAGACTGCCCAGCGGCAGGTCGGGCCAGGACCGCTCCCACAAGTCGAGCGAGCGCTGCAGTTCGATGACGAAGCGCGGCGCTTCTTCACTGCCGCTGCTGGCGCTGCCGACGCCCGCACCGGTCAGCGCATCGGCACCATAGTCGACGATGTCCAGCATCGCGAACTCCTCGGACGACGCGCCGGCGCCGGGCAGCGCGGCGCTGACATCCGGGCGCAGGGTGTCGCCGCCGACCGCAGAGCGGTCCCAGGCGAGCCGGCGGGCGTAGAAGAGTTCGCCGTTCGCGCAGACCGTCAACAGGCATTCATCACCGTGCAGCATCAGCGCCGCGCTGGCCGACTCGGAGCGCCCTTGCAGCTGCGCCACCGCGGATTGCAGGTTGCGCTGCGCCGTCTCGCGGATGTCGATCACGCCGAGCTCCAGGCCCGCGGCGTGGCTCCAGTCGCTGATGTCGCGGATCGCCTGGGTCCGAGCCGCCGCGACGAACAACTGGCGTCGGTTGCGCGCCCGGTCGTCGCCGAGCACCATCACGTCCAGTGTCAAGTCGTCGAGATGGGCGTCGACCAGGTCCTTGATGCGCCAGCGTGCCGCCGACTTCAGCTCCGCGGCGGGTACGGTCGGCGCCTCGATCTGCAGCAACTGGCATTCCTGCGGACGCAGGAGCGCCGTCACATGGCCGGACTGCAACCCGAGCGAGCGCGCGCGCCGCGCAAACGCCTGCGGGGTGTCTTCGCCGCGCTGCTCGACGCCGCAGCGCACCAGCCGGCCATCGACGCAGCGCCCGTACACGAGGGTTTCGCCGGTGAAGGAAAACACCAGCCGATCGTTGCTCGCCTTGCGCCAGGGCCATTTCATGATCAGTAGTTCTCGCGTTGGTAGATCACAGTGTCGGCACCGCGGTACAGGCCGAACGTGGCACGCGCCGAAGGGTCGTTGGCGTAGCTGCTGCCGCACCACGCGCCGCGCAGGAACGAGAGGTTCGCCCCGGTGGTGGCGGCGTCGCCCGTGCCGGGCGTCCAGGGTTGCAGGCACGACGCATCCGTGGCGCTGCTGCCCAGGCTCAGGCTCACGTCCACCGTACCGTAGCGCCCGCCCGACGGCGCTGCGAGCGTCAGCGCGCCCCGCCCCGAGAACAGCGCGAAGCTGCTGCCCGACACCGCGGTGTCAGCCGCGGTGAGCGTGCGGCGCAGGTTGCCGAAACTGACCGTCGTGGCCGCAAGCGCCGTGCAGCTGTCGAGCGTGTTGACGTCGAAGTAGCTCCCATTCCAGTACTGTGCAGCCAGCGCCAGGATGAGCGGGCGCGCCTGCGAACCGACGGCGTTGCTCAGGCGCACTCGGCCGAATCGCAGATTCACCGTGCCGACGCTGGCGCGGTCGTTCGCGCCGCCCGATGTGCTGGGCATGTCGTAGGCGGCCAACGCCACGCCGTCGCTGTCCGTCGGCGCGATGCCGAACGCCGCGTTGAACGGGCCGTCTTGTGTCGCCGCGCGGGCCGCGTTGGCAATGACCGAGATGTTGCTGGCCACGCCATTGCTCCAGCTGCCTGTGGCCGAGCCCAGCGAGAGCCGCCCGCTGCCGGCCGAGAACGTGGTCGTGCCGCCCAGGCCGGCCACACTGAAGGCGCTTGCCGACGTGGGGTCGAGCTTGGCGAAGCTGCCCGTGTAGTTCTGCGTCGTCGCACTGGCGCTGTTTTGCGCGGTCAGCGCGAAGCCGAGCGCGAAGTTCTCGCCGAGGTAGGTGAAGCTCGACGCCGGCGCGCACGCGAGCCCGGAGCGGTGCGTGACCGACGCACCGCTGAGCGCGAATTTCGCCGGAATGAATCGGCCGATGTTGCCGGTCGTCGTGCCGCTGACGTTGCCGGCGCCAAGGTAGTCGCTGTCGGCCACACCGGGTGCGAGCGTGATGATGCCGACCTCGCTGAACGCGAGGTTGGTCACGCTCGCCGCGCCGCCGCTGAAGGAGCTGCCGGCGATGACTGCGTTGGCGAGGGCCCCGCTCGCACCGCCGGCGGGAAGCGCCAGTGTGTGCACGAGCTGCACGCCTTCGGCAACGCTCTCCTTGCCAAAGTTCGGCGTGGCCGCGCCAGCCGAGGTGACGGCGCTGACCGTGGCGCTGAAACTCTCGCCCGCCTTGACGAAGGCAGAACCCGCTGCGCCGGCCGCCGCCGGGTTCACCAGGTTCGGCGCTGCGGTCTGGCGGATGTTCGACACCGTGAAGCCGGCGGGGCGGGTGACGAACGCGTTCGACGATCCGCTGAGAGGCGCCGAGTTCACGCTCTTCGTCACCCACAGCGTCGCCTGGCCGACATCGCTGAAGGTCAAAGTGAAGGGTGCGTTGCCGTTCGCGTCGAACGTCATCGCGACTGGCGTGTAGCTCGTCACTCCCGAGTTCGGGTTGCCACTGATCGCCGTGGCACTGTTGCCGGTGACCGACATCAGGTTGCCTGGCGAACACGTGCCCGGGTTGTTGCACTGGTAGGCCCAGTTCACTGTGGTCGTGCCGGTCAACGCCGAGGTGCACGCACCGGTGGTGGTGCTGGTGCGCACGGCGCGCAGGAAGTGACCGGCCGACGCCGTGCCGGCGGTCTGCGCCGGCAGCGTCGCTGCGGCGCCGTTGGCGGCGCTGGCGATGATGAACCCGGCGCTGTTGAACGTCGTCGAGCAAGAGTTGGCGACGACACACCCGGCACCATTGGGGCAGCACTTGCGCGGGCTGGTGGCGGCTGCCGACTCGCCCGACAGCGTGACCGACACCGCCGCTGCGTTCGCCGCCGCCGGGTAGCTGAGCGTCGTGCTGGCCACGCCGCTGGCGTTGAACACAACGCTGGTCGCACCGAGCGATGCGCCGCTGGTCGCGAGCGTGGCGGTGCTGCCCGACAGCGTGGTCATTGCGCTCGTGCAGGGGCTGCTGCTGTTGGCGCACGCCGTGACCGTCACGGTCGTGGGCAGGCAACTGATGCTGCTCGTCGGCAACGACAGCTCGTAGTGGTCCACTGCGGCGCCGGCTGGGTTGCCGAGCACGCTTGCGTAGCCCGCGGTGTCGTAGGCGATCCACATGTCGTCGTCGCTGCTGCCGTTGACGATCAGCTTGAGTTCCAGGCGCCGATTGCTCGGCACCGTGTAGCTGACCGTGCCGAAGTCGAGTGTGCGGCTGACCCAGGTGCCGGAGTTGCTCCACGACGCGAGCGTCAGAGTCGCCGTGTAGAGCGTCGTGCAGCTGTTGCCGCCGTTGTTGCACTCGCGCAGGTAGGCAGTCATCGAACCCGACTTGCCGGTCTGGAATTGCTTCGTCGCCGACCACAGCGTCAGTTGCAAAGACCCGCTCAAGTTGACGGTGGCGAATCCGCTCGGAGTGAGCCAGCGCTGGTACTTCGCCGGGTCGGTTTCGCCCGCGCCAGTCGCACCCTTGGCGATCAGCAGGCCCGGGAACACATCGCGGCTTGGGTCGTGATTGGGCAGCGTCGTGCCGGTGGGGGTGATGGTCGACAGCGTCGCCGTGGGGACGCCGCCCGCGGCGGTCAGGTACAGCGGCGTCACCTGGGCGAACAGCCGCGGCGCGGCCAGGCTCAGCAGCACTGCGACGAGGGCCGCGCGCCAGGCCCGGCGAAGCTGTTGCGGCGCGCGACTCATCGGGACACCGTCCACGTCAGTTGCCGTTCGACATAGGTCTGCGTCGGCGCTGCGCCCGCCGGGCAAGCACCTCCGCTCGGTGCGTTGCAGGCGTTGGCGACGAGTCGGTAGAAGGCCAGCGCGGCGCCACCGTCGGCGATCGTGCCGCTGCCCGGCGTGCGGCTGCAGCTCACGGTCACGGTAAACCCGGCCAGGCCGGCCAGGGCGAAGCTGGTGGTTGCGAAACACGCGGGCGCCGCTGCTGGCGGCGCCGGATTGCGCAGCACCTGAAAGCTCGCCCACTCCAGCCCGGCGCGTGCGCTTTGAAACGCGCGCGCCGCCTCGATCTCGGCTGCCGAGCCGAGATGCTGGCGCACGCTGATCTGCGACAACGCGGCGCCGAGCGCGGCGAGCACGATCAGCACGCACAGCGCCGACACCATCGTGAAGCCGCGCGCGGCATCGAGGCGCGCGCGTTCAGGGCAGGTTGTCGACGTGCACTGCATGATGAAGCGTCACCGATTCACTGCCGGACGATGTGGTGCTCGCGAGCGTGAGCGCAAGGTTGACGAGCCCGGCACGCGACGCGACCGCCGTGGCGTCGGCGCTGAAGCGGCACGCCGTGACGCCACGGGCCAGCAGCGCCGCCGTGCCACTGCTCGGGGGGTCGGGCTGGGTGGCGATGAATCCGTAGTCGGCATAGCGCATGAGCCTGCCGCTTTCGCATCGGTAAGTGACCGGCGACTCGACTGCGAACACGCGATACGGGGGCGCAAAACCAGCCACCGGCAGACCCGCGAGTGAACTCATCGTGATCGAGCTGACCGCGCCCGCGGCCGTGGTGCTCGTCCTGCGATTCGAGTTCGCCTGCTCGGCGGTGCTGCCGTTGGCGGCGTAGGCGTCCGACCCGAGCACGCCGGGCCCAAGGTTGTAGAACACCAACTGCTGCGAAGCGCCCAGCGTCAACGGCGGGCCGATGAGGTCGAAGCCGGTGTCCACGGTGCCGAACTCGAGCCGGTCGCTGGCGTCGGTCTTGTAGCGCGCCGCGCCGGTGGTAGGAATCAGTTCCAGGGCCAGGCCCGACGGCGTGACGCGCGTGCTGTTGGGCAGCGCGATGCGCAAGTCGCGGCCGATGCGGCGCAACGCCAGGTCGGCCTGGTCGAGCATCGCCGCCCGCGCCTGTGTGGCGAGATAGGCCTGGACCGGCGGCACGATGAACTGGCCGACCACCGCGCCCAGCGCGCCCACGATCACGATCACGATGATCGCCTCGACCAGGGTGAATCCACGCGCCGGTCGCGTACGCCCGGGAGCGATCCGGGCCATCGCGCCCGACGCGTGGCTAGGAGCCTGTCGGACTTTGGGTCGGGCACGCGCGCGAATTCTTACACCCAGCCGCGCGGCAGATGCACCAGGTCGGCGGGCTCGTCGACGTCGGGCAGCGGCGCCAATTCGACGTGGCTGACAGCGACGCCTGGCTGCGCAAGGCGCTCGCGAGTGCGCGCCATGACAA
>JANNKM010000505.1:0-3007 GCA_031396305.1 Rhizobacter sp.
AGCGCGAGTGGAGACGAACTGCAGCACACCGGGTCGCCTGGTCAAGGCGCCGGAGAATTTTCTCGACGCGGCAGGCGTTCGCCAGGTCTTTGTTGAAGCGAAGCAGGGCCGCCGGAGTTTCATCCGCGGTGCCTTTGCCGCCGCCGCGGTAAGTGCGGCGCCGTTGGCCAGGGCCGCAACCTCCAACCCCGTACCGGCCGTGGGCGGCGACCCGAATATTCTGGAACTTCCCGAACACAGCAAGGGCCTGGGGCAGCCGGTGGTGACCGAAGGCTATGGCAAACCGTCGCGTTTTGAGGCCAATGTGCAGCGCCGCTTCAGCCCCGGCTTGACGCAGACGACGCAGTCGTCGGTGTCGTTCGCTCCGCTGCAGTCGTTGTTCGGCATCGTCACGCCCTCGGGCCTGCACTTCGAGCGGCATCACCAGGGCTGGTGGGACGTCGATCCGTCCAAGCACCGGCTGATGATCAACGGCTCGGACGCAAAGATCGTCAAGACGCCCATGGTCTTCACGATGGACGAACTGATGCGCCTGCCCTCGGTGAGCCGCTTTCACTTCATCGAGTGCGGCGCGAACACCGGCATGGAGTGGGGCAACGTGGCCGTACCGACGTGCCAGTATTCGCACGGCATGCTCAGTTGCAGTGAGTTTACAGGCGTGCCCTTGAGACTGCTGCTTGACCTGGCGGGCGTGGACTACAAGCGAGGCCGCTACCTGCTCGCCGAAGGCGCCGACGGTTCGTCGATGACGCGCACGGTGCCGATGGAACTGGTTGAGAGCGGCGAGGTGTTCGTCGCCTACGGCCAGAACGGCGAGATGCTGCGCCCGGAAAACGGCTACCCGCTGCGCCTGGTCGTCCCCGGCGTGCAGGGCGTGAGCTGGGTCAAGTACCTGCGGCGCATCGAAGTCGGCGACCAGCCCTATGGCGCGAAAGACGAAGTCATTCACTACATCGACCTGATGCCCAGAGGCCTGCACCGCCAGTACACGAGCATTCAGGAGTGCAAGAGCGTGATCACCACGCCCTCGGGCGGGCAGGTGCTGTTGGACAAGGGGTTCTACAGCATCAGCGGGCTCGCCTGGTCGGGTCGGGGCAAGGTGAGGCGCGTCGACGTGTCAGTCGACGGCGGGCGCAACTGGCGCACGGCACGGCTCGAAACGCCGGTGCTGTCGAAGTGCCTGACGCGGTTCAATCTCGATTGGGTCTGGGACGGAGCGCCCGCGATCGTGCAAAGCCGCGCGATCGACGACACCGGCTACGTGCAGCCGACCTACAAACAGCTGCGTGCCGTGCGCGGCTCACGCTCGATCTATCACAACAATGCCATTCAGTCGTGGCAGGTGCAGAGCAGCGGCGAGGTGAAGAATGTTCAACTGGCGTGACCGCAGCGCTGTCGTCCGCACGGGCGTGGTGCTCGCTGCGGTGCTGCTCGCCTCGAGCGTGGCGGCTGCCCAGGCTGCGGGCCCCGCGGCGTTTGCCGGCGTGGGCCGCGCCGCGACGCCCAAGGAAGTGGCGGCCTGGGACATTGACGTGCGGCCCGACTTCAAGGGCCTGCCTGCGGGCTCGGGCTCCGTCGCCCGGGGCATGGAGGTGTGGGAGAGCAAGTGCGCGTCGTGCCACGGCATCTTCGGCGAGAGCAACGAGGTGTTCAGCCCCATCGTCGGCGGCACGACGAAGGACGACGTGAAGACCGGGCGCGTCGCGCGCCTCACCGATCCGGGCTTTCCGGGGCGCACGACGCTGATGAAGGTGTCGACGCTGTCCACGCTGTGGGACTACATCAATCGGGCCATGCCGTGGACGCAGCCGAAGTCCTTGAGCGCTGACGAGGTCTACGCGGTGACGGCGTTCATTCTCAGCATGGGTGGCGTGTTGCCCGATGAATTCACATTGTCGGACCGCAATATCGCGCAGGTGCAGCTGCTCCTGCCGAATCGCAACGGCATGACCACGTTGCACGCGCTGTGGCCCGGCACGGCAGCAGCCCGGCGCCGGCCCGAGGTGCCGGCCAGTGCCTGCATGAGCAACTGTGCGCCCGAGGAAATCAAGCTCGCCTCATTCCTGCCCGACTTTGCGCGCGATGCACACGGCAATCTGGCCGAGCAGAACCGCGCCGTCGGTGCGCAGCACGGCGCCGACACGAGCAAGCCCGCGCCGCAGCCGGCGGAGGGTGTCGCCGTGGCTGCGCCAGCTGCGGCGCCGACCGCGGCACTGGCGCTGGCAAACAAGCACACCTGCCTGGCCTGCCACGGCGTGGAGAGCAAAATCGTGGGTCCGAGTTTTCGCGAGGTGGCGAAGAAATACGCCGCGAAGTCCGACGCGGCCGACTATCTGGCGGGCAAAATCAAGTCTGGCGGGTCGGGAGTCTGGGGTGCGATTCCGATGCCGGCGCAAGCGCTTGCGGAGCCGGACGCGAGGGCCATCGCGCGGTGGCTGGCCGATGGAGCAAAGAAATAGCGCGGCAAAACGCGTGGAAAATGGCGCGGCCGCCAATGGGGTCAACCCAGGCAACGCCCGCAGCGTTCGTGAGTCAGGTGTTGATCAGCATATTCATATGAAGGAGATTTTGATGCGCAATCGTCGAGACGTGCTTTCCCAATCGGCCAAGGTCGCGGCGATGCTCGCTGCGGTGGGCCTGCTGCCCGCGCTGGCCCAGGCGCAGGCGAGCGCCTACAACGCGGCCGCGTTCGAAGCGAAGAACATGGCCGACCTGATGAAGGCGCTGGGGGGTTCCGCACCTGCGGCCAGCAAAGACGTGACCGTGACCGGCCCTGACATCGCCGAGAACGGGGCCGTCGTTCCCATCGGCGCGGCGAGCACCTTGTCCGGCGTGAAGCGTCTGCTGATCCTCGTCGAGAAGAACCCGGCGATGCTCGCGGCGGCGTTCGATGTGAGCGACGCGGTCGAACCGAACATATCGACGCGCGTGAAGATGGGCCAATCGTCGAACGTCTTCGCCGTGGCGATGATGAACGACGGCAAGGTGTTGTTCGCGCAGAAGGAAG
>JANNKM010000005.1:0-8703 GCA_031396305.1 Rhizobacter sp.
CTCGTGGTGAGCGGCCTGAACCTGCTGGCGGCGAGGTCGCTGTTTGCCGATCTGGTGCTGAGGTTGCGCATCGGCGATGGCGTTGTGCTCCATATCACCGGCCCGTGCGAGCCTTGCTCGAAGATGGAGACCGCCCTCGGCCCGGGTGGCTACAACGCGATGCGCGGCCACGGCGGCATGACGGCCCGGGTGCTGAGTGGTGGCACCATCACGCCCGGTTGCGAGGTACGCGTCGAGTGGTCCACTGAACTGCAACCATGACAAGGAGACATTCAATGCGTGACCACTGCACGCTGGCCCTGCTGCTCGCCGCCGCTGCGTTGCTCGGCGCCTGCGCCACCCCCGCGCCGCCACCCCCCGCTGCAGTGGCCGAACTGGCACCCGGCGCCAAGCTGCGCGCCGCGATCAACTTCGGCAACCCGATTCTCGCGACCAAAGACCCGGCAACGGGCCAGCCGCGCGGCGTGTCGGTCGACCTCTCGCGTGAACTCGCAGCGCGCCTGGGTGTGGCGCTGGAGTGGGTGACGTTCGACGCTGCCGGCAAAGTGGTCGAGGCGGCGCGCAGTGGTGCGTGGGACATCGCCTTCGTCGCGATCGACCCGGCGCGCGGGCAGGACATGCTGCAATCGCCGCCTTACGTGGTCATCGAAGGCGCCTACCTGGTTGCCAATGACTCGCCGCTGCAGCGCAACGAAGACGTCGACCGCGAGGGCGTTCGCATCGCAGTGGGCAAGGGCAGCGCCTACGATCTGTTTCTGACGCGCCAGTTGAAGCACGCACGAATCGTGCACGCCCCTACGTCGCCGGCAGTGACCGACCTCTTCATCGCGCAAAAACTCGAAGTCGCTGCTGGCGTGAAGCAGCAGCTCCAAGCCGATGCGAAGCGCTTTCCCGGTCTGCGCCTGCTGCCGGGGCGCTTCATGGTGATCAACCAGGCGATGGCCACGCCGAAGGGCCGCGATGCAGGGGCGCGCTACCTGAATCAGTTCGTCGAAGACAGGAAGGCGTCGGGCTTCGTCGCCAAGGCGTTGGCGCGCCATGGTATCGAGGGCGCTGCGGTGGCGCCGGCCGCTGCGCGGTAGGCATGTAGGCATGCCGCGCTCGCGGTTTCGCCTCCATGGACTCCCTGATTGCCGCCTGCGCGCGCGCCCTCGCCGCCGGCGACGCGCTCGGCGCCCTCAAGCGGATCGCGCTGCGCGATGACCCGCCGGCGCTTGCCCTGCGCGGCATCGCGATGGCCCAGCTCGGCGCGCATTCGCGCGCCCGCGAGCTGCTGCGCCGAGCCGCCAGAGGCTTCGGCGCCCACGAGGAAGTAGCGCGTGCGCGCTGTGTCGTCGCCGAGGCCGAGGTGGCGCTGGCGATGCGCGACCTCGGCGGTTCGCTGCGCTCGTTGTCCGTCGCTGCGGTCGCCCTCGAGGCGCACGGCGACCGCGGCAATGCGCTGCAGGCACGACTCATCGCGGCGCGCCGGCTCCTGCTGCTCGGCCGCCTCGACGAGGCTGCGGCCGCGCTGGCATCCCTCGATGCGCGCAGCATGCCTGCGTCGCTGGTGGCAGTGGCCGAGCTGACTGGCGCGGAGTTGGCGCTGCGCTCCATGCGTATCGGTCCGGCGCGCGCGGCGCTCGCTCGTGCGCAACAGGCCGCTGATCGCGCAGCCGTGCCGGCGCTATTGGCCGAATTGACAGAGGCGTGGGCTGCACTCGAACGCCCCGCCGCCCGGCGCCTTTTCCCCGGCGGGGAGCAGGTGCTGCGCCTTGACGAGGTCGAAGCGTTGCTGGCCTCGGACGCGCTGGTGGTCGACGCCTGCCGTCGCGGTGTGTGCGCTGGCGATGCATGGCTGGTGCTGGCGGGCCGGCCGGTGCTGTTCGCGCTGGTGCGCTCGCTGGCCGAGGCATGGCCCGAGGATGTCCCGCGCGAGGTGTTGATCGCCCGTGTGTTCCGCACCCGGCGCCACGACGAGACGCATCGAGCGCGCCTGCGGGTCGAAATCGGACGTCTGCGCGGATTCATCAAACCGCTGGCGCACATCGAGGCCACAGCGCGAGGCTTTGCCCTCAGGCCACGCGGCGCGCGCGACGTCGTCGTGATCGCGCCGCCCATCGACGGCGATCAGGCATCGCTGGTGGCCTTGCTCTCCGACGGCGCTGCATGGTCGACCTCGGCCCTTGCGCTGGCCCTGGGAGCCAGTCAGCGCACGGTGCAGCGCGCACTCGCCGAGTTGAAGGCCGCCGGCCGGGCGCACGCCATCGGGCAGGCGCGGGCGCGCCGCTGGCTGTGGTCGCCGCTGGCAGGATTCACGACGATCTTGTTACTCCCCACTGCGCTGCCGATTGAATAAAGTTCCCCCACGGCGCCAATCCTCAGTGCGCCAGAAGGAGTCAGCAAATGAACGGCCGGACCATCAACGACAGCCCCCGTACTACAGTGCGTGCCGCTGAAATCGTGCGCGAATACGGCCCCTTCGCCGGCGCCGACCGCATTCACGGCGTCACCCACGACGGGCAGCGCGTCTGGGCTGCCACCGGGGCCAAGCTGATCGCGTTCGATCCCAGCAGCGGCGAGCCGGAGTGCACTCTGGCCTGCACCAGCGATGCCGGCACCGCCTTCGACGGCACGCACCTCTACCAGATCGCCGAAGCACGCATCGACAAGATCGACCCCGTCACCGGCAACGTGGTGGCATCGATCCCTGCGCCCGGAAACGGCAGCGACTCGGGGCTCACCTGGGCCGAAGGCAGTCTGTGGGTAGGTCAGTACCGCGACCGCAAGATCCACCAGATCGATCCGGCGACCGGCGCTGTGATCCGCACCATCGAGTCGAACCGCTTCGTCACAGGTGTGACCTGGGTTGACGGCGAGCTGTGGCATGGCACATGGGAAGGCGACGACAGCGATCTGCGCCGCATCGATCCGCACAGCGGTGCCGTGCTCGAACGGCTTGAGATGCCGCGCGGCACCGGCATCAGCGGGCTCGAGTCCGACGGCGCGGATCTCTTCTACTGTGGCGGCGGATCGAGCGGCACGGTGCGCGCCATACGGCGTCCGAAAGCCGCATCGAACTCGGCGCGCAAGGCGCAGACGCCTGCCCGCTGAAGTCCAGAACTCGCACCCGACCTGCCCAGGACGAGCGCGCCCGCCCCTGGCAGGGTGGGCGGGCATTGCCAGGAACCAAACCGCTCTTCGAGCCAAGGAGTACACCATGACCACAGCCACAGCCACAGCCACAGCCACAGCCACAGCCACAGCCACAGCCACAGCCGAAGCAAGCCCCCTGAATCATTCCGTGGTGTCCAGGGACCGATGGACTGCCGAGCGCAAGACGCTGCTGGCGCGTGAAAAGGAACTGACACGCCTGCGCGACCAGATCGCCGGCGAGCGCCGTGCGCTGCCCTGGGTTCGCATCGAGAAGAACTACATCTTCGACGCACCCGATGGCCGGCGCACGCTCGCCGACCTTTTCGAAGGCCGCCGCCAACTGCTGGTGCAGCACTTCATGTTCGGCCCGGGCTGGGCGGAAGGTTGCCCGAGCTGCGCTTTCATGGCCGACCACGTTGGCGGCATGCAGGTGCACCTGGAACATCGCGACGTATCGCTGCTGGTCGTCTCGCGCGCGCCGGCGAATGACATCGAGCGCTTTCGCCAGCGCATGGGCTGGCAGTTCACCTGGGTGTCCTCCTATGGCAACGACTTCAACCACGACTTCGGCGTCAGCTTCACGCCGGAAGAACGAGCCGAGGGCGAGGTCTACTACAACTACGGCATGTGTGATTTCCCGAGCGAGGAGGCACCCGGCATCAGCGTGTTCTGCAGGGGCGACGCGGGCGATGTCTTTCACACCTACTCGACCTACGGGCGCGGGGTGGAGGTGATGATGGGCATGTACCACCTGCTCGATCTCGCGCCCAAGGGCCGCGACGAGCAGAACCGCACCTACGCGATGGACTGGGTGCGTCACCACGATCGCTACGAGCCGGCAGCGATCGCGAAGCCGGCGCCCGCGGCCGGTTCATGCTGCAGCGGGCAAGCCTGACGGGCGAGCGGGCCAAGCGCGTGAACACGTCATGGCAGACCTTTGGACCTGGCTGGCGGTCGCAGGGGTCGGCGCCCTTCACGGGTTGAACGCAGCCACCGGCTGGTCGCGCGTGTGGTTTGTCGAGGCTTCGAAGCACCTGCGCCCGATCGCGCGAACGCACGCCCCAGGCGGCGGCAAGCATCCACACCAGGGCGGGGCGCAACCCGCAGTCGAATTGAAGCGCTGGCCGGCCAAGGCGCCGTCATGGCCGCTTGATTGACATCCAGTGGACGACGAACCGGCCGCGCTGTACGCCTTCGCACAGACAGCCCCGGTCGACGACCGTCACGATCTCGACATAGAGGGCAGCTCTGCGCCGCCAAATCCGGCCCGCGAGCCGTGCAACCCACCAGGCCTTGACCATGGATTCACTGCTGTCGATGTTCGGCTTCGGGATGGATCCCCTGGAGCTGGTGGTGCGTGGCACTGCGGTCTACTGGTTCCTGTTCCTGTTGTTTCGCTTTGTGTTGCGGCGCGATGCAGGCTCGATGGGCATCGCCGACATCCTGCTGGTCGTGCTGATCGCCGACGCCTCCCAGAACGCGATGGCAGGCGGCTACCAGACGCTGGCCGACGGTTTGGTGCTGGTGTCCACCATTGCGGGTTGGAACTGGCTGATCGACTGGGCGGGCTACCGATTTCGCGCAGTGCGCCAGTTCCTCGAGGCAGCCCCGGTGGTGCTGGTGCGCCACGGGCAACTGGTGCGTCGCAACCTGCGACGCGAGATGATCTCCACGCCGGAATTGATGGCGCTGCTGCGTGAACACGGCGTCACCAAGCTGGCTGAAGTCCACTTCGCCCGCATGGAAGGGGACGGCCAAATCAGCGTGATCCGCGTGCCCCATGCCGAAGGTGCCACCGAGACCCACGCGCTGGGCCCGACACGCGCGTGACCGGCCGCTATTCGGGCGGCACAAGCACATCACACGCGAAGGTCCATGCCTGCGCCCGGGGCCCGCAGCCGCGCCAGCTTGGGGGTGACGATCGGCACCGTCAGCATGGTGCTGGCCACGGCCATCAGCAGCAGCGCCGTGAAGGTCTCGTTGGTGATCACCGCCTTGTCCAGCAGGATGTTGGCGAAGATGATCATGATCAGCGCCTTGGTCTGCAGCAGCCAGCCGATCACCGACGCTTCGCCGCGCGTCCAACCCAGGATGCGCCCGGCCAGGTGCGCCGCCAGCAGCTTGCCGGCCACCGCCGCAGCCAGCAGCCACGCCGCGGCGATGAACACCGCGGCACTGCCGACGTCCCACTGCGTGCGCAGCCCGGTGCTGAGGAAGTACACCGGCATCACCACCAGCAGCACGTGGTGGCGCAGCTGGTCCATCTGCGCCTGGTCGAACCAGTCGGCGTCCATCACCGCGCCGGCCAGGAAGGCGCCCACCATGTAGTGCAGCCCGGCCCAGTCGGCGCCGAAGGCGCACGCGGCCAGCCAGATCAGGCCGACGTACCAGCGGTCGCGCGGGGGCAGGCGCACCATCAGTTGCCGGAACGCCCAGCTGATGAAGAAGAAGGCCGCGAGAAAGAAGGTCTGCTTGCCCACGCGGCTCCAGTCCAGCAGGATCAGCGCCAGCACGCCCCAGATGGCGACGTCGTCCAGGCTGGCATAGCGCAGGATGCGCTGGCCCAGCGGCTGGCGCAGGATGTCCAGCTTTTCCATCAGCAGGATCAGGATCGGCAGCGCTGTCACGGCACAGGCCATTCCCACGCCCAGCACGAATTGCCAGGGCGCGACCTGTGGCCCGAGCCAGCCGGGCGTGAGCAGCATCACCGCGGCAGCGGCGCAGCCCAGCCCGAGCGGCAGCAGCAGCGCCAGGCCGGAGGTGATGAACGTTTCGCGCCGGTGCCGCCAGGCCTGCCGCAGGTCGAGCTCGATGCCGGCGATCCACACGAACAGCATCACCGCCCACCAGGCCACACCGTTGAGCGACTGCACCACCGCGGGCCGGAATACGAAGTCGTAGTAGGCCGGGAACGCCGCCCCCAGCACCCCGGGGCCGAGCAGGATGCCGGTGATGATCTGCACAACCACCAGCGGCGCGAAGTACTCGGTGCGCGCGAGACGCCAGACCAGGTAGGGCACGCTGAAGACGAGCAGCATGGCGATCAGGAAGATCTCGGTCGTGTTCATGTGTGCAGCAGGGCGGGTGTGGAGACGGCGCGCAGGAGTCGATGCGCGTCACGGCCGCACTGCCGGCGTTCCGAGCAGGCGCCAGTCGCGCATCGGCCGGCGGTTGCACCGGCATGCCGCGCGACTGGTGTGCGACGAAGACCTCCAGGCCGAGCAGCGGATCGCTTTCTGCCGCGAAGGGCGGCGCCTTGACGTGGCGGGCATCAAGCGCGCCCTACGGCATCAACTGCCCACCGTTGACTTCGATGATCAGGCCGGTGACGTAGCTGCTTGCAGCGTCTGACGCGAGGTACAAGAATGCCCCCGCGCATTCTTCCGCGGTGCCCAGCCGCCCCATCGGCACGGTGGCCTGCAAGGCGTCGAGTGTGGCCTGGGGCGTGTGCCGGTCGTGCAGTGGCGTCAGGATGACGCCCGGCGCAACGCCGTTGACACGAATCTTGTGCGGCGCGAATTCCTTCGCCAGGCCACGCGTCAACGTGCTGACGAAACCTTTGCTTGCCGCATACAGCACGACCCCGGGCCCACCGCCGTTGCGCGCGGCGATCGACGTGACGTTGATGATGTTGCCGTGACCCTGGCGCCGAAAGATCGGCAGCACCGCCTGGCACATCGTGAACACGGAGCGCACGTTGAGGCTGAGCATCTCGTCGAGGAACGCCGAATCGGAGTCGGCAAACGGCTTGCGCGCGATCACGTTGCCGGCGTTGTTGATGAGCACGTCGATGCGGCCGAAGTGCTTGTGCACGTCAGCGACGAGGCGCAGCAGGTCGACGTCGCGCGTCGCATCGGCCTGGAACGTCGCCGCCTTGCCGCCCGCCCCGGCAACGTCGGCCGCAACGCCGCGCGCCGCCGCCTCGCTCGAGTTGTAGTGCACGGCCACTGCCGCGCCCACGCGTCCGAACGCGCGCGCCGCTGCTGCGCCGATGCCGGTGCTCGCGCCGGTGATGAGGATGACTTTGTCTTTCAGGTCGGTGTGCATGGTGGTCCTCGGAAATGGACGTTCGCTCGGCGCTCGAGTCTGTGGACTGAGAGCGTGTCAATATCGTTTGAGTTCAGCGGCCTGCCGAAAGCAGGTCGGCTGGAAGGAGCGGTTAGGGTGCTGTTGCCCACCGGGAACTCTCGCTTGCACAATATCTTCCGTAACCCTCTGAACAAGATGGTGGCAGAGGAAATGCTCTGCGACTACAATGGCTTATTGAATTCACGAACGGAGAGGCAATGAACCTACAAAAGATCAGTTTTAAGGTGCCGCCAGCCCTTTGGCAGAACTTCGCGGCGCAGGCAAACGGCCTGTTTCTGGCTCGTGCACCGTTCCTCAACCACATGATCGCACGCGAGACACGGGAGCTAGTTGCTGACCTTGGCGAAAGGCGGCTCTCCGTGAGAGCGAAACGGTATATCAGCGGGATGCTGAAAAAGCAGGACGCGAAGTCGGTGAACATAGAGGTAGAGCAGACTACTGCTGCGGCACTCAATCATGTGGTTCGGGAGCGCAATATCGTTCGAGACGCGTTCCTCTGCCGCCTCATCATTTTCTTGCGTGGCAGCGATACGCTACTCAAGTACTTGGGGGTTCCGCGTGTGGTTGGCGGTGGACTGTTACGGGATGGACTTGAGCCCATGCCAAGTAGCCCTTTGAAGGCGATGGAGTCGGTGCGGGATGACCCGTTGTCCTACATACGTCATCACGTAAGTGAGACCTGGGAGTCCGGTATTTATACCGTTCCACTACCCCGTACCCTGGACTGGGCCGCCTGCTTCCTTGAGGACAAGGACGTTCCGGGAACCAGGGCGCAGAAGGACGATCAGCGGAAGACAGCTGAAATGTTTGATTTGCTTGAGAGGGATGCATTCGCAAAGGCGCCCTCGATCAAGAGGAGGCGCGCAAAGTGAACACACGACCAATCCACACGTCCAACGGACGGCAAGTCGAGCGCCTATGGTTGCTCTTCGGGGGAGAGGTTGTCCCCGTCCGCCGGACCGGCGAGAAGTTCTTCATACATGAGTTCTTCGACGCGCCCCTGCGCGTCAATGCTCGTCGAGATGACGTTCCTGCTAAGTTACTCAGCCGTATCAACCAACTCATTCGAATGAAGGCGGCGAATGATGCCACGTGATGTGCTCCCTAACCTCGCCCTGGTGGCTGACCGTTCAACCGGTCAGCTGATCAAGCCAAGTTTGCAACTGCGCCGACAAGGGTTCCAGATCTTGCACGACGGTCAGGTAAACCGTCTCGTCGTCAATGGCGTCGTAGCCGTGGATAATGCGGTTGCGCAGTCCGATGGCCAATCTCGCCTTGGGGACGTGCTCGAACAAGGTGGCGTCGAGGCTGGCAAGTCGCGCACACGCTTCGCCAAGGACTTCAAGCTGGCGCTCAACGGCGGAGCGGATCAACAGGCTCTTTGCGTAGTCTTCGAAAGCCACGCCCACAACACACGACCGCGCCGCATTGATCGCGGTCAACGCGTCGAACAGCAGCTTGGGCCGGCGCTCAGCCATA
>JANNKM010000012.1:0-6530 GCA_031396305.1 Rhizobacter sp.
AAGGCGGTGGTCAGCGCCTTGTCGGAAAACCGGGTCACGCTGGATATCAAGCTGATCCAGCTGGTGAAGCTTCTGAAGGGCGCCGGCGCGTTCGAGCATGGCGTGCAGCAGCACGTTGCAGCCAGCGGTGATGTGCTCGGGCTTCGCGTCTTCGATTTCGTTGTGGCTGATGCCGTCCTTGCACGGGATGAAGATCATCGCCGTGGGCGCCAGGCGCGCCATGTAGACGGCGTCGTGGCCGGCGCCTGACACGACCGGCATGTGGCTGTAGCCGAGCTGCTGCGCGGCGCGCGCGATCGCATTGACGCAGTCCGCATCGAACGCTTGCGCCGGGTACGCCGACACGGGCTCGATGTGGATCGCCAGGGCGCTTTGCGCGGCCAGGCGTGCCGCGACGGCGCGGATGTCGGCGTCCATCGCTTCGCACAACGCGTCGCTGGCGTTGCGCAGGTCGATCGAGAACTTCACGCGCCCCGGAATCACGTTGCGGCTGTTCGGGTGCACCTGCACCATGCCCACCGTGCCGCGGCCGTGCGGGCCGTGGCGATGCGCGATGGCCACCACTTCCTGCATCAGCGCGGCGGCGACTTGCAGCGCGTCCTGGCGCAACGCCATCGGCGTGGGGCCGGCGTGCGCTTCCATGCCGGTGACCGTGCAGTCATACCAGCGGATGCCGAGCACGCCGCTGACCACGCCGATGGTTTTATCGTTGTCTTCCAGCACCGGGCCTTGTTCGATGTGCGCCTCGAAGTAGCTGCCGATCGGGTGCGCGCCCGGCTCCTCGTTGCCGAGGTAGCCGATGCGTTCGAGTTCCTGCTTCACCGTCAGGCCCTGCGCATCGGTCGCGGCGTACGCGTGTTCCAGGCTGAACGCCTTGGCGAACACGCCCGAGCCCATCATCACCGGGACGAAGCGCGAGCCTTCTTCGTTCGTCCAGAACGCGACTTCGATCGGCGCGTCGGTCTCAATGCCATGGTCGTTCAGCGTGCGCACCACTTCCAGCCCGGCGAGCACGCCGTAGTTGCCGTCGAACTTGCCGCCGGTGGGCTGGGTGTCGATGTGGCTGCCGGTCACCACCGGCGCCAGCTTGTTGTTGCGCCCGGCGCGACGCATGAAGGCGTTGCCTATGGCGTCGATGCTGATCGTCATTGCGGCTTCAGCGGCCCAGCGCAACACCAGGTCGCGGCCCTGCTTGTCCAGGTCGGTCAGCGCGAGGCGACACACGCCGCCTTTCGGCGTGGCGCCGATCGCGGCGAGCTCCATCAGGCTCGCCCACAAGCGCGCGGCGTCGATGCGCAACGCCTGGATGGAAACTTCAGTGGCTGTCTTCATGCAGCGAATTCTGCACGCTTCCCTTCACGCGCCGATTCCGATGCGCTGCGCCAGCTGCACCAGGCTGCGGTCACTTCCCGCCGGACCGAGCAGCGACAGGCCGAGCGGTGCGTCGAGCCGGGTGGCCAGCGGCAGTGAGATCTGCGGCAAGCCGCACAGGCCGGCGATGCACAGCATGCAGATCGCCTGGTTGCGGTAGCTTTCCAGATCGGCCTCCAGCGTGCTGATGAGTGGCGCAACGTCGGGCATGGTGGGCAGGATCAGCACGCCGTCGCTGCCCAGCAGCGCTGCCAGGTGCGCCCGGTAGCGCGTGCGAAAGGCGTTCGCCGCGCCCAGCTGCGCGTCAGTGACGGTACGCGCCCAGGCAAAGCGCTGCGCGACGATCGAGCCGAGCGGCGGTTGGTGGCGATCGATGAACTCGCGGTGCGTGAGCAATGCCTCGCGGCTCATCAGGCAGCGAAACGCCATGACCATCGCGTCGAAACTGTCGAGCACCACATTCACCGGCTGGGCCGCATTCAATACGGCTTCGACCTGGGCGCGCGGCGCGGCGAACGCAGCACGTACGTCCGGCGCGAGCAGCGCCCACACCTCGGTGGGCGCGAGCAGGCGCGGCGTGGCCGGCAACGGCGCTGCGTCGGCACCGAGCAGCACGTCGGCGACTCGTGCAAACGTGGCGATGTCGCGCGTGAACCAGCCGCAGGTGTCAAAGCTCGGCGCGAGTTCGAGTGCGCCTTGCAGGCTG
This sequence comes from Rhizobacter sp., assembly GCA_031396305.1. GTDB lineage: Bacteria > Pseudomonadota > Gammaproteobacteria > Burkholderiales > Burkholderiaceae_C > JAEMQF01. The sequence goes on from JANNKM010000012.1 coordinate 2,078, forward strand.
ACGCGTGCATGCGAGGGCCGCAACCCGACCAGGCCGCAGTGGCTGGCCGGCGCGCGCACCGAGCCTCCGGTGTCGGTGCCGAGCGCAAAGTCGCACAGGCCGTGGCTCACTGCCGAGGCCGAGCCGGAGGACGATCCGCCGCTGATGCGCTGCGGCGCCGCGCCGTTCACCGGCGAGCCGAAATGCGCGTTCTGCCCGTTCATCGAAAACGCCAGTTCGTCGGTCACGGTCTTGCCGACAAGGCGCGCACCGGCGTCGAGCAGGCGTTGCACCGTCGGCGCGGTGGCGCGCTTGATTCCGGACATCGCCAGCCACAGCGGCTGACCGCCGCTCGTGGGGAAGCCGGTCACGTCGAACAGGTCTTTCACGCCGAAGCTCAAGCCCGCCAGCGGCCCGCTCGGCGCGTGCGCCACCGCGGCGTGCGGATACGGCATGAAGGCGTGCGAGGTGTCGCTGGCGTTGTGCATGGAAGCGGCAAGGTGGTGCGGTGGGACCGGGCCGAGGGGCAATCCGCGTTGGCACCGGCCGCGGCGTCAGCGTGGCGTCAACGTCGCATCGGTGTGAATGCAACGCGCCTGGTGGTTCGGCGCGAGTTGCACCAGCGCAGGCGGCGCGTCGCGGCACGCCGGCTGCGCGTAGCGGCAGCGCTCGGCGAATGCGCAGCCGGGTGGCAGCGCAGCCAGATCGGGCGGCGCGCCGCCGATCGTCTCGAGCCGCGCGCCTTGCGCCAGCGCACCCTGCGCGCGGCTCTTCAGCAGCGCCATCGTGTAGGGGTGGCGCGGCGCGCGGATCAGCGTCGCGGCCGGGCCTTCTTCGACGATGCGCCCGGCGTACATCACGGCAATGCGGTCGGCGACTTCGACTGCCGCGCCGATGTCGTGCGTCACGAAAATCACCGACAGCCCCATCTCGCGCTGCAGTTCGCGCAGCAGCAGCAGGATCTGAATTTGCACCGTCGCGTCGAGCGCCGTCGTCGGCTCGTCGGCGAGCAGCAACTGCGGGCGGCAACTCAGCGCCAACGCGATCATCGCGCGCTGGCGCATGCCGCCGCTCATCTCGTGCGGGTAAGCGTCCAGGCGCCGCTCGGGGCTGGGGATGCGCACGCGCTCGAACAACTGCAAGGCGCGCTCGCGCGCCACCGCCTCGCCCAGCGGCTCGTGGCGGCGCAGCGCCTCGGTGATCTGCTCGCCGAGCGTGTACACCGGGTCGAGTGCGAGCAGCGGCTCCTGGAAGATCATCGCCGCGACCTTGCCGCGATAGTCATTCAGCGCCGAACTCGACAGCGCCAGCACGTCGTGCGTGCCGACACGAATGCTGCCGCCGATGCGGGTGCGCCGCGGCGCGTGCAGGCGCAGCAGCGAGCGCAGCGTGACGCTCTTGCCCGAACCCGATTCGCCGATCAGCGCCACGACTTCGCCACGCTTGACTTGCAGGTCCACGCCGCCGACGGCGTGCACCGGCTTGCGCGCGCCGGTGAACGTGACGGTGAGGTTGCGGATGTCGACGAAGGGTTCGCCGACGCCGCTGAAGCCAGGGCGCACGCTGCTGTTCATGGCGCCTGCACCGGCGTGGCGTGCGCGGGTGGCGCAGCGCTGTGGCCGCTGCCTGGTTCGTGCATCAGGCACGCCACCGGGTGCCCGGCCGCACCACCCACGAGCGTGGGCACACGCGTCGCGCACAGCGCTTCAGCACGTGCACAGCGGGTGTGGAAGCGGCAACCCGAAGGCGGGTCGATGGGGTTCGGCGGGTCGCCGGCCAGCGGCGGCTGCTCGGTGCGACGGTTCGGATCGAGCGTCGGGATCGACGACAGCAGTGCGCGCGTGTACGGATGGCGCGGCGCTTCGAACAGCGCCTCGCTCGCGCCGATCTCGACGATCTGGCCGAGGTACATCACCATCACGCGGTTCGAGATGCAGCGCACCACGTTCAGGTCGTGGCTGATGAAGATGTAGGTCAGGCCGAATTCGTCTTTCAGATCCAGCAGCAGGTTCAGTACCTGCGCTTCGACTGACTTGTCCAGGGCCGACACCGGCTCGTCGAGCACGATCAGGCGCGGCTGCAGCGCGAGGGCCCGCGCGATGTTCACGCGCTGGCGCTGACCACCCGACAGTTCATGCGGGTAGCGCTCGGCGAAGCGGCGCGGCTCCAGGCCCACGCGCGCCAGCAGGTCGCGGGCGCGATCGATCGCCTGCGCTTTCGGAATACCGTGCACCTGCGGCGCGAAGGCGACGCTGTCTTCGATCGTCAGCCTCGGGTTCAGCGAGGCATAGCTGTCCTGGAACACCATCTGCGTCTGGCGCCGGAATTCCTTGATCGGCAGTTCGCGCCCGCCGACGCTGCGCGCGTCGAACACGACGTCACCGCGGTCACGTTCGATCAGGTGCATCAACAATCGCGCCGTCGTGCTCTTGCCGCAGCCCGATTCGCCGACCACGCCCAGCGTCTCGCCGGCCTGCACCGAAAAGCTCACGCCGTCCACCGCGCGCACCGCGCCGGTGGCGCCGCCGAGCATGCCTTTCTTGAGCGGGAAGTGCTTGACCAGGCCTTGCACTTCGAGCAGCGGCGTCGCCGTCATGGGCGCACCCAGGGGCCTTCGGCCGGGCTTGCGGCGCTCACGACTTGATCTCCATTGCCGAGCGCAGCCCGTCGGACAGCAGGTTGAAGGCGATCGACGTGAAGAAGATCATCACGCCGGGCAGCGCTGCGATCCACGGTTGCGCGTAGATCGCCGTGCGCAGCGTATTGAGCATCAGGCCCCATTCGGGCTCGGGCGGCTTCACGCCCAGGCCAAGGAAGCTCAGGCCCGAAGCCAGGATCATCGACACCGCGATCAGGCTCGTCGCGTAAACGAACACCGGCCCGAGCACATTGCCCAGCACATGCACGCGCACGATCGTGAAGGCGTTTGCGCCCGATGCACGCGCCGCTTCCACGAAGTCGCGGCCGCGGATCTGCGTCGTCACGCTTTCGGCGACGCGCGCGATCGGCGGGATGAAGACGACCGTGAGCGAAATCAGCGAGTTCGTGATTCCCGCGCCGAGCGCGCCCGACAGGGCGATCGCGAGCAGCACCGACGGAAAGGCGTAGAAGACGTCGATGGTGCGCATCGTCACCGTGTTCAGCCAGCCGCCGGCATAACCCGCGGCGATGCCGATCGACGAGCCGATGAAGAACGCCAGCACGACCGGTGTGATGCCCATGAACAGCGACAGCCGCGTGCCCACCATCAGGCGCGTCAGCATGTCACGACCCAATTCATCGGTGCCGAGCGGATGGCCGGCGAAGCCGATCGGCTTCAAGCGCTTGAGCATCGACGATGCATACGGGTCCGCCGGCGCGAGCCAGGGCCCGAACACGGCGAGCACGAGCAGCGTGAGGATCATCAGCCCGGCGACGATGGCCACCGGGTCACGCGCGATGCGCCGCGCGACCGTTTCCCAATAGCCTGGGGAGCGCTCGAAGGGCAGCGACGGGATCTTGCTCGGGTCGACGGCGACGTTCAGCATCGGGGTGTGCTTTTCAGCCGCGCGAAATGCGTGGGTCGAGCACGCTCTGCACCACGTCCACGACGAGGTTGAGCACGACGAAGAACATCGCCAGCACGAGGATCGTGCCTTGCAGCAGCGGCAGGTCGCGCTGGAATATTGCCGAATTGAGCAGGAACCCGGTGCCGGGCCAGGAGAACACGGTCTCGATGAGGATCGAGCCGCCGAGCAGGTAGCCCAGTTGCAGGCCCATCACGGCCAGCGCCGTCGGCGCGGCGTTCTTCACGACATGCAGGAAGATGCCCACATCGGTCAGGCCCTTCGCACGCAGGCCGACGATGAATTCCTGCGCCAGGATGTCGGCCACCAGCGCGCGCACGGTGCGCGCGATGATGCCCATCGGAATCACGCTCATCGTGATCGCCGGCAGCAGCAGGTGCTTGATGTGCTCCCAGTTCCACACCCAGTCGGCCGAGCCGCCGGGGCCGGCGCCGCCGGGGGGCAGCCACATGAGTTGCGACGAGAACACGATCACCATCACCATGCCGAGCCAGTAGTGCGGCACGCTGACGCCGAGCACCGCCGTGATCGAGGCCGCCTTGTCGACCCAGGAGTTCTGGAAGTAGCCCGCCACAAACCCGAACAGACTGCCAAAGGCGAAACCGATGAGCGTGGCCACCACCGCCAGGCGCAGCGTATTGCCCACCGCCTTGAGCACTTCGTCGGCCACGGCGCGGCCGCTGGCGATCGACGTGCCCAGGTCACCCTGCAAGGCGCGCCAGACCCAGCCGGCGAACTGCTCGGGGTAGGAGCGGTCGAAACCATAGAGCGTGCGCAACTGTTGCTGCAGTTCGCCGGAAGCGTCGGGCGGCAGGATCGAGACGAGTGGATCGCCCGGTGCCAGGTGCACGAGCGCAAAGCACACCAACGCCACCCCGAACATGATGGGCAGGGTGTAGAGCAGGCGG
>JANNKM010000076.1:0-2845 GCA_031396305.1 Rhizobacter sp.
TGCCCTGATCGAGCGTTGGATCACTCACGACCTGTCCTCACCCAAGGAGCCCCCACCATGAATCGCAGCCTCGTTTCCACCCTGTCTTCGGCGAGCCTGCTCGCCGCCATCGGTGTCAGCACAAGCATCGGCCTGGCCGGCATGCCAGCGTCCGCTGCCGACGCGTCGAAAGCGCCCTCCGATCTCGTCGCGCGCGGCAATTACCTCGTCAACACCTCCGGTTGCCACGACTGCCACACGCCTTTCAAGATGGGACCGAACGGCGCCGAGCCCGACATGACGCGCATGTTGTCGGGACACCCCGAAACGCTGGCGATGCCGGCGGCACCGAAGCTGCCGCCGGGCCCGTGGCTGATCACGGCAGCGGGCACCAATACCGCATGGTCCGGGCCCTGGGGCGTGAGTTTCACCGCCAACCTGACGCCCGATGCCGATACCGGACTGGGCGAATGGACGCTGCGCAACTTCATGGACACGATCCGCACCGGGCGCCACATGGGCCGCGGCCGCGCCGTCCTGCCGCCGATGCCGATCCTGGTCTACAACAACTTCACCGACGCCGATCTCGAATCGATCTACAGCTATCTGAGGACGATTCCCGCGGTGAAGAACCGCGTTCCCGAACCTTGGGCTCCGGCCAGTGCGTCGGCAGGTGTGCAGCAGTGAGAAGCTGAGGCCACCTCGGAGCCACGACACGGCGCGATGACCCCGTGCGCCAGGAGCCTCGCGCCGCGCCGCTGTACCGCGGCGCGACGCGGGCGTCAGAATCCCGCTTGCAACGACAGATAGGTCCCGCGCTGCCCAGGCTTGTTGGCGATGTTGCCGAGATTCAACCACGCGAGCGTGGCGCTCAGGTGGCGGCTCGGAAACCACGCGACGAACAGGTCAGACGCCGCCTGCTCGCGAAACACGCTCAACGTGTCGGGCTTGTCGCGCCACTCGAGTCCGACCGCCATGTCGTCGCGCAGCAGCACGGCGGTCGATATCTCGGCGTTCAGTTCACGCGAGTCACCGCGGTCGCCGCCGAAACCGAGCAGGCCGAATTGATTGGCGCGCGACGCGCGCAGTGTCAGGTTGAGCAACGTATTGCGGCCGGCGAGACCCGCCAGCCACACCTTGGTGGCCGCCAGGTAGAAATCGGTGTCGGCGCCGCGGCGCGCGCCGAGCGCCGTGGGTATCGTCATGTCGCGATTGCGTTTGTGCTGCAGGCCTGCGGCGAGCTGGGGCCACCAGCGGTCCTGATCGTGCACAGCGTCGCCCCAGAAGCGCCACTTCGCTGCATAGACGTCCATGCGGATCGACTCACCCGGTACCGTGTCGCTCAAGCCGAAGCGCCATTGCGCTGTCGACAACTCGACGCTGTCGAAGAGGCCGACAGCCGCGCCGAATGCGCGCAATGAATAGTCGCCTTGGGAGCGCCACGTGGTGGCAAACGCAGTGGCTCCGATCTGGTCGCGGCTGCCGCTGCCCGTGATCAGCGCCCACGGTGACAGGCCGCCGCCGCCGGCACCCTCGACCTGGCTCACGCCCCAGGTGCCGAGCAGTCGGTCGCCCGCGAAAACCGGTGGTGCCGCGAAGCACGCAGCAGCCACCAGCATGGCCCGAATCCGCACCGGCAGTGGGCCTGGCGGGTCAGCGGCGCGGCGCGGCCTCGTTGGTCGGGAGTGTTGTGTCACGGCGTCCAAGGGTTTCCTCTCAAGCATCGACGCCGGCGGCCGATATCGGGTGCAGGCGCCGTCGGCGTTCGTGCCATGTCATCGGCATCCGATATTCAACCTTGAGGGAGCAGGCGCAATGTATTCAGCGCAGCCACGGCGTCCACTGGGCCCGGTCTTGGCATTCTTGCTGGCTGCCATTGCCGCGGCCTGCGCCTCACCGCCCGCGCAGGAGCCGACGTTGTACCAGCGCTTGGGCGGCGCGAGTCAGGTGACCCACGTCGTCGGCCGCCTGATCGATCGCTCGGCCAGCGATTTGCGCACCCGACGCAGCTTTGACGGCGTCAAGTTGGTTGCGTTGAAAGAGAGCCTCGCGCAACAGATCTGTTCGCTCGCCGGCGGCGGCTGTCGCTATGAGGGCGAGACCATGGAACGCGCGCACCGCGACGCGAAGATCGGCGCCTCCGAGTTCGATGCAATGGTGAGCATCCTGCGCGAGGAACTCGACGCCGCCGGTACCGACCCGGGCGCGAAGAACGAGTTGCTGCGCCTGTTGGCACCGATGAAGCGTGACATCGTCGGCGGCGGTGGAGCGCCTGATGCAAAGAGCTGAACGCGTGCGTGCGATCCTGCTGCTGCTCGCAGCCGCTGCTTGCCCTGCATCGACGCTGGCTGCTGCGTTGACCGTGATGGTCACCGACGGTGCCGGCCGGCCCCTGACCGACGCCGTCGTATCCGTGCTGCTGCGCGGAACTCCTGTCGCAGCGGCGGCGGGCACCACTGCGCAGCTCGGGCAGCGCGAGCGCCAGTTTCAACCGCGTGTCAGCGTCGTCCAGACCGGCACATCGGTGGCGTTTCCGAACTTCGACACCGTGCGTCACCACGTCTATTCGTTTTCGCCGATCCGCAAGTTCGAACTCAAGCTCTATGCCGGTACGCCCGCGGCACCCGTGGTGTTCGACAAACCCGGCACCGCGGTTCTCGGCTGCAACATCCACGACCGCATGCAGGCGTGGGTGCATGTGGTGGACACGCCGATTTTCGGCAAGACCGACGCAGCCGGGAAGGTGGTGCTCGACGTGCCGGCCGGCGAGCACCTGGTGCGCGCCTGGCATGAGGTGCTGGAGGAAACCGGCGTGCCCGTGCAACAGAGGGTGCTCGTCGGCGCGGCTGCGATGCAGGCGGCCGTG
>JANNKM010000114.1:0-16393 GCA_031396305.1 Rhizobacter sp.
CCGCGTCTGCCGCGAGCACGCCGACCTCGCCGACGATGACTTCGTCGCCGCGGGCCTGGCGGGGTGGCTCGCCTGAGGCCGCAGCATGGACCACTTCAGCTCCAAGCTGCGCCATTACACGCTGGGCGTGGCGGCGCACCTGTTGTTCCTGCTCGCGTGGTACCTGTTCGTGCGCTTCGGCAACGTGCCCAGGTTCGTGATGCCCTCGCCGGGCGATACCTGGCGGGCGCTGTTCGTTCCCGATTACGGCTGGTGGGCCAACACCCTGGTGACGGGAACTGAGATCTTCGGCGGCTATGCGCTCGCGCTCGTGGTCGGCGTGCTGCTGGCGCTGCTGTTCACCTGGTCGAAGACGCTCGAGTCGCTGATGCTGCCACTGCTGGTGACGTTGAACATGATCCCCAAAGTGGCGCTCGGACCGTTGATCATCGTCTGGTTCAAGTACGGCGTGCTGCCGAACTCGATGATGGCGTTCTCGATCGCCGTGTTTCCGATCCTGCTGACCACGGCGCGCGGACTGCGCGAGATCGAGCCGGATCTGCTCGACCTGGTGCGGTCGCTGCGCGGCTCGCGCTGGCAGCTGTTCATCAAGATCCAGCTTCCCGGAGCGTTGCCGTATGTCTTTGCCGGCATGAAAGTGGCTGCAATTCTCGCGGTCGCGGGGGCGATCGTCGGTGAGTTCCTCGGCTCCGACCGCGGCCTGGGCTACCTGATGCTGCAGGTGCAGGTGACGCTCGACACGCCGGCGATGTTCATGGCGGTGGGTCTGATCACATTGCTTGGCATGGTGCTGTACGGCACCGTGATGCTGCTGGAGCACATTCTTGTCGCGAAGGACGCGCGCGTCTCATGAACTCTCCGAGCGTCGACGCCGGCCGAGCCGCTGCGCTGCCCTTCATCCACCTGGCGGGCGTATCCAAGGCTTATCGCAGCGGCCGGAAGGCTCACCTCGCGATCTCGGACGCGAGCTTCGACGTGCATCCCGGAGAGCTCGTCGCGCTCGTCGGGCCCTCGGGTTGCGGCAAGTCGACGCTGCTGAAGATCCTCGCCGGCCTGCACGACCACGATGCAGGCACGCTGAGCATCGGCTCGGCGACACACCCGTTCGACCCGGCGCGCGACATCGGCATGGTGTTCCAGGCACCGCTGCTGCTGAAGTGGCGGCGCATCCTTGACAACGTGCTGCTTCCGGCCGAACTGCTCGGCTTGCCGATGGCGGCGGCGCGCGAGCGGGCGCGCGACCTGCTCGCACTGGTGGGGATTGCCGGCGCGGAAGACAAGTATCCGTACGAGCTGTCCGGCGGCATGCAGCAACGTGCCGCGATTGCCCGTGCGCTGATCCACGACCCGAAGCTCGTGCTGATGGACGAACCGTTCGGCGCACTCGACGCGCTGACGCGCGAGAAGATGAACCTGGAGCTGCTGCGCATCTGGAAGGAGTCGGGCAAGACGATCGTCTTCGTCACGCACGGCATTTCGGAAGCGGTGTTCCTGGGCTCGCGCGTCATCGTGTTCAGCGCCGGCCCGGCACGCATGGCCGACAACTTCGAGATCGACCTGCCGCACCCGCGTACGCTCGACATGAAAACGCAGGAGCGCTTCGGCGCGTATACGCGGCGCATCTACAAGTTGCTGGGTATGGAGTGAATCAAATGGCCAATCCGTCATCCCGGCGCACACCGGGATCCATTGCTGGCCGAGGCGCTGTCTTGGAGCAGTGGATCCCGGCGTGCGCCGGGACGACGGTTGCTCTGGCATGACCGCCCCGATGCAACTCATCGTCGAAGACATCGAGCTCCGTGAGCGCGGCGTCGAGCTGCGCATGCCGTTTCGCTTCGGCGTCGTCACGCTGACGCAGGCGCCACAGGCGTTTGCGCGGGTTCGCATCCGCTTGCGCGATGGCCGGAGCAGCACCGGCATGGCGGCGGAGTTGCTCGCGCCGAAGTGGTTCGACAAGAACCCGGCGCTGAGCAACGAAGACAACTTCGAACAGCTGCGCGCGGCGCTCGGCAGCGCGCGCAGGCTCTACCTGGACGGCGCGAACGACTCCGCGTTCGGCCATTTCACGCGCCACTACCGCACCCAGATCGAACGGGCGGGTGCGCAGGGCCTGAACCCCCTCGTCGCGAACTACGGCCCGGCGCTGCTCGATCGCGCCATCCTCGACGCGCTGTGCCGCGCGCTGCAGCAATCCTTCCACGAGGTCGTGCGCGCGAACCTGTGCGGCATCGGTGCGACGCCGCTGTGCACAGACCTGGAGGGTTTCGACTTCGCCGCCTTTCTTGCCGGGCTGCGACCCGCGTCGCACATCGCCGCCCGCCACACCGTGGGCCTGGTCGACCCGATCACGCGCGACGACCAGACCACGCGTGTCGGCGACGGATTGCCGGAGACGCTCGACGAGGTCGTGCAGACCTACGGCCACCGCTGGTTCAAGCTCAAGGTCGCCGGCGACGTGGCTGCCGACGTGAGCCGGCTCACCCGAATCGCCGGAGTGCTGGACGCTATTCCCGGGGGCTACCGCGCCACGCTCGACGGCAACGAACAATACGACGGCGTCGAAGGCGTGCTCGCGCTCTGGCGCAGCATGCGCACTGAACCGCGCCTGGCGCGGCTTTGCGACAGCATCGAGTTCATCGAGCAGCCGATCAAGCGCCAGGCCGCGCTGCAGCAAAGTGTGGCCGAGCTGGCCGCGCACAAGCCGGTGATCCTCGACGAATCCGACGACACACTCGATGCATTCCCGCGCGGCCGGAAAGTGGGCTACGCCGGCGTGTCGTCGAAGACCTGCAAAGGCCTGTACAAGTCGTTGCTCAATGCCGCGCGATGCGTGCAATGGAATGCGCAAACCTCCGCCGGCGCGCCGCAGGCGAAGCCGCCGCGCTACTTCATGAGTGCCGAAGACCTGACGATCCAGGCCGGTCTGGCACTGCAACAAGACCTGGCGCTCGTGTCGCTGCTCGGGATCACGCATGTCGAGCGCAACGGACACCACTACGTGAACGGCATGGCCGACCTCCCCGCCGCCGAGCAGCAGTCTTTTCTGGCGGCGCACCCGGACCTGTACGAACACAGCCACGCAGCCGTGCGCGTGCGCATCCGCGACGGCCAACTCGCGATCGGCTCGCTCGAGTGCGCCGGATTCGCGAGCGGCGCGTTGCCCGACTGGGAGTCGATGCAGCCGATGGCGTTGCCTTCGATCGATCGCGTGCAGCCGCGCATTCCATGAACCCCCCACCCCAGCGCGACTCGGCGTGGGACACCGGCGATCACGCTTTGATGTCAGGCACCGGCCCGTGATGCTGCCAGGTAGACGATTGCCAGAACCATCGTGGTCGCCCCTGCGACCATGCGCAGCGTCACGCGCTCTTCGCGAAGCACGATCGCACTGACCAGCACCGTCATCAGCGGGTAGGTCGCCACGACCGGTGCGACCAACGAGACGGGTGCAATGCTCAATGCGCCGTACATCAGCAGCACGGCGCCACCGTTCAGGCCTCCGGTGAGCGCGAACCAGACGAACCCGTGCGTCGTCAGCGGCGGTCTCTTCGACCGACCCACCTGGTTCGCGCCGATGACGGTTGCCGATGACACCACGTAGCCAATGAGACCTGCCGCAAAAGGGCTCGGCCAGAGCGCCAATCCTGCCTTTGCACCGGCCTGGGCCAGACCACGCACCACAGCGCCAGCGATGGGCCAAACCAGCGCCCAACCCGTGAAGCCTGGGCGCACGGCGTTTTGCTTCCAGGTGAGCACGGCGACTCCGGCGACGATGGCGACGCAGGCAAGCGCCGCCTGCGCGGGAACCTCCTCACCCAGCAGCGCGCCTGCAGCGAGCAGCGCAAACAGCGGAGCGGTGCCGGACACCGCACTGGTGATCGTGGGACCGAGTTGTTGGTTGGAGCGAAACGTGAGGATCGTGACGAGCGCGGGAAAGAACAGGCCGACGACGCCGAACCAAAGCGCAGCTCGAAGCGTGAACCCTGCGCTGTCGAATGCGAAAGGCGCGGCCAGCGCAAACAGCAGTGTTGCCGTGGGAATGCTGATGGCGGCACCCGACCGCGCGTCGAGCGAGTTGAGGCCGACCCGGCCGGTGACGAGGGCGACGCCGAAGCACGCCGAACTCAACAGCGAGAACGCCAGAGCTGCGCTCATCTCCACCGCCTACGCAAGGGGCTGCCGTGCCTCGAGCAGGCCGCGCACATAACCGATCGAATGCGCGGCGCAGCCGGGACCGTCGGGCTGGTAGTCGAAAGGCTCGATCGCCAGCCAACCGGTGTAGCCCTGGCGCTGCAGCGCTGCCAGGATCGGCGCGAAGCGGTCATCGCCCTGGCCCGGGCCGCGCCGGTTGCGATCGTTCAGCTGCACATGCGCGAGCAGGCCGCTCGGCCACCAGCGGTCGATCAACACCGGCAGCGGCTCGATTTCAGTGGCGCCTGCCGAGCTGGTGTCGAGCATCGTGCGAAGGCCCGGCATCGATGCAGCGTTGACGATCGCGGCCGCCTCGGCGAGCGTGTTCACCACCGAGGTCTGGTCGCGGCTGAGGGGTTCGATGCAGTAGCGCAGCCCCATTGCACCGGCCTGCTGCCCGGCGACCACCCAGGCATCGGTCGCGCGGGCCAGCGCGTCGGCATGGCTCTGGCCCGGCAGCGGGTTGCGCTGGGCGGGTGAGCCATGTACCAGGTAGTGGCCGCCCAGTTGCGCACACAACTCGATCAGGCGCGCGATCACGCCTTGCGTGCGCTGGCGCACCGCCGCGTCCGGACTGCTGATCGACAAGCCCTGGGGCGCCACCAGGAGCCAATGCAGCCCGCTGATCGCCAGGCCGTGATCGCGCGCGATTTCCGCCCACACTGCGGCCTGTGCGTCGCTGATCGTCATCGGGTCGTCGGCCAGCGTGTACGGTGCAACCTCGAGCGCGCGATAGCCGAGCTTCGCCGCGTAGGCGCATTGCTCGGCAAAGCCCCAGGGTGCGAGCACTTCGTTGCACAGCGAGAGCCTGTCGATCACGCTGACTTCCCCATGTCTTTGCCCCAGTTGAAGCGCCCCCGCACCGCCGGAATCTGCGCCAGCAGCATCGCCAGCACCAACAGTGCGAGCACCGCGCTGATCGGCCGCGTGAAGAACGGCCACAGGCTGCCGTCGGACAGCACCAGGCCGCGCCGCAGCGACTTGTCGACGATGTCGCCGAGCACCAGCCCGAGCACGAACGGCGCGACCGGAAAACCCTGCCTTCGCAGCAGGTAGCACACGATACCGACGACCAACATGACCCAGACGTCGAACAGGCGCTGCGTGATCGAGTACGACCCCAGCACGCACAGCACGAAGACGATCGGCATGATGATTTCGCGCGGCACGCGCAGCACCCACAGGATCGGCCGTACGAGCATCAGGCCGAACAGCAGCATCGCCAGCGTCGCGACGAGCGTGATGCCGACGACATCGTAGATGAACTGCGGCTGGTTCACCATCAGCATCGGACCCGGCTGCGCGCCGTGGATGATCATCGCCGCCATCAGCACCGCGGCCGGTGCCGAGCCCGGAATCGCGAGCGCCAGCGCCGGGATCAGCGCGCCGGGGATCGACGCGTTGTCTCCCGTCTCGGCGGCGATCAGGCCGTCCACCGAGCCCTTGCCGAACAACTCGCGCTCGCGGCTGACGCGCTTGGCTGCGGCATAGGATGACCAGGCCGCCATGTCTTCGCCGACGCCGGGCAGGATGCCGATGAACACGCCGATCACGCCGGAGCGAATGATGGTGCGCCAGTAGCGCAGCAGGTCGGCGATCTTCGGCAACACCGAGTCGACCGAACTCACCATGGCCTTGAATTTGGGCTCACCCATCACGGTGAGGATTTCGGCAAAGCCGAACGCTCCGACGAGCGCGGGGATCAATGCGATGCCGCCCGACATCGCGTTCTGGTCGAAGGTGAAGCGCGGATGCGCGTGGATCGGATCCAGCCCGATCGTCGCGACGAACAGGCCGAGCAGCCCCATCAGCCAACCCTTCAGCGGGTTCGATCCTGTCAGGCTTCCCGACATCATCACGCCCGTCATGCCGAGCCAGAAGAACTCGAACGCGCCGAACTTCAGCGCGGTCTCGGCGAGCAGCGGCGTGAACATCGCCAGGCAGACCACGCCGAACAGCGAACCCGCCACCGAACCCGTCGTCGCGATGCCCATCGCCCGGCCCGCCTTGCCCTGGCGCGCCAGGGCGTTGCCGTCCAGGCAGGCAGCGGCGTTCGCCGCGGTGCCGGGGATGTTGAGCAGGATCGCGGTGCGGCTGCCGCCGTAGATCGCGCCGACGTAAACGCACACCAGCACCAGGATCGCGTCTGTCGGCGCCATCTTGATCGTCAGCGTGGTGAACAGTGCCACACCGAGCGTCGCTGACAGACCGGGCAGCAGGCCGATGATGATTCCGGCCAGTGTCGCGCCGAGCGCGTAGGCGATCTGCCAGGGGCCGGACAGCGAGACCAGCGCAGTGGCGAGGTGGCTCAGTCCTTCCATCGGGCTCTCATGCCGGCGCCATGCGATGGAGGCGGCGCCGCGTCACGGCAGGCGCACCAGGAAGACCGACTCGAAGAGCCAGGAGATGAATACGCACGCAATCACGGCCACGGCGAGCGTCTGTGCCAGGCCGCGGCCGATGCGCCTTTCCGCGCCCCAGGTCGACCAGCTGAAGGCCGCGCTGAACACGAAAACGAACAGCGTGCCTTCGATCGCGAAGGGCAGGCCACGCCCGAGGCTGACGCCGGCGAACAGCACGCACAACACAGCGGCGACGAGGGTGCGGCGCGCGGACCCGGCCGCGGGAGTGGCGTCGGCCCTGCCGGCAGGCTCGTGGTCAGGGCCTTCGGCGGCGCGCAGCGCCTGCCACAACAACACAAACGCGAACACGACGATCAGCGCGCCGACGATTCCCGGCGTGAGGCCCGGCGCCGACCACGGGTTGATGCCGAGGTTCTCCAGCCGGTCCATGCGCCACGATGCGACCACGATGCCGCCGCCCACCGCCGCCCAGACGGCAGCGCTCAGAACCTCGGCGCGGCGCGACATCGGATTGGCAGCGCGCGGCGTGGCGACCCGAATCGGCAGTGCGGGCGGGGTGTCAGCGTTTGATGCCGAGCGACTCCGGCGAGACCTTCGCCATTCCCGCGTCCTGCAGCAGGTAGGCGTCGGTGACGACGGTCGGCCATACCGCGTCAAACGCCGCCTGGCCGAACAGCGGCGTGAACAGCGCGCCGCGGTCGTTGGCGTACTTGCGCAACTTCTCGGAGCTGACGATGCGCTCGACCCACAGTTTGTCGATGGTTGCGATCACTTCGGCCGGAACGCCCTTGGGAATGAAGATGCCGAAGCCCGTCGTCACTTTCGGGAAGTCCCTGACGAACTGCGTGATCGGCGGGATCGTGCCGAAGCCTTCAATGACAAGCGGATGCTCGCCGACCACGGCGAGCGGCCGCAGCCGCTTGCCCTTGATCATCTCCGATTGCTCGGGCGCGAGTTGCGTCGTGACTTCGGTTTCGCCGGCGACCGTCGACACCACCGCCGGGTTCCCGCCGTCATACGTCACGTGACGGTACTTCGCGCCGGTGGCCTTGGCGATCGCCTCCATCGCAAAGTGGCCCGACGAGCTGTTGCCGGCGGTCGCGACGGATATCTGCTTGGCCTTCATCGCCTCCAACAGTTGCGGGAAGGTCTGATACGGCGACGCGGGATTCACGCTGACGATCGAGACGTTGGTCACCGCGAGGTACAGGTGGAAGTCGTCGACCTTGCTGTTGATCATGCCCAGCACCGGGTACGTGCCGAGCTGCTTGGCCGCGCCCGCGGTCCAGGTGTAGCCGTCCTTCGCGGCCTCCATCGCGGCCTTGGTGCCGATCGAGCCTGCACCGCCCGGCTGATTCACGATCACGATCTTCTGCCCGAGCCCCACTTCGAGTTCGGCCGCGGCGATGCGCGTGACCTGGTCGGTCGCACCGCCGGCCGCCCACGGCACGATGATGGTGACCGGCTTGGTGGGTTTCCATTGCGCCGCCGCCGCTGCAGGCGCGAGCGCTGCTGCGGCAAACACGGCGACGGACAGGGCGCTTGCCAACGTGGTGTGGATGATCATTCGGCTCTCCTCGCGTGATGGTGCGCCCGACGGTGAGGCGCTCTCAACCCTATGGTGAACCCGATTCGAAAGGTCCGGAATCGGCAATTGCCCTCGGGCTTCGTATCCTAGTCGCGCACCAGGTAACCCAGCACCAGGTCGGTCATGTGCGACAGACGCTCGACCTTGGCCTTGGCGCCGAGCAGCTGACGGTCGAAGATCGTCGACAGGGTGTAGCTGTTGCCGAGGTAGAAGTACGACAACCCGGCAATCGAGATGTACAGCTGCACCGGGTCGACCCCGGCGCGAAACAGCCCGGTCTTGGCTCCCCGCTCGAGGACCTCGGCGAGCGCCGCGATGAGCGGCGAATTCAGCGTGAGCGCTTTGTTGGATTGCTTCAGATGACGCGCGCGGTGCAGGTTTTCGCTGTTCAGCAGGGTCAGGAATTCCGGGTGCGCGATGTAGTAGTTCCAGGTGAACGAGATCAGGCGCCGGATCGCCTCGGTCGGCTCCACCTGCGCCAGGTTGAGCTGCCGCTCCTCGCCGCGGATGTTTTCGTAGGCGCGCTCCAACACCGCCAGGAACAGGCTTTCCTTGTTCTCGAAGTAGTAATAGATGAGCCGCTTGTTGACCGCGGCGCGCTCGGCGATGCGGTCCATGCGTGCGCCGCCCAGGCCATGTTCGGCAAATTCGCCGAGCGCCGCTTCGAGAATGTCTTTTTGCGACCGGTCGGCGTCGCGCGCGCGCGGTTCCGCCGCCTTGGTCGGTTTCTTCGTCATGCGGGATGTGTTCGGTTCGCCGAAGTATCGGCCCTTGCCGTCGGACCGGGCAAGCCGCGCTGCACTCGCATCAGATCGCCGCCACCGCGCTGGGATAGGATCGACACGGCTGCGTTGCGTACTGCGCGGCGAAGGCCTGCCCGAGCAACGATGGACACAAACACCGCCAACCTCCTCACCCGCACCGGCCCCGGCACGCCGATGGGCAATCTGCTGCGGCGCTATTGGGTGCCGGTGCTTGCGTCGAATGAAATCAACGAGCCCGACGGCCCACAGCAACGCGTGCAGATCATGGGCGAGAAGCTCATCGCGTTCCGCGACACCACCGGAGCGCCCGGTCTGATCGACGAGTTCTGCACGCACCGCGGCGCATCGCTGTTCTTCGGGCGCAACGAGGAATGCGGCATTCGCTGCTCGTATCACGGCCTGAAGTTCGACCGCAGCGGCGCGTGTGTCGACGTGCCGTCCGCGCCGGGCGTGGCGGACCGCATGCGCATCAAGGCCTACCCGTGCATCGAGCGCGGCGGCCTGGTCTGGGCCTACATGGGCCCTCCCGACAAACAACCCGCGCCGCCCGAAGTGGAATGGTGCCTGCTGCCCGACAGCCATGTCTTCGTCTCGAAGCGATTGCAGCAGTGCAACTACCTGCAGGCGATGGAAGGCGGCATCGACACCGCCCACGTGTCGTATGTGCACCGGTTCGAGGTCGACGTCGACCCGATGCACCGCGGCGTGAAGGCGCTCGACTACATCAAGGCCGACGGCAATGTGGTGTTCGACATCGAACAGAACCCGTTCGGCCTGACGCTCTATGGCCGGCGCAACGGCGAGCCCGACAGCGACTACTGGCGCATCACGCAATGGCTGTTTCCCTGGTTCACGCTGATCCCGCCGTTCGGCGAACACGCGCTCGGCGGCCATGTCTGGGTGCCGATCGACGACGAGAACTGCTGGGCCTGGAGCATCAACTTCCACCCCGACAAGCCTTTGAATCAGGAAGAACGCGCGCAGATGGCCGCCGGCAAGGGCATTCACGTCGCCTACGAAGAAGGGGTGCACGCCATTGCGTGGCGCCCGCGCGCGAACAAGGACAACGACTACCTGATCGACCGGCAGGCACAAAAAGAGAAGCGCGCCTACAGCGGCGTATTCGGTTTTTCCGAGCAGGACGCGTCGTTGCAGGAAAGCATGGGGCCGATCCAGGACCGCACGCGCGAGTTGCTGCTGCCCACCGACAAGGGCGTCGTGATGGCGCGGCGCATGCTGGAGCAGGCTGCGCTGGGCTTGCAGGAGGGCATCGAGCCGCCGGCGCTGAATGCCGCCGAACAACAGGTGCGCGCCGCGGGCGTGCTGCTGCCCAAGGGTCAGGACCCCAAACCCTGGGCGCGCGACAAGATCCAGCGCGTGCGCGGCAAGCCCGTCTATTCGTTGTAGTCACAGACCAAGGACAAATTTGATGGGCACCTGCGTGGTCTTGTTAGCGACGTTGCTCTTCAGCACCGCCAGCCACGCCCAGGAGTGGGCGCCGAGCAAGCCGGTGCGCATCATCGTGCCGATCATCGGCAGCACGAACGACGTGCTGGCGCGCCTGATCGCGCCGAAGCTGCAAGAGGCGATCGGCCAGACCGTCGTCGTGGAGAACAAGGCCGGCGCGGGCGGCAACATCGGCGCCGACTTTGTGGCCAAGTCGGCGCCCGATGGCCACACGCTTTTGATCGGCTACAACGGGCCGATCGCGGTGAATGTGTCGTTGTTCGACAAGCTGCCGTACGACCCGCTGAAAGACCTGGCGCCGATCACGCTGATGGTGACGACGCCGCAATACCTCGTGGTGCACCCGGCGCTGCCGGTGAAGAACATTGCCGAGTTCGTGGCGCACACCAAGGCGCAATCGGGCAAGCTGTCGTATGCGTCGGTCGCCGTGGGCAGCGCCTCGCACCTGACGATGGAGATGCTCAAGCTCGCCGCCGGCCTGGACATTGCCCACATCCCCTACAAAGGCGCGGCGCCGGCGCTGACCGATCTGGTGGGCGGCCAGGTGCAGGCCGCCTTCATGGTGCCGGGCAATGTGCTGCAGTTCGCCAAGGAGGGGCGGCTGCGTCTGGTCGCATCGTCAGGGGCAAAGCGTTTTCCCGGTACGCCCGACATTCCGACGCTGGTCGAAGCCGGCTACCCCGATCTGGTGGCGGTGGCGTGGATCGGCTTTCTCACGGCGGGCGGCACGCCGCAGCCGATCATCGACCGGTACCACAAGGAGATCGTGAAGATCGTCAATTCGCCCGAAATTCGCGACAAGCTCACCGCGATGGAGTTCGAGATCGTCGCCGGCACGCCCGAGCACTTCAGCGCCTGGATCCGCAGCGAAATTCCGCGCTGGGGCAAGGTGATCAAGGCCACCGGCGCAAAAGCCGACTGAGCCCGGCCCACGACACATGAATCGACTCGAAGGCAGAGCGCGAACACGTCACGCTGCTCGGGCGCTGGGCGACACCGCTGGAGATCGCCTGGCCGGCGCTGTGGCTCGCCAGCGACGAAGCCGCGTACATCACCGCCACCACGCTGATGGTGGATGGCGGTTTGCACGCGATGTGAGTTCTGACGAGTGAGCTCAGGCGGCGGCAGTTCGCCGCGCGTCGAAGCTCACCGGTCCGGCACCCAATGCCGCGACGATGAACATGCCGCCGCTCACGGCGAGGTTCTTCATGAACAGCAATTGCTGCACGAACTGCTGATCGGCAGCGACGGCCCAGAACTTGTGGAACAGAACGCTTGCGAGCAGCGTGAACAGGCCCAGCGCCAGCGCGGCCCAGCGCGCGTGGAAGCCGACTGCGAGCGCCAGACCGGCCCCCAATTCGAGCAGCCCCGTGGCCACGGCAAGCACAGTCGCCATGGGCAGGCCGGCGCTGGCGATGTAGCCGGCAGTGCCTGCGATGTTGCCGAGCTTGCTGAAACCCGCCATGACGAACATCAGCGCCAGCAGCACGCGACCGGCCACGACGAGGGGTGATTTGAGAGAGTCGAGCATTTGAAGGCCTTCAGAAAGTTGTGCCCTGAAGAATAGGCCGTTGCGCTGGGCAGCGGGTCGCGCGCTGTTGAAGGCCACGTTCAAAAATTGTGAGCCCCGAACCCCGCTGGCGCAGTGGCTTCATCGGCACGCGCTTCCCCGCCCGAGAGGCTCGCGCGCACGTCGTCTATGCTGTGGCCTTTCCAACCTTGCCTGGATCGCCACCATGCCCGCTGCTGCCGAACCACCCTGGGCTCCCACGCTGCGCCTGCCCGACCCCGCGGTTGAAATCCTCAGCGCCGAAGGCGCGAACCTGCGCCTGCCCAGCGCCAGCGTCGAGCGCCTGGCCGGCGGCATGCGCTGGTGCGAAGGGCCGGTGTATTTCGGCGACGCGCGTTGCCTGCTGTGGAACGACATCCCGAACAACCGCACGCTGCGGTGGGATGAAGAAACCGGCGTGGTGAGCGCCTATCGCAGCCCGTCGAACTTCGCGAACGGCAATACGCGTGACCGGCAGGGGCGCCTGTTGACCTGCGAGCATGGCACGCGGCGCATCACCCGCACCGAATACGACGGCAGCGTCACGGTACTGGCGAGCCATTTCGATGGCAAACCGCTGAACTCGCCGAACGACATCGTGTGCAAGAGCGACGGCACGATCTGGTTCACCGATCCGCCGTTCGGCATCCTGCATCATTACGAAGGCCACGCCGCGACAACCGAACTGGCGACCAATGTGTACCGGCTCGAGCCCGTGAGCGGCAGGCTCAGCGTGGTCGCCGAGGGCATCA
This sequence comes from Rhizobacter sp., assembly GCA_031396305.1. Taxonomy (GTDB): domain Bacteria; phylum Pseudomonadota; class Gammaproteobacteria; order Burkholderiales; family Burkholderiaceae_C; genus JAEMQF01. Next base: position 12,675 of record JANNKM010000114.1, read on the forward strand.
ATTGCCCGAACGGCCTGGCGTTCTCGCCCGACGAGACCAAGCTGTACATCGTCGAAAGCCGGGCTTCGCCGCGGCTCATTCTCGTCTACGACGTCGTCTCCGGCGGCACCGCGCTGGCGCGCAAGCGCACGCTGATCGACAGCGCCGGCGGCACACCCGACGGACTGCGCTGCGACGTGGCCGGCAACCTCTGGTGCGGCTGGGGCATGCGCGAAGGGCTCGACGGCGTGCGCGTGTTTTCGCCCGACGGCGCGGCCCTGCTGCAAATCCACTTGCCGGAGCGTTGCGCCAATCTGTGTTTCGGCGGGCCGGCGAGGAATCGGCTATTCATGGCGGCGAGCCATTCGGTGTATTCGCTGTACGTGGCCACGCAAGGCGTGGCGGGCGGTTGAGCCGCGCGCACTGCTGCACCAAAAAGGCGGCGCCTGCTCGCAGGGTTTCCTCCCATACCCAACGGGGCGCGCCCGGACAAAGAATTCATGAAGTTGGCGCGCGACTGGCGCGCGGCAAGGCAGTTTCGCAACACCCCACGGAGATCCACATGAACTCATCGGCACGCCCCTTCCTGCTGCGCGGGGCGCTCGCGGCCACCGCCACGGCCTTTGCCCTGACTTCGCCGCTCGTTCAGGCCCAGGAAACGTTCAAGGTCGGCGTCGTGAGTTTTCTCTCCGGCCAGGCCGCGGAAAGCTTCGGCATCCCGGCCGTGAATGGCGCCAAGGTCGTGATCGAGGCGTTCAACAACGGCACGGCGCCGGCACCGTACAACAAGGTCGGTTTCGGTGGCATGAAGATCGAGCCGATCTACGTTGACGAAAACGGCGGCGCGACGAAACAGGTGCAGGAAATGCGCAACCTCTACGACCGCGAGAACGTCGACGCGGTCGTCGGTTATGTCGGCTCGGGCGACTGCCTGGCCGTCGCGCCGGTGGCCGAGGAGATGAAGAAATTCCTCATCCTCTACGACTGCGGAACGCCGCGAATCTTTGAAGAGGGCAAGTACAACTACGTGTTCCGCACCGCCGCGCACGCAGCGATGGACAACGTGGCGCTGGCGCGCTACCTGAAGGCGCGCAATATCAAGGCCGACACCTTCAACCTGATCAACCAGGACTACGCCTGGGGCCAGGACTCGCGCAAGGACTTCACGCTGGCGATGAGCAACCTCTACCCCGGCGCGAAGGTCGGCGAAGACCTGCTGCCCAAGTTCGGCGTCGGGCAGTACGGCACCGAAATCTCGGCACTGATGTCCAAGCCCTCCGACGTGACGCACTCCAGCCTGTGGGGCGGCGATCTGCAAGCCCTGATCTTGCAGGGCGGGCCGCGCGGCCTGTTCAAGCGCAGCCAGTTCGTGTTGTCGGCCGGCGACCACGTGCTGCCGGGCCTGGGCGACAAGATGCCCGACGGCGTGATCCTGGGCGCACGCGGCCAGTACGGTCTGCTCTCGCCGAAATCGGCGCTGAACGACTGGTGGTGGGGCATCTATCAGAAGGCCTACACCATTTACCCGGTACAGGCGCCGAATCGCATGATCCAGGCGTTGCTCGGCCTGAAGCTGGCGGTGGAAAAGGCGATGGCGGCCAATGGCGGCAAGAAGCCCACGCATGAACAACTCGCCGCGGCGCTGCGCGGTTCCGAGTGGGACACGCCCGCCGGCAAGATCCGCATGGCCTTGGGCGGAGGCCACCAGGCGATTCAAGACACGGCGATCGGCAAGACGCGTTTCGATGCGGCAAGGAAGCTGGTGATGCTCGACGACATCCAGCGCTTCCCCGCCGAATGCGTGAATCCTCCCGCCAACATGAAGTCGGAAGACTGGATCAAGGCCGGGTTTCCTGGGGCAAAGTGCAATTGACGTTGGTCCGGCCCGCCCGGACTAACGTCATCCCGGCGCACGCCGGGATCCAGTGCGCCAAGCGAAGCGTGGATCCCGGCCTTCGCCGGGATGACGAATCGCGGCACGACCCTCGCCCTGACCTTCGCCCCATTCTTCGCATGCCGTCATCCCGACGCAAGTGCCACCCCGTGCTCGACACGGGGTCGGGATCCACTGCGGGCAGTCCGCGCTGGATCCCGGCGTCCGCCGGGATGACACGCCCTCCGGGAGCGTCATGAGTCTCGTGCTGACCATCCTCATCGACGGCCTGACCTACGCGTCATGGCTGTTCATCGTCGCCCTCGGCCTGACGCTGGTGTTCGGCGTGCTGAAAATCCTGAACATCGCGCATGGCAGTTTCTATGCGCTCGGCGCGTACGCTGCGGCAAGCTTCGTCGGCTGGTTCGCTGCGTGGAAGTTCGCGCCGGCCTGGTCCATCGTCGGATTGTTGCTCGCCGCGGTGGCGGTGGCGGCGCTCGTTGCGCCATTGGTCGAGCGCACGCTGCTGCGCTTTTTTTACGGCCGCGACGAAGTGCTGCTCGTTCTCGTGACCTACGCGCTGTTCCTCATCCTGGAAGACGTGACCAAGCTGGTGTGGGGCGCGAACCCGTATTACGTCTCGGCGCCGTACAGCCTGTTCGGTAACGTGGAAGTCGGCACACAGAGCTATGTGGGCTACGACTTCATCCTGGTGCTTCTGGCGGCCGTCATCGGCGTCGCGGTATGGTGGGGTCTGAACCGCACGCGCCAGGGCAAGATCGTTCTGGCCGTGATCCACAGCGAGGAAATCGCGGCAAGCATGGGTGTGAACGTGTCGCGCGTGTACACGCTGGCGTTTGCGACCGGCATATTCCTGGCGGCGATCGGCGGCGCTTTCACCGCGCCGATGATCTCGGTTCAGCCCGGCGTGTCGGTGGGCGTGATCATCGTGTCGTTTGCGGTGGTCATCATCGGCGGCCTGGGCAGCATTCCGGGCGCCGCCATCGGCGCACTGATCGTCGGCCTGGCGCGCTCCTGCGCGGTGCACTTGTGGCCGGTGGCGGAGTTGTTTTCCATTTACATCGTGATGGCCGCCGTATTGATGTTCCGCCCCGAGGGGTTGTTCCAGCAGATTCAGGCGCGAAAGATATGAGCCTCGCCGTCGCCGAGCCGGCCCGGACGCTGCGCAGTCGGCCCGCGCCGGGCGCGCGTTTCCTGCTTGCCGGTGTGGCCTTCACCGTGGTGCTCGTCATCGCCGGCCTGTTCATGCCGAAGTGGCTGACCTTCCTGATCACGATGGCGGCGTCGCATGGACTGGTGAGTTTGGGCATCGTGCTGTTGATGCGCGGCGGCGTCGTGTCGTTCGGCCAGGGTCTCGTGTTCGCCACCGGCGCTTATACCGCCGCACTTTGCTTCAACAAACTCGGCATCACCGACGCCGTGGGCCTGGCGCTGCTCGGCGGCGCCGCGGCGACGCTGCTGGCTGCGCCGTTCGCGCCGCTGCTGTCGCGCTACCGTGGCATCTTCTTTGCGATGCTGACACTCGCGCTGTCGATGGTGGCTTACGGCGCGCTCGTCAAGACCGAGGCGCTGGGCGGGTCCGACGGCTTCAACATGGGCCGCCCCACGCTGTTCGGTCAGAAGTTGGCGGACGCGAGCGTGGGCTATGTGCTGTACGGCGTGACCGTCGGGTTCGCCGCTGCACTGGCGTTGCTGGCGCGGATCTACTTCGACTCCACCCGTGGCCTGGTGAGCCTGGCGGCGCGCGACAACGAGTTGCGTGTCGAGTACCTCGGCGGCTCAGTGCGCCGCGTCATGGCCGTCAACTTCGTGCTCGCCGCGTTCGCCGGCGGCGCGGGCGGCGCGC